>CAZPLS010000052.1:0-9516 GCA_964587685.1 uncultured Dialister sp.
TAGAAAAAACCGGCCGCATGGGTCGGTCTTTTCTGTATGGATGGGTCAGAGATGGGCGGACATGTCCTGCTTTCGGATGCGCCAGGCAGGAATGAGGCCGACAGTCATGCCGAGAAGGCAGACGGCCAGGGGCGGTATGAGTGTCTGCCATTCCGGCGTGATCGTCATGACGATGGCAGCCTTTGCCGAAACGGCCCGGGCGGCAAGAACGGCGGCGCCCCAGCCGGCAAGCCACCCCGCAAGAGCCCCGGCCGTCAGCAGTATGGCCTGCTCTGCCGCCAGCAGGCGCATGACAGCGCCCCGGCCCGCGCCGAGCGCCCGGAGGAGGGCGAATTCGGAGAGACGGGAGAGGGCGTTCCAGTACATGGCCAGAAGCGTGATGAGCACGGCCGCAAGGAGGAATCCCCCTGTGAGGAGTGTCCAGAATTCCCGGCTCTGTCCGGCCAGGCTATAGAGGGCGATGAGCGTCTGGGCGGGGAAGAGAAGCTGCGTCGCCCCGCCCCGGTGCTGCTGCGCCTCCTGGAGAAGGAGCAATGCATCGCGGTAGCTCTTCGGGTGAATGAGAAGGGCCGTCACGTCCCCCTTTCCTGCTCCTTCATGGTCATGGGCCCGCCAGATATCGGAAATATCAAGGAAAATTGCCGTATCGTAGGGGCCGCCCACGGGTTCGAGGATGCCTGCCACGCGGTAGCTCTCGTGCTCCTTCCCCGGGCCGGCCAGGCCGTGCAGGCCCCGGAAGGTGTCCCCCACGGCAAGACCAGTGCGCCTCGCCGCCTCGCTTCCGATGACCGCCTCCCCCGGAGCCGCAAAGAGGCGCCCCTCCGCCAGTGTGAGCCAGGGCCCGCGGGAGGGATTGGGCCGGTAGTCAAAAATCTCCGTCTCCGTACCCACGATAGGAAAGCCCCGGTAATTGTCGCCAAAGGCGAGCGGGATGACCCTGTCGGCCCGGCCGCCTGCACGGATCCGCTCCGCCTCGGCATAGGAAATGTTTCCGATGGGCCGGTCCCGGAGAAAGACGGTATGTATGACCAGCTGGTAGGGAGATCCATTGGCGCCCATAAGGATGGGAAAGGGCTCGACGGCGCGGTTCAGTCCGCTGTAGAGGCCCGCTGCCATCTGGAGCAGGAACACAGGGAGGGCGCACGCCGCCGTCAGGAGCAGAATGAGCACGGCGTGCCGCGCCGGCCGGCGCCACAGGGACAGAAACGCGAGCCGTGCCGTCATGACAGACCTCCCTTCGAGAGATGCATCTCCATGGAAAACCGGGCCCGCACGGCCGGATCATGGGTGGCGCAGATGAGGGTACATCCCGTTTCCCGCTGGTAGGCCAGGAGCGCATCCATGAGGAGACGACTGTTTTCCCCGTCGAGGCTGGCCGTGGGCTCATCGGCAAGAAGAAGCCGCGGCGCGCCGATGACGGCGCGGATGAAGCCCGCCCGCTGACGCTCCCCGCCGGAGAGATGGGCGGGAAGGCGATGCCCCATGCCAGGAAGGCCTGTGCGCGCCAGCCACGCCGCGCCCTCCCGGGCAGCCTCTTTCCTGTCCTTCCCCGCAATATCCGCGGCAAGGAGGATATTTTCCATGACGGTGAGATACGGCAGAAGGAGGGGCTGCTGAAACATATAGCCCACATTCGCCGCCCGCCACGCCGAGAGCGCCCTCTCACCCATGGCGGTGATATCCGTCCCGTCGATGAGAATCTGCCCCGCCGTGGGACGGAGGATGCCCGAGAGGCAGTGAAAGAGAGTGGATTTCCCGCTCCCCGATGGGCCCGTGAGAGCGCACGCCGCGCCATCGGGGAGGTGAACGGCCGGGAAATGGAGCGCCCGGAGCCGCTTGCCTCTGCCATCGGGAAATTGGCAGGTTAATGGGGTTGTGTGAATCATAGGAACTTCCTTTGTTTTCGATTCCTATAGTGCTTCCACGGAATCGGCGGCGATGCGGAGCTGGCTCACGAAGCCCGTTTCCTCATCGATTTCGCTTCCTATTTCCAGCGTGCCCGTGACGGAGATGGGCGCGTCATAGGGGAGCGCGGTGAGCGCATCGTCCACCTTCACCACGATGATATTGTCCGGCCAGTCTGCGTCGCTGCTGCAGAAGGGGCACACCGACATGGGCACCTCCGTGAGGACGAAGAAGCGGATAGTGGGCGTCAGAGGCGGCGCCATGTACCCCGTCATGGTCACCGTCCGCCCCCGCAGGCCCTCTGCCTTGTCGGAGAGGATGAGCCCCGCCGCAGACTTGCTGCGGTAGAGCTCAGGAAAGGAGAGCGCCTCCGCCCCCGCCGGCATGGCAAGGCCTGCCGCCACCAGTCCCGCCAAAGCAAGCCGCCAGAGGAAGTGTTTCATTATTCCGCGTCCCTGGAGAGATCCGGGTTCACACTGCGGTTTGCGTCAATGCCCAGAGCCCGAAGGATGCCGAAGAAGACTTCCGTGTTGTCCATGATGCCGTGGAAGTATTCCGAACCAGGGCCGCCCGCGTTGAGGAGCACATCGTCCGCGGCGTGGCATTCCTGGGGATCATCCTTCGGCGTGTTGGCGGGCATGAGCTCTGCCGGATCTCCCGGATGGATGCGCGCCGGGTTGGCCTTCGAGCTGGCCTTCGATACCTGATGGTATTCCACCTTGTCTCCCACGAGCTTCGCTTCCTCCACCGTTTCTGTCACGGACAGGGCCGGCGGCGTGGGCACGGGCATGAAGTGGTAATTTTCGTAGTATTCGGGATGGTTGGCGTACTGCACCGCCAGCGTCACCTCCGGATCGGGATCATCGGGGAAGCCGTCCCCGTCCTTGTCGCTGAAGGTGGGCATGATGGAATTCTGGTACACCCGCACCGCCTCGGTGCCCTTCTTCCCGTCCCGTTCATGGTAGGTGCCGCTGATGGACACGCCGTGCGCATGGTCCGCCACGACGATGATGAGCGTGTTGTCCCCGTGGTCGCGGCTCCACTGGGTCACATATTCAATGGCCTTGTCAAATTCAATGGTGTCGTAGGCGGCGCGCTGCCAGTCCATGACATGGAGCTGCTTGTCGATGGAGGCCCCCTCAATCATGGCAAAGAACCCGTTTTCGTTCCGGCTCAAAATGTCCAGGGTTTTCTTCGTCATGTCGATGAGATTGGGCTGGTCGTCAAAGCCGCCGAGGACCTTCGGGTTCTTCAGCATTTCCCGGTCGATGTACACGTTCATCGTCCCCGTGTGGAAGAGGCCCAGGAGGGGCTTGTCCGCCGGAGCGGCCTTCATTTCCGCGTCGGTGGTGACGAAGGTGTAGCCTTTCTCCCTGAAGGCGCCAATGACGTCAAAGTTGTCCTTCCGCTTCGACCCCATGACAGAGCTGGGGAGGTACCGCGCTGAGCCGCCCCCCATGATGACGTCCGGGCGGTGGTATTCCGCCAGGTAGTCCTTTGCCAGGTAATCCTGCAGGGCGCGGCGCCGGGTGTGGCCCACCATGGCGGCCGGCGTGGCGTCGGTGGTCTCCGCCTGGGTGACGATGCCGATGGACATGCCCCGGGTGCGCTTCAGAATTTCCGAAATGGTCTCCACCCTGGGATCATCGAGGGGATCTTCTGTAGAATTTTCATACACCCCCATAGCGTTCACCACGGACTTGTGCCCCGTGGAATAGGCGGAGGCGGAGTTGGCGCTGTCCGTCACAAGGGAATCATAGCCGCTGGTGGTGATGATGGCGTTGTGATCCAGCTTCTCCATGGCAAGATAATCATTGTACTTGCCGTTGGTCTGCCCTTTGGAAAGAATACGGGCGATTTCCCGCGCCTGGAGAGACATGCCGTCCCCCACGAAGAGAATGACGTTTTTCGCCGGCCGGGCCGCCTTTTCCCGCACCACCGTGTAGTCCGCCTTACTCACAGATCGGCCCTCTGCGTCCACCGCAGCGACACTCACCGTGTAATCGCCGGGCTTCGCAAAGGCCACATCGTCCGCACGGAGGGACACCACACCGTTATCGAGGGTGATCTGCGCCATATCCTTCCCCAGCACATCCGCGGCGGGTTTCCCATTGATGGTGACCTCCACCGCGGAGAGCCCCTTCGCATTGGCCACCTCCACGTTGAAGTCAAACCGGGCCCCTGCCCAGAATTTCGCCGTGTCCACCGGCAGAATGCGGATATCCGCTGCATCAGCTCCCAGGGGAGATGCAAAAACGGCGCTTCCGGCGAGCAGAGAGAGCACCATGCCCTTCATCCATTGTTTTCTCATACACATACCTCCTGATAATGGTTGACCATGCCTTCAATATACCGAGCCTTTGTCATGGATAGTGAAAAGAGTCTATAGAAAGTGCGTCAAATGTGTATGAGAAATTGACGAGAAAATTTACATGACCACAGAAAAATGGGCGCAAAAAAACGCGGGGACCGAACTCCGCGTTTTTCCGTTCTTTATCTTGCCAGTCTCTGGCCCACTTCGCTGGTGAGGTCCACGCCGCCGTCGATGACCGCCGCCTGATCGATGACGATGTCAAGGCCTTTTTCCTGGCGAACCTGGGCAATGGCTTTCTGAATGTCCTGCACGATGGGGTTCATGAGGGAGCCATTCTTTTCATTGAGCTGTCTCTGCAGTTCCGAAGCGATTCTCTGCTTTTCCTCATCGCTCTTGCCTGCGGACCGCTTTTCGAAATCCTGCTCCGCCCTCTGCGCCGCCGTTCTCATGTCCAGACGGGCCTTTTCCATTTTCGGATGCGCCTGCATGAGTGCGTTCGTGTTTACATAACCAATACCCGCGGCCGATGCACCGAGAACGCCGCCCACTGCAAGCATGCCGGCAGCTGCAACCGTTGCCGCAATGTGTTTCATTTTCATTTCTACTCCTCCTTGTAAGGACCCATAAGCTTATTAGATATATTAATTATAATAGTATATTCTTCATGTCCTGTCAATTACTTTTGGAAGAATCCGCCGCGGCTTCTGCCGCCGGAGCCTTCGGCACTTCTTCCGTCTCTTTCGCTTCTGATTCGCACCTTTCGGTCTCTGCTGGTGCTTCCTCCGCCGCTTCGGGTGCTGCCATCGCTGCCGCCTCCGTCACCTCCTCTGCCAGCGGGACTTCCTTCCTTTTCCTGAAATGGGAAATGATCTCGGGCACCATGTTCAGTACCTTGTCCACCGCCGTGGTGCTGGCCGCGTTCTTGATGGAGAAAAGCTCCACCCGTTCGCCCTTCAGGATGAGCACCGCCGTGGGAACCATCTTGCCGCCCCCCGCTTCACCGCCGCTTTTGCCGTCCGGGCCGGTGGTGCCGCTGCCGAAGCCGAAGCTCACGTCCACAAAGGGCACGATGACCGCATCGCCCAGGTAAATGGGCTCGCCCACCACCGATTCGGTGGAGATCATCGATTTGAAATCCTCAAACAGTCTCTTTCTTTCCTTCTCGTCCATGGAGCGCCTCCTGCACGTCCTGCCCCCGCCTCGTCGGGGCTTCGCCTTGTTTCATAAATGACCAGGTGCGGCGAACCGGCTTCGCGGCCAGCACACCTCCAAGTATCCAGATGATATAGAGCGGTATGATCCGGCCCCCCGCTTCGGCCCGGGCCTCAAACACGCGGTCTGTGAAATCCCAGTCCAGGCGAGTACATCCGGGAAAGGCCGCGTACATGACCCCCGCCAGAACGCCCGTCTCCATGGGATCGCCCAGACCGGCCCGTCCGGTGAAGTACACATACCCGGGCCGGCTGTGCCGCCAGAGCCGGCGCAGCGCGCGGACCACGATGGGTACGGTTCCATTGTCCCACGCAAAGGAAAGAACTGCAAGAGCGCCGGGCTTATTTTTTTTGTCCTCCCCCGCGTCCTCCTTCTCCTCCGTCTCCTCCTCTGTTTCAGGAGCCGATGTGCCAGCCGCATCGGATGGGGCTGGCGGCGCAGGCCGCGCCGTCTTCTCCGGCGTAGATGCCTTTGCCTCCGCCCTGGCCGTTCCCCAGGTGCGGTCCTTTTTCCAGAGCCCGCCGAAGAGAGAGAGGTGCACCTCCGCTCCGTCCTTGTCCGCCAGGAGGTCGTACCGCACGGGACAGAGCAGGGCCGCAAGCAGAAGGACAAAGAGCATAAGCAGCCCGGCCCAGAGCCAGGTCATGGCCGCCCCCTCCCGCATAGGAGATTAGAAAGCTTTCTCTTCACCGCCCCAAACAGCCGCGCCTCCGCAGGCATAGAGAGGGCGGCTCCCCTGGCGGCGAGTGTGCGCACAAGGCGGGTGGTAAGGAGCGTCTTTTCCACCGCCCAGGCGATGGCCGCGCCGCCCAAAATATCCGTGGGGTAATGGATGCCTGCAAAAATGCGGGAAGCCCCCAAGAGCGCCGCCATGGCGGCGAGCCGCTTCGCGCCGGGCATGCGGTGCCGCACCATGACCGCCGCCACCACCGCGCCGTTCATGGTATGATTGCTCGGAAAGGACGCATTGGCCTTGTGGCCGGTAAAATTCCAGATGCCTCCGTCTCGCGCAAAGGGGCGTGTCCTGTGCCAGAACCGCCCGATGCACCACGAAAGAAGCGAGCACGCCGCCACGCCGAAAAGGGCGGTGAGCGCCGCCGTCCGCCGGGCCTTTTTCTCTTCCCTTCGACCGCCGAACCAGAGCCAGATCCCATAGGCGACAAAGACAAGGTGCCCGAAGCGGGCGATCCCATCGAGGGTGAGATCCGCCGCCAGGCACCGCCCGGCCTGGCCGTTCCATTTCTTAACCAGATCCAGTTCCTTCATACCATCCCTCACGGCTTCGGCGCCGTATCGTCATCCTTTTGCTTCTTTCTTGCTGCTTCCCTTTCGGCGCGCATGCGCTTCCACCAGGGCGTGCGGCGCAGCACCGCTGCCGCACCGATAATGACCAGGCAGAGCACGAGGAAGAGATTCACCGTCGTCCAGCCGTCCACCCAGCCGATTTTATACACCACATAGCCCGCCACCACGACGAGCAGAAGATCAGAATTCATGGCAGTCCCTCCCGAATTCATTTCTACTATTGTACCATAATCGGCCCATAGTAAAAGGAGCGATACCTGTCCGCTCCTTTTTGTGGTTATGCCATTTTGTGGGACATCTTCTTCCAGATCCAGCCGCCGGCCGCTACCACCGCAGTCATGCCGATTTTCAGAGCCAGGTCGTATTCATCAGGCACGCCGAGGAACTCGTCCGAAGCCATCATGCCGCCGGCCGCCCAGCCGATGACCAGAGCGCCCACCCAGATGATCCAGGGGAAGCGGTTCAGAATCTTCACCACCACGGTACTGCCTACGATAATAATGGGGACAGATATGAGCATGCCGATGATGACAAGAACCAGATTGCCGTCTGTCGCCGCCACCACGGCCAGTACGTTATCAAGACTCATGATGACGTCAGCAATGACCACCGTTTGAACAGCGCCCCAGAACGTAGTCTGCGACTTCACATTAATTTCTTCCTTGCCCTCCTGTCCGATAAGCTTCATGCCGATCCACAGGAGAATGACGCCGCCAATGGTTTTCAGATACGGCACCGCCAGGAGCCACACCAGTATCGCGGCAAGAAGAAAGCGTGCCAATATGGCGCCCATCGTACCGAAGAGAATGACCTTCTTTTGCTGCTTTACCGGCAGCCCTCTCGCTGCCATACCGATAATAATGGAATTGTCACCGCCGAGCGCCAGATCCAGCAGAATGATCTGCAGAAATACCCAGGCGCTATCCATGATTTCCATATCGTCCTCCCAACCTTTCTGTAAACGGAAAATAGAGCGGATCTATAAAAAAGGGGGGCGCTGATTGAGCGCTCCTCTTCCAACCGACATATGCACCTTACCCCTGCGCAGTCTTTCTGCGTTCCATTTTCTGCCATACCAGGCCGCCTGCGGCGACGAGAATGGTTACGCCTACCTTCAAATAAATCGCAAAGGACTCAGGCAGCGCCATGTACTCGTCCGTAGCGATCATGCCGCCCGATGCCCAGCCAATGACCAGAGCGCCGATCCAGATGATCCACGGGAAACGATCCATGATTTTCACTATAATAGTGCTGCCCAGAATAATAATTGGTACAGAAATTAACATGCCGATAATGAGAAGTCCCAGATGTCCGTTGGTCGCTGCTACAATGGCGAGAACATTGTCGAGACTCATGACCGCGTCAGCCACGATGACCGTTCTGATAGCTCCCCAGAACGTGTTCTGCGCCGACACGTGCACATCTTCCTCCTGGCCCTGGTGGCCGATCAGCTTCATGCCGATGTACACGAGCACCAGCCCGCCGATGGTCTTCAGGTACGGAATCGCCAGCAGCCACACCAACAGCACCGCAAGAATGAAGCGGACGGCAATCGCGCCGGCTGAACCAAAAAAGATGACCTTCTTCTGCATATCATGAGGCAGACCTTTTGCCGCCATGCCGATGACAATCGAATTATCGCCGCCAAGCGCCAGGTCCAGCAGGATGACCTGAAAAAACATCCAGGCGCTGTCCACTATATCCATGCGCTTCCTCCTTCCCGGTTCAGCTGCCCTCCCGGGTACTGATATTCATTTCCTCTATTATTACATATTTTTTCGTTTACATAAAGCGGGGTTGGCATAAAAATTTAGTCCGCCCCCACGAAGAGCAGGCCCCCGCCCCATACAGACATATCTGCGCGGTCAGATCGCCATTCTCTTCCGTTTCGCCATTCGCTGCCACACAAAGCCCCCCACGGCAACGAGGAGCGTCACACCCACCTTCACATAGATCCCCCATTCCTCCGGGAGTCCCAGGTGAGCATCGGTGACAATCATGCCGCCGGCGGCCCAGCCGATGACGATGCTCCCGATGTAAATGATCTGGGGGAACTTGTCCATGATCTTCACCACAATGGTGCTGCCGAGCATAATGATGGGAACGGAAAACAGCATGCCTGCCACAAGCAGTCCCAGATGCTCATTGGTGGCCGCCACGATGGCCAGCACGTTGTCCAGGCTCATAATAAAATCCGCCAGCACAATCGTCTCCACCGCGCCCCAGAGCGTAGTCTTCGCCTCAATATGCGGCCCTTCCTCCTCACTGCCGCTGTCCTCTTCGCCAATCAGCTTCATGCCGATGTACAAGAGCACCAACCCGCCGATGGTTTTCAAATACGGCACCGTGAGAAGCCACACGATGATAGCCGCCAGTAAAAACCGAGCCAGCACTGCGCCGGCCGCGCCGAACATAATCACCTTTTTCTGGTGCTTTTCCGGCAGTCCCTTCGCGGCCATGCCGATAACAATAGAGTTATCCCCGCCGAGAGACAGGTCCAGGAGAATGACCTGGACAATCATCCAAATATCCTGTGCAAGATCCATATACACTCACCAGCATTTCCAATTGCATCTCACACCTACGGACCATAACTTTTATAAATTTATTTTACACCCTTTTATGCATCTCATACATAGGGATTATTCATCACAGTCATAAAAAATTTCCATGAATTGATATAAGGAAAATCTGTATCTCTTTCATAATTCTTTGTTATAGCTGTTAGAAATATAATGAGAATAAAGATTTTATAATAATATAACTATATAATTAGAGCT
>CAZPLS010000053.1:0-9224 GCA_964587685.1 uncultured Dialister sp.
TGATCGTTTCTACGGAAGTTGTGATTGGACTTCCGCCACAGGCTGTAAATGGGAGAACTGTCTTGCCGGAGAGATCGTACTCGTCAAGGAATGTGAGTATTGCCATTGGTACATTTCCCGACCAGATCGGATAGCAGAGGAAGATCTTGTCGTATTGTGTCAGATCTACTCTGGTTGCAAGTTCAGGACGAGCATTGGCTTCCTGTTCCTCAGCTGCAACGGTGTGTGCCTCTGTGTCATCTGTAGGATATTCCTTTACCGTTGCGATTTCAAAGAGATCGGAACCGGTCATTTCAGATATCGTTCTGGCTGCCCAGGCATTGTTTCCCGTACGGGAAAAATAAAGGACGAGAGTATCAGCTGCGAATGCCGATGCTGCGGCAATAAGCAAAACCAAAATAAACACAGAAATTTTCTTCATGTTTTTCTCCTTATCTTTGATAGAAATCATATACCGATAAAACGTTATTGGACAGAAAAATTTATTCCCGCCAATCTATGTTTTCTGTGAAGAAAAAAACTTTTTATACACAAAAATGATGACTGTGCCCAATACCCTTCTCAACAATAAATCTGCGATATGTGGGTGGTTTTATTCCCTTGATAATTTCCTTCGCGCAATCATCATCCAGGAGAGCATATTGGGGATAGTTGTATCCGAACTTGGCGATTATCTTTCTATGAAACATGATGTGTCAGAGCATTTTTAATCAGTTGACGCACTACGTTCAATACAGCTCTTTTATCACTTTCTCATAGAACCTGACACCATCTTCAAGACAGGATATGCTGATATTCTCATCGAGACCATGGATGCTCGCATACTGCTGGTCGTTTATCTCAAGCGGTGCAAAGCGGATTACATTCTCCGAGATTCTGGAGAAATGGCGGCCATCCGTTCCTCCTGTCATCGCATAAGGACTTGTAATTACACCGGGGAAGACCTCATTCACTATGCGCTCGACAAACTTGAACTGCTCTCCATTATGATCCACAACAGGACAGGCGCTGTTTTTCATTATTACTTCGACGTCTATATCATATTTCGCCGCTATCGTTTTGAGGGTGCTTTCAGTATAGTCGGCATCCTCATGATGAATTACACGGCAGTTTCCTGTCACATATGCCCTCTCGGGAAGGACGTTAAGTCCGTTGGAGCCGGAAGCGGTGGTAAAGGCAATGGTAGTCTTTATCATAGCCGTGGCAAGTGAATTAATCTTTGGAAGGAGTCTGTTCAACAGTGGAGTCAGCCCCCTGTTGTGCCTCAGGATAAAGCCCATGAAGCCTGGAGTGTGTGCGCCCATACGGATAAACATCTCACTCGTGGTTGCATTCATGCGGGCCCTGAATGGATCATGCTTCTCTACATCCACCATGAATTGGCCAAGCCTTACAAGAGGAGTATTCTTCCCGGGTGCTGATGCATGGCCCCCTTTTCCCTTTGCAACAAAACGGAAGTTGCATGTACCCTTTTCAAGTGTTCCCATCATGGCGAATCTTCCCTTCGCCCCTTTCAGCGGTTCACTCTTTATCATGCCGCCTTCATCCAGAACCAGCAGCGGCCTTATGCCCCTTTCTTCCAAATAAGCTACCGAATATTCGGCTCCGGGGCCGGAGAGTTCCTCATTGTTGGAAGAGGATATATACACATCCATCTCGGGAGTATAACCGCACGAGATAAGGCGCTCACAAGACTCGAAGATAGCGCACAGGGAGCCTTTCGTATCCACTGTACCTCGGCCCCAGACAACGCCATCCACAATCTCGCCTGAAAATGGCGGATACTTCCACTCCCCTGTTGCCTCAACCACATCCTGATGGCTCATCAGGACTAAAGGACGTTTTTTCTCGTCCTTTCCCTTCCACCTTAACAGCATCGCGCCATCAAATGAATTGAACTCCATAGTCTTGAAAACAAGAGGAAACAATGTGCGCAGCTTGTCCTGAAAACGCTCGAACTTCTCTATGTTGTTTTTTCCAATCTCACTGACTGTCTCAATTTTTATCATTTCAGAGAGTTTTTCTTCTATCTTCATTTCTACTCCTCCTATTTAAGGATTCCCTTTCTCCACATCAGCCATGACAAACCTATGCTGATTGCGCCACAGGCAATAATCATGATGCTTGTCTGGCTCATGAGGGAAGGAATAATAGCGCAAATGATTACCATGAATGAGAGTGGAACAACCGTTATCTTCAGGCTCTTTCTGAAATACTGGTACCCCAATGCTCCAAAGAGGGCGGGAAGTACATTGTCGAATGCAGGTACAAGGACAGGATTCTCAAGTATCGGAGTAAGGGGAATGAGCAACAAGACCCCGATGAAAATTACCAGCATTGTAACCAGTGACGATGTTGCCACAGAGAGTGTAGAGATAATCTCGTTTTCCTTGCTCCCCACTTCCGCATTTGCAATCTCGCGCGCATTTGCGGCGCAGGGAAGCTTAAGGTTTGTTATGTTGCCTGTAATGAATGACAGGTAGCTTGCACCCGGGCCAAGGAGAGGAACGTATATAAGGTATTCAACAATACAGGATGGGACATACACGATCAGGATTGACCAGACGGATGAGAGAAACCCCGCCCAGTTGATTTCGCTCTCCAGTACCAAAGCAAACAGGAAGGGAGCAAGAAGAAGCAGTACCAGAGCGATCGAGAGACCGATGCGGCCCATTCGGTGTATCGAATCAGTATATTTGGTGTAATCAAAATTCCCATTATCCATACCCACCTCCTAGATAAAGAGTGAAACAACGATTGCTCCACACATGCCCAGCAACATCGAGAGAGCAAGCGAGAAGTTCTCAAAGATCTTGAACTTTCTGCCAAGAGTCTCGAACAGAGCCATGAAAAGTGCGGAAACCACTACTGTTATGACGGGCACAAGATCTGCATTTACAATCATGTCTGCGATGTATGAACCGACAAAAGTCGAGCACAGGCCGATCATCATGGCAACCATTGCCCAGGAAGCATAACCACCTCCACTGCTACCACTTTTTCTGGTCCCCAGCGAAAGCTTCGCAGAGTACTTCTTCATTGTGAATATGGAAAGAAGACAGCCCCAGATTATCCCTACTGTCATGACAAGAAGGATTGTTGACAGTGCCGAGGTATTCAGTGCGGATGCATTGAGTGTAAGGCCCATGCTGTTTGCCGCAATTTCTGCAACAGTTGCCTCATATTGCAAATTCCCGACAACAGAAAGACGCAGCCAGGCTGCGGGAATGCCAAGCGAACCGGAGAGTGCAATCACTCCAATGAGGATTGAGACAGAGGGAAGGATTGTAAAAGTGGCAGAGCTTGTTATCGCTCTTATCAGGACTTTTCTGTCCATGCCTATTTTTATCCCTGCCCTATAGCTTTTTACCATAAACAGGACACATAAAAGTGCGATGAACAATAGAATGACTCCGACTATCAGATACAGAGACAGCAAGTTGGCAGCTTCAAGATAGCTCATAATGCATCCTCCTGTTGGATATTTTACGCTATTCGTTCTCTCTCACAAAATGAATACTATCTCTTAATGTCCTTCATGGTTCTGTAATTTCATTCAGCATAACACTGAAAGCAAGAAGCTGGCCGTATCAGTGGCAACTTGTACTGTATGAATAACTGCTCCAGCCAAACTTTGCCCTATCCTCCATTGAGAGGCAAGGATTCTATCTTCATGAAACTTGAGTGTACCGCCCTTGGATACCACTCCTGATCATATTCAGGAATACAGGACTGCCATCTCGTCAATTGTTGCCTTTAGCTTATTTCTCAGCCATTCCGGCTTAAGCAACACCACAGAGGATTTCTGGGAGAGGAGCCATCTGATGAATTCATGTTCTCCATATGTAGTCACACAGAATGTTGCAGAGCCATCCGGATTGTCTGATATGGAAACACTGGATGGCCAGTTCTTTTCTTTTACATACTGTACCTGCTCTTTGGATATCCGCACCTCGGCTTCAATCTTTTCCTTGCCAATGAATGGGCCGAAAGGATCTGTCAGAAGGATGTGGGGATCAAAGTCCGGCTTCACTGCGATGCTGCCCTTAATGAGGCTGACGTTTTCAATCCTTTCAATTGCATAGGTTCTGAGAGCTCCGTCTTCCAGAAGTGCCTGCAGATACATTCCCCCATCATAGAAGAATGCGAAGACAGGAGATATGTCTTTCACCTCAAGCACTCCAGTCTTGTTTGGTACATGGTATTTCATAAAGACACGGCTCTGTTCGCTTATGGCCTTCAGGAGGTGCCGGACAACAAGCTGTGTTTCTTTTGAAGCCAGCTTGCTGATGGAGCTGATGCTCTCAATCGGAAATAGTTTTCTGGTGATATTCTGAGCATAATCAAGAGAAGGAAACGCTACCGATTTCTGGCTCAGCATTGATGCCAGTTTGTTCCTGACCGACTTGAATGATGGAAGCATATCCTCGCTTTTCTTCAGCTCGGCCATCACATAGTAAAGCAGGATGCGCTCTTCCTGCGAGAACGATGCTGATGGCAACGCATTGCCATACCTGTCGCTGTGCACTTCAAGCATTGTCCAGAGCTTTTCCCTTCCGTTTCCCCTTTCTTCGTTGGTAAGTGGATAGCCTTCTTCCTGAAGCCTGTCGAGATAGCGGTATACAGTCCTTACCGATATCCCAAAGTGCTCTGCAATATCATTGACTGAACGTCCATTCCCGTTCCCGATGTATGTTGCGATAGAAATTTTTGTTGCCAGATTGTCTGAAGCCATTGCTTTTATTCCTTGTGTTCATTATCTGCTGTTTTGAGAACTATGTCAGCACATGTCACAGATGAATATTAGGCTGAAAGCCGATTCAAGGAGATTCGATTTATGATTGACAGACTCTCATCCCACTGGAAAGAAGCATGTGAACTCATCAATTACACATATGCGGAAGACCTTGGAAGCTGGGTATGTCCTGGAGGTGGCATTGTCAATATTTCAACCCCGTTTCTGGACAGAATCTTGCCAGGGGACGTCATCTGCATGAACAGTATCAATTATGCCTATCTCTTCCTCTTTGACATGCTTCGCCATGCAATTCTGGACTACCTGCCGCTTGCAATGCTTTCCACTACCCAAGCCATTTATGATTTTCACAACAGAATGCTGTTCTGTTTCCTCAACAGCGAATATGAGAGGGATGAAGAGGTACTCGAACGCTTGTCAGCAAGAGCAATCCTTTCAAAGAGGCTGAGGGCAAAGAGATTTTGCGAAGTGGAAGATGAACTCGAAATACTTTCACAGAAAGGATACAAAACCATAATTCTCACTTATGGTACCGGTTTTCCATATCTTGATGCCGAGTCTCTTGAGAAAGGCTATGGAGACCACTATGATGCACTGAAAAAGGTTGCGTCAAAATATGGCCTGTCACTGATAGTTTTTGCGTCTCATCTTGCCAGGAAGATTGACGGGATGACTACCATCAAAGTATGGCCAGAGAGAAACCGGCTCATCCTTGCACCGCCTGAAGAGGTGACAGTCACTGTCAATGGAGAAAAACAATACAGATTCCACATCGAGAATGACAGCAGACTCATAGCAGGATTTAGATTCAAAGGAAGACAGGTGATTCTGGCAAGAAAACAGGAGTGAGGCTCAATGCCCACTTTTTGCTTTCCCGGCAAGAATGTCACCAAACAGATCAAGCGGCGTTTTTCCCTCATTGTTCTTTTTATAGGCAATGTCTGCAGGAAGCACTTTCATGACGTCTGCAATGTCGGCGAAGTTATTCCATCCTCCACCCTTGCCCATCATGATATGAAGAACTGAATTCCCTTTCCCGTCTGTGTCATACGGATCGACCCCCATTTCAACAAGGTCTTCAAAACAGTAAGAATACTCTTGTGCTGCAAAGTAATAGAATATGGTTCTGCCCTCTCGATCCCTTGCGTTCATATCCTCTTTCGTCGGGGCGAGAATCGGGTAGTTCTGGATACAAAAATCTTCATTGACCTTTGCCACAAAAAGCAGAATCGTATTGCCTGAATCATCCCGTCTTTTGGCGTATGAAGGGTGCATGATCTTCTTGAGAATTTCCGGATTGTCATGCTCTGCATCAAAACTGGAAATGAAATACTGAAACGCTTCAAAAGCCTTGTCTGTTCCAGGTGTGAGAAGATCCAGAGAAAATATCTTCTCAAGAAGCCTCATGTTTTTCCTCGGGTAGTCTGTTATGGCATCAAGAGCACCATCCGGGGCTATGGAAAGAAGCAAATCGAATGCTTTTTCGTTATCATGATGGACGGCACGACCCATAAGCCAGGCTATGGACTCTCCGGAGATGAGGCCACAGGCTATGTAGGTCTCAAGTGCCTCATAAAGTCCTTCGACTTCAGCAAGAACACGGCAGATCATGCTCAGATTGCCTCTCGATTCTTTATCAGAGCTATCAATTTCCATTTTCACAAATGGTATCAACTCTATAAGCCAGGCATTGAGATAGGAAAAGAAACCCGGCTCGTATACATCATGAGGATTGAGGCGGAATGGAACTCTGTAACATGAACACCCCTCATTAAAGACGTCCAGATAATAACTGGTGCTGAAGATGAGATATGCTGCAGCTTCCTTTCTGTCGATTCCTTTTGCTTTCATCAAAAATGATACGATTTCTTCACCTTTGCCTGAGAAAGGGGTGACATGCGGACTAGAAGGAAGAGCAAAGCCTATATCAAGAAGAGCTTCAAGTACAGAGACATGAGCCATCTCTCGCAATGCGAACCTCATAGGATACATATCCTCGTCCTCACCTTCCCATTCATTTTCATTAGTGGGCAACTTTCCTCTGCAGGCTCTGATGAGAAAGATGTCTTCATTCCTTATTGCTGCAAAGAGGGCTTCTGAAGTCAGTTCCTTTGAAAGCCCACTTCCGATTTTCGTCCTGTAGTGGTTGCTGATTTCTCTGTTCATAATTGCCTCACTCCACATGCTTCTTCTCTTTCCTGACAAAATCGCCAAGCTCTATTTTCGTCATCCAGTTCATACCTTCCGGAAGATTGTTCAGCGCAAACCATCCAATTTCATCTGATTCCCAGTTTTTCTTTGCCACAGCCTTATGAGGCAGCATTGAAGCAAAGACACAGTATGTGAAATATGGCAAATGGTAGTTTTTGACAGGCCATGCCGAGTCCACTTCTATTCCTGTCTCTTCGAGTGTTTCCCTTTTTGCTGCCTCAAGGTATTTCTCCCAGTCTTCAATGGAACCACCTGGTATTGCCCAGGTATGGTTGTCTGATCTCTTCTCAAGAAGGACGGAAATGCTGCCATCTCTGTCCCTGGTATAAAGAATCATGCCTGCACCAAAGTAATGTCTGAGTTTCATCATACTTTTCCTTCCCAATAACAGCTGAATTTAAGCTGATTCAAAGCTCCCGGATTCTACAAACCCGATTGCCGCATTGGCCTGTAATACTTTTATATGACAAACTTTGTCATGACTCCATCAGTCCAATACCCAGCCAGCATCAATGAGATCTTCAAGAGAATCATAGGCTGCGGCAAACGCACGTGTATCGCGATCGAACAGGATAAAACGCTTTTTCTTTTCTGTTTCCGGTACTGAAGCTTTTTCCCAGTCGTCTAAATCACGGCTGTTGTAGGCTACGGCATATCCACCATTAATATTTTTGAGATGAATAGATCCAAATACCTCGTCATCATCAACTGCCCAGCCAGCATCAATGAGATCTTCAAGGGAACCATAGGCTGCGACAAACGCATCTGTTTCGCGATCGAACAGGATATAACACTTGTCCTTTTCTGTTTCCGGCACTAAGGCTTTTTCACAATCGCATAATAACCGACCAAAGCCGGATCTGGCATGTTTACCATTGATATTTTTGAGATGCTCTGTTCCCAAAGGATTAAAGTATTTCCTTGTATATGCCACAAGTTCATCAGACCATTTCTTTTCCATCACGTCCTCCTTTTGTACTTGTCAAGCCCAAGTCTTGTTCCTTCTGTGATACAGGACTATGCCTGCACAAAGATAATGTCCGAATTTCATCATGCTTATTCCTCCTACTTAGACAAGCTTTGCGCTGACCCCATCAGTCTAATGCCCAGCCAGCATCAATGAGATCTTCAAGGGAATCATAGGCTGCGACAAACGCACCTGTCTTGTGCTCGCTCAGGATAAAACGCTTGCCCTTTTCTGCTTCCGGCACTGAAGCTTTTACCCTATCGGGAATAAAAAGAGAGCTGTCGTAAGCTACGGCATATCCACCATTAATATTTTTGAGACATGTTGCTCTCAAATCACCAAAGTGATCTCTTGTATACGCCACAAGTTCATCAGACCATTTCTTTTCCATCTCGTTCTCCTTTTGTACTTGTCAAGCGAAAGTCTTGTTCCTTTCTTTTGTGATACAGGATTATGTCTGCACCATAATATTCTTTGATCATGGTTTGACGATAATATGAATGTCTGACAGTTCCTGTCATATTTGTGCGTATAATTCTTGGTAAAAACAGATAACATTGGTTATACTGTAAATTCAGAATATAAGAAGGGAGGTATGAGCATGGATAATGATAAATGTCATGTATATTATGTGAAGCTTGGTGAAAGCAACAAGAAAAAAGGGATGTCAGAATCTGAACGAGATGAAGTATGTCAAACTTATCTTCTCAAAAAGGGAAGTAGTGCAGTACGGCTTGGTTATTATGAGATTTCAGAAAATACTATTTGAGACTCAATCCAGAATGAGCAGCAGAGCAATGAAAAATTATCTCACTCAAAAGCTCTTGCTAAATTCTGGAGTAAAGCTGTTGAAGAATATAAAAATGCAAAGAATGGTTCTTCTTTTGCCTCTAATGCTGCAGGTGCAGTCAGAAAGGTATGCATGGCTAATGAGAATGATTTTTTCTTTACATTTTATGAAGGTAAAATGTGGTGGTGCAAACCTAAAGGGGGTCCTGGAGAGAATATAAAATTTGAAGAAGTACTTGTAGGAGGAAAGGACCCAAACAGCATTAGAAAGGAAGATCTTCTTAGAGAAACAACCGGATGGAAAGATCACAGCATGTCAGGAAAGGAACTGGAAGAATCCCAAATATGTGGCCAACTTATCAGAAAACAAATGATACAATCTACCTTAGCCGAGCTTAAAGATAAAAATAAAAAGACAAAGGTTTCTGAGGTTGATCTTTTTAAATGGACTATTGGATTGGAGAAATCTGAAGAGTTAGAAGGCTTTGTATATACAGAAAA
>CAZPLS010000054.1:0-1206 GCA_964587685.1 uncultured Dialister sp.
GGGCTCATCCTTTGCCGGTTCTGTTCCTTCTCCCGCGGGGAGCGCTTCGCCCCGGAGGGCGTAATCAGCGGCGCGCCGTTCCCCGGCCCGTTCCTTTGCGAGCGCCCTGAAGTCCTCTGCGGCCTGTCTGGCCGTTTCCTTCACTTCCTTCATTTTATTCTGTACCCGTTCGTGTGCGGCTTCCGCCCGGGCCTTTGCTTCCTCGGCCTGCGTTTCCGCCTGGGCGCGCATCTGCACCGCCTTCACCCGGGCCTGAGCCATGCGGACCCGGGCCTCTGCCCTGGCCTGTTCGGTCTTCACCCGCGCTTCCGCAACGCGCACGTCCGCTTCACGGCGAAGCTTCCGCCCCGCCTTCCGGGCCGCTTCCATTTCTTCTTTTGCCCGGGCGGAGAATTCCTTCGACCGCGCCTTCGCTTCCTCGGCCAGCACTTTGGAGGTTTCCTTTGCATGGGCAGAGAGGTCTCTTGCGGCTTCTTCTGCGGTTTCCCGCGCCGCCTCGGACACGCCGATGGCCATGTACTTCACGTCCTCGAGCTGTTCTTCCCTGACGCCGGCCTTCTTCAGCGCGCCCACCACTTGGGTGGCGGCGCTTTCCGCCGTCTCCGCCAACCGGTCGGACACCTTGCGGAACGCGGCGTGGGCCTTGTCGCAGCAGCAGGCTCTTTCCGCCTTCTCATTGAAATCCACCGATTCATCACCGAGAGGCTGATCCTTCATGGGGTTGTCCTTCAGTGCTTCCAGGTCCGCCTCGCCAGCCTTCTTTTCCTGCTCAAACACATCACGGTAGGGCTTCACGTCATCGGGCATGCCATCCTTGATCCACCGCTGCGCCGCCCGGCCGATGCCGTAGGTCACGCTCACCGCGATGGGCACCTGCATGAACGCCACGGGAATGAGTGTGGCTGCCAGGTTGCCTGCCACCTTGCCGCCGAGGGAGCCGATGAAGGAGAGGACCATCCGGTCGGACATGCGAATGCCGTAGATCTTGCCCATCCGCACGATCATGTACACCTCATTGGCCATGAGCGCCGCCGTGCCGAGCACGGGAGCCACCACAATGAGGCCCGCCCGGGCCGCTGCCCAGCGGATGAGGCTTTCCGCCTCCTCGTCCCGGTCGTCCCGGATATTGATTTCCATTTCCGCATCCGGCGATTCGATGTACACCTCTTCCCGCGTCTCCGCCGGCAGGGACTCCGTCTCCGGCAC
>CAZPLS010000054.1:1306-9106 GCA_964587685.1 uncultured Dialister sp.
GGACGCTCCGCCGGCATGGTTTCCATCTGTTTTTCCTCACTCATGTCCATCCCTCCAGACTTGAGATAACTCCACATGCACAGGCCTTCTGCCTTTTTTTCATTATACTAAAAAATCCAAAAATGGACACTCACCAATCGGTAAGCCCCCCATCCACGACGAGCACGCTCCCTGTAATAAAGGAGGCCCGGGAGGAAATGAGAAAGGCGATGGCTTCTCCCACCTCTTCCGGACGGCCGATGCGCCCGAGGGGGTAACTGGCGGCCATATCCGCCTCACTCCCGCCGTACCGCGCAAGCTGCGCCGCGAGAAGGGGCGTTTCTATGTCTCCGGGAGCCACGCAGTTCACCCGGATGCCGTACACGGCAAGCTCCAGGGCGAGCGATCGCGACAGGGCCAGCACGGCCCCCTTTGATGCGCTGTAGAGGGTGCCCTGCACATTGCCCTGCAGGGCCGCGTCGCTCGCCACAGTGACGATGCTGCCCCCGGCAGATTTCATATAGGGAATGCACGCCCGGAGCAGGTAGAGTGTGCCGCACACATTGGAGGCGAGGCACGCCGCGATATCCTCGTCAGTGACATACTCCAGCAGGCCCTCGGTGTACACCCCGGCAGCGGCCACCACCGCGCCGATGGGGCCGTCTGCTCCCGCTGACTGCACGGCTTCATTTACCGCCCCGCTGTCCCGCACGTCGCAGGGAAGGAACCGGCTTTCGGGGACGCGCGCCGCTGCTGCTCTTCCCCGTTCTTCATCCCGGCCGAGGAGCACCGTATGCCATCCGTCCCGGGCAAGGCACACCGCCGCGGCCAGGCCGATACCCGATGTGCCCCCGGAAATGATTGCTGTTTGCTTCATAGGTCCTCTCAGTGGGTCAGAGTCGACACGTAGATGAAGCGGATGCCCTCAGCTTCAAGCTCCGGCACGACCTGACGGAAGGCCTCCGCCGTGTTCGGACGGCAGTGGCCGATGAGAATGGCGTTGCCGCCCTGGGCCATGCGCGCTCCCTTGCGGATCATCTCTTTGATTTCCTCCACGTTGGTGGTGTTGTCCACAAAGAGCTCATTGCGCACGTAGGGCACGCCGTACGCCGCGGCGGCGGCGTCAGCGGCGGTGGTGCTGTTCGTGGCGCTGTCCAGGAAGAACATGTTCCGCGCAGCAAGGGCCTTCATCACATTGTTCATGGTGGTGCGGTGAATGGTCGCCTTCGACCCCTGGTGGTTGTTCATGCCCACCGCCTGGGGAATCTGGGCGAAGGAATCGAGGAGAATCTTCTCCTGCTGCTCCGCCGTCATGGATGTGGAAATGAATATCGGCTCGGAAGCGGCGCCCGACACGGACTCCATGGGCTGGTGAATGATGACAGGCATGCCCGTGGCCGCCCACGACGCGGCTGCCTCCTTCGTATGGGGCTGGTTGGGCATCACCGCCAGCGTGAGGGGAATCCCCATCTGCTCATAGACCCGCTGGGAATCCAGGTCCCGGCCAGCGTCGTCGATAATCACCGCGAGACTCCCCGTATACTGCTTCACTTCCCGGGACAGCGCCTGCTTCGCCGGCGCGGCTTCCCGCTTCAGCCGGCCCGGGGCCCTCTTCTCTGCCGGCGGGGCGGCCGTTTCCTTTGCCGGGGCAGCGGATTCAGTACGCTTCACTGCCCGGGGCGGGGCGGTCCGCTCCTGACGGCGGGGCCGTTCCGGCGGGGCAGGACGCTCCCGGGCCGGTTCCTGCTCCGGCTCCGGAGGCCGCTCTCTTTCCTCCTCCGGCGGCGCTTCCTCCAGCTCGCCGTCATCCTCGCTGTACGTCTCCTCGTAGTTCTCCTCGTCCGGGCCGCTCACCGCGTCGAGGATCTGCTCCACCGCGCCGCGAGGCTCTTCGCTTCGTCCTTCCTCCTCCCCGGGCGTATGGGTGGTTAAATAAATCGCCAGCGCTGCTGCGGCAACAAAAAAGAGAACGGAAAACAGGAACTTCCCGCCCCCCGATTTTTTTCTTCTTCGAACGGGCCTCCGTTTCCCCGATCTCTGTCGTCTTTCTGCCATGTACTGCCTCCCAAAAGGCCCATGAGGCCTGTAATTTTTCCTATTATAACAGACTTTAACCCTGCCGTCCGCCCCGTTTTCCTATGCTATAATGAAGAAAATACTAAAAAAAGAAGGTGCCTGCCATGACAAAGAAACTCGTCATCATCAACCATCTCTATCCGGACCGCATCCGCCCCATCGCAGACGCCGTCCCCGGCTCCGTCGTGGAAGCCTATCCCAAGGTAAAGGAAGCGCTCCCGCACCTGGCCGACGCCGACGCGGTCGCTATGTGGGGCTTCCAGAATGCAACGCCCATCCTCGAGGCCGCGCCCCATCTCCAGTGGGTTCATTCTCTCTCAGACGGTGTGGAGCGGCTCCTCGTGCCCGCCATGTTTGAGCGCGACATCATTCTCACCAATTCCCACGGCGTGCACGACAACGCCGTATCGGAGCACACCCTCGCCTTCATCCTTGCCTGGTACCACCGCCTGCACGAGGCCATGCGCAGCCAATACCAGCGCGAATGGAAGCGCCCCACCGGGGATGTACTCACAGGAAAGCGCCTCCTCATCGTCGGTTTCGGCGGCATCGGCCGGGCCATCGCAGCTAAGGCCCGCCCCTTCGGCATGACCATCCTTGCGGTAAAGCGCACCCCCGCGCCGGATCCCCTCGCGGATGAAATGTACGGCGCAGCCGATCTTCTCTCCATCCTTCCCACGGCGGACGTCATCGTTGCCGCGCTTCCCTCCACGGCAGATACGGAGCGCGTCTTCGACGAAAAGGCCTTCTCCGTCATGAAGGAAGGGGCGCTCTTCGTGAATATCGCCCGGGCCTCCGTGGTGGACGAGACCGCCCTCATCAACGCCCTCCAGAGCGGACACCTTGCCGGAGCGGCTCTCGACGTGTTCAACAGTGAACCCATTCCGGATGACCATCCCTTCTGGGATATGCCCAACGTGATCATGACGCCCCACACCGCATCGCGCACGCCCGATTCCTGGGCCCGGGTGCTCGCGCTGCTCCGGGACAATTTTGCCGCCTGGAGCGAGGGCCGTCCCATGGCCAATGTCATCGACAAGCGCAAGGGTTACTGATTGCCATTTCCCAAGCAAAAATCCCTCCCATGCGGAAGGGATTTTTCTTTGGCTTTTTTACGCCTTGTAGTTCTTAATGGCTTCGCCCATGCGCTTGATGCCTTCTTCTACGGTGGCTTCGTCGTTGTAGGAGAAGTTCAGGCGGAAGTAGTTCTTCTTCTTGGACGCAGGGAAGAAGCTGTCACCGGGTACGTAGACCACGTTGTTGGCGACGCACGCTTCAAGCAATTTTCTCGCGTCAATGTCCTCGGGCAGCTCCACCCAGAGGAAGAGGCCGCCGTGGGGATAGGTGAATTTGACCGTTTCCGGGAAGTACTTCTTGATGGCTTCGCACATGGCGTCGCGGCGCTTCGCATAGAGCTCGCAGTTTTCCTGGACATGCCCTTCAAAGTCGTAGTTTTCCATGTACATCGCGCATTCCCGCTGGGTGGTGCCCGGCGTGGACAGGTCGGTCGCGCCCTTGACAACGTCCAGCTTCGCCATGATTTCTTCATTGGCCACCAGCCAGGCCAGGCGCATGCCCGGGGCAAGCGTCTTGGAAAACGTACCGGAATAAATGACCAGGTGCTTCGGATCCATGGAAATGAGCGGTGCGATTTCCTCCCCTTCAAAGCGCAGGTCGCCGTAAGGATTGTCCTCCACCACGGGGATTTCATACTTCGCGGCCAGCGCCATCAGGGCCTGGCGGCGTTCCAGGGACCAGCAGATGCCGGTGGGATTCTGGTAATTCGGGATGGCGTAAATGAATTTCACATTTTCCGTCGTTTCCAGAATTTTCTCCAGTTCTTCCGGAATCATCCCTTCCTCGTCCGTGGGCACCTCCACGAAGCAGGGGCGGTTCAGTGAGAAGGCGTCAATCGCGCCAAGGTAGGACGGGCTTTCAATGAGCACCACGTCGTCCTTGTCGAGGAATGCCCGACCGATCATGTCCAGACCCTGCTGGGATCCGGTGGTAATCATCACGTGCTTTGCTTCCACCTTGTCCATGCCCATGGGGCCGTACATGCGGTTCATGCGGTCAGCGATATCCTGGCGGAGCTTCAAAAATCCCATGGACGGGCCGTACTGCATGGCGCCCGCGCCGTCTTCCTCTCTCACTCTGATAGCGCATTCCGTCAGTTCCTTCAACGGAAAGGTCTGCGGTGCCGGCAGGCCGCCTGCAAACGAAATTACCTCCGGCTTTGCAGTCAGCGCGAGAATCGGACCCAGATCAGAGACCTTAATTGTTTCCAGCGTGCTGGAAAAACGAATTGCCATAATCATCTCTCCTTCACTTCAAGTTCCGGAAAACCAGAAACGCCTTCCGTTTCGCCGCCGCGGCGGACGCGGCCCGGACAGAGGCATGCACCGGGATTTCCTTAATGTCTTATTGTAAGTCCCGCCCCGCGGCCGTGTCAATTCTTTGCGGGCAAAAAAACGCCCGCAGAAAAAGAAAATCAGCAATTCCCACCGGCTCTCCGGAAGCGGCGGGCCGGCTCTCCGAGAACGGCAGAAAATGAACGGCCCATTTGGAAAACAGCCCATTCTATTGTATAATACTGTCATGGCTCTGCAGTTCTGATTTATGGCAGTCTCCGGGCCCCGTGCAATGAAATCCCATGAACCCTGTCAGGTCCGAGAGGAAGCAGCAGTAAGTGGATCCTTTCATGTGCCACGGTCTATCCTGGAGGCTGTCATAAGTGAGAGCTGCAGTTTTTCTTTGCAGAAAAGGAGGGACAAACATGGCCTACCTGGCCCTGTACCGCAAATGGCGTCCCCAGACCTTTACGGAGGTGGTGGGGCAGAAGCATATATCCATTCCAATCAGCCGGGCCGTGGCGGAGGATCGGCTCGCCCACGCCTACCTCTTTTCCGGCCCGCGCGGCACGGGAAAGACGAGCATGGCCAAAATTCTGGCCAAGGCGGTGAACTGTACGAACCGCCATGGGGCGGATCCCTGCAGCGAGTGCCGCACCTGCCGTGAAATCACGAGCGGCGCGTCCCTCGACGTATATGAAATCGACGCCGCATCCAACCGGGGCATCGAGGAGATCCGCGCCCTCAAGGAGTCGGTGCGGTCCCTCCCCGCTGTGTGCCGGAAAAAGGTGTACATCATCGACGAGGTGCACATGCTCACCAAGGAGGCCTTCAACGCGCTCCTGAAAACGCTCGAGGAGCCCCCGGCCCACGTGCTCTTCATCCTCGCCACGACGGAGCCGGAAAAGATTCCCCTCACCATCCTGTCCCGGTGCCAGCGCTATGAATTCCGGCGCATCTCCGCCGAGGACATCCGGGCACACCTTCTCTACATTGCCGGACAAAGCGACTTCCAGCTCACAGAAGAAGCGGCCGATCTCATCGCCATCCGCGCGGAGGGAGGGCTCCGGGATGCCCTCTCCCTCCTCGACCAGTGCTCCGGCGCGGCGGGAGGGAAACCCCTCACCGCCGATGCGGTGAATGACCTCCTCGGGCTGACGGGGAAGGACCGCATTCTCTCTCTGGCCGGGCACGTGCTGCGCCGGGAAAGCGGGGCCGCCCTCGTGGAATTTTCCTCCATCCTGCAGGATGGAAAGGAGCCCGCCGCGGTGCTGACGGAGCTCCTCGCCCATTTCCGGGACGTGATGATAGCGAAGGTGCAGCCCGATGCGCCGGAGCTCTCCGTCTACGGGGCGGACAAATCACAGGTCCTCGCCGAGGCGCAGGCCCTCTCGGATCCCTTCCTGGACGCCCTGTTTGCCTCCCTCCACGAAACGCTCTCCGACATGAAGCGGAGCGCCCTGCCAAGAATGCACGCCGAAATGGGCCTGCTCCGCCTCTGCCGCCTCCATGGGAGCCGTACCCTCGAGAGCCTCCTCGACCGCATGGAAGCGCTGGAAAAGACTGCGGAGAATCTGCCGGCAGCTTCTCCCCTGCCGCAAGCCCCAGTTCCTGCGCCCATCCCCGCAGCCACCACCCCTCCGCCGGCGCCCGTGACGGCCCCAGCGCCAGTACCGGCACCCACCCCCGCTCCGGCGCCCGTACCCGCTCCGGCGCCTGTCCCAACTCCGCCGACTGCGGAAAAACCGCCCGTCCGCGCCACAGCCGCCCCGGCGGCGCCGCCGAAGCCGTCCGAGGCTCCGCTACAGACGCCTCCCCGGAGTGCGGCGCCTGCGGCGGAGGCCCGGACGAGCGATACCCCGTCCATCCTTCCTCCTGAAACGTATCCGGCCCTCTGGAAGAAGGTCCTCGATTATTTTATGTCCATCCACCGCATCGACATTTATACGTGCTTCTCCAAGAGCACCCTCATCTATGCGGGCGGCGCCCGGGCGGTCATTTCCGCCCCCCAGCCCTTCATCGTGCAGGCCTGCAACACCCCGGCGTACCAGAAAATCACCGCCGAGGCCTTCCAGAAGTGCGCAGGGCTCTCCCTCCTTCCCCGAACGGTGCTGAAGGGAAGCGCCGACGAGGCGCAGGCCAGGGCGGATGTGGAAGCGGCACTCACCGCCGCCCCTGCGGCCGCAGCCATTCCGGAACCATCAGACGGGTATGTCCCCATTGATCGGACCTCCCTTTCTGCAGAGGCCCTGCGCGACCCCGCCCTGGCGGCTGCCTTGAAAATTGCCCCTGACTGTGATATATATGAAAAGAAATAAAAAGGGCCGTGCGCCCTGTACCAGGAGGACACCATGTTTGGAAACAAGGCACAAATGCAGAGCATGCTGAAAAAGGCACGCAAGATGCAGGAGGATATGCAGAAGGCTCAGGAAGAAGTGAAGAAGCAGACCGTCGACGTCTCTGTGGGCGGCGGCGCAGTCTCCCTGACCATGAACGGAGAAAACCAGATCACATCCCTGAAGATTTCAAAGGATGCCATCGACCCGGAGGATCCGGAGATGCTCGAGGACCTCATCACCACCGCGGTGAATGAAGCCACCCGCAAGTCATCGGAAATGGCGCAGAAGCGCATGAAGGAAGTCACCAGCGGCCTTGGCCTTCCCGGCGGCATGTTCTGATGAATGACGCACTGGAAAATGTAGCCGCTCAGTTTCGCCGCCTCCCCGGCATTGGCGTGAAAACCGCCCGCCGTCTGGCCTACTTCATGCTGGAGCGGCCGGAAAACGAGGTGACAGACTTCATCGAAGCCATCGCCGCGGCGCGGCGGGCCAGCTGTTACTGCTCCATGTGCTGCAACCTGGCGGTGTCTGACCCGTGCAGCATCTGCGCGGACAGCCGGCGGGACCAGTCCATCATCTGCGTGGTGGAGCAGCCCCCGGACGTGCAGGCCCTCGAGGCGAGCGGCGAATACAAGGGACTCTACCACGTCCTCCACGGGGCGCTCTCCCCGCTGGACGGCATCGGCCCTGAGCAGCTCCGCATCCGCGAGCTTCTCACCCGCCTCGAAGGCAGCGACGTGAAGGAGGTTATCCTCGCCATGGATCCCGACACAGAGGGCGAAGCCACCGCCTTCTACCTGTCCCGGCTCATCAAGCCCACAGGCATCCGTGTCACCCGCATCGCCAGAGGTCTCCCCGCGGGGGGCGACATCGGCTACGCGGACAGCCAGACCCTGGCGGGCGCGGTGGAAAACCGCAGAGAACTATAAGGAGGCCCCATGGAAGACCTTTTCACCGAAAGCCCCCTCTTAGGCGGCGTCATCGCAATCATCGCCGTATACATCATCTACAAGCTTATCGGCGTTCTCACCTTCTTCATCCGCCTGGCCCTGGCC
>CAZPLS010000055.1:0-8728 GCA_964587685.1 uncultured Dialister sp.
AAAGTTTTTATGGATTTTCAGACGGCGTTCCTGACGGCGCCGCGTCCTTTCCTGCGAGACGCGGGACGGATACCGCAAAGGCAGGAAGACATCCGGCATGCAAAAACGGGTCAGTTTCCTCTCTTGTACTTTTAGCATAATTATGCTAAAAATCAAAAAGGAGGTGGATCCGATGAAAATGATCAGACCGGTTTCAGACTTGAGAAATCACTTCGCAGACATTGCAAAAACCGTCCATGAAACGGGACAGCCCGTATTCTTGACGAAAAACGGATATGGGGACATGGTCGTGATGAGCATGGAGGCTTTTGAACAGCTGCAGTTTGAAAGCGAGATTTACTGCAAGCTGAAGGAAGCGGAGAGAGAGGCGGAGCTCACGGATCGGCGCTATTCCTCAAAGGAAGTGCTGCAGGCGATGAAAGACGCGATAGGAGGGGCATAAGTGTATACCCTGGAATACCTGCCGGCGGCCAGAGAAGATTTGATTGCCATCATGCAGTATATCAGCGGGGAACTGAAGAACCCTGCCGCAGCGGAGCGGCTGGCGGCGGATCTGGCGGAAGCTGGAGAGCGGGTGCGTGAGTATCCCTATGCGGCACCGGCGTACTGGGCGATTCGCCCATTGAAGCGGGAGTATCGAAAACTCGTAGTCAAACATTTTTTGATGTTCTACTGGGTGGATGAAGAAAAAAAGACCGTCACCATCGCCCGCGTCGTATATGCCAGGCGGGATTACAAGCGCCTGCTGGATTAAAAAGACATGCCTGCCTGCCGCGGAAGAGGAGTCCTGTCATGGCCAATGAGGACGGATCTCGCCCTGATCCGCCCCTTGTGCAGGGGGAAAGGTTGAATGGGAATTTTCTTTGGGAGGGATTGAAATTTTCCGAACGTGTGTTATACTTTTCACAGAACAGAAAAAATGATTTCCCCAGTGAAATCAAAAACCCAGCAGAGCCACCTGCTGGGTTTTCTCTTGTGGTTAATCCTTGTGATTGCGCATCCAATCCATGAAGAATGTGGAAGCACAATTCACAATGAATGGAACAACCACAGACCCGAAAACAGAAAAAATAAAATCCTCCAGTAAAATCACCTCCTTTCAGTGGAGGTAAATTTATTTTATCACATAAAACGGATACTTTTGGAAGAGCGTTCAGGAGACCTATTGCGAATTTTCGAAGGGGAGCGGGTATATCCCTCACTTTATCTCATCCATGGGCGGAAGCGCCGGGGAAAATGGGGGATGTGCTTTCCCGGCACCGGTACCACCGACCGCGCATGATAGCAAAAGAGCAGAGATTGTATATAATAAAGGATATACATAAATGAGGGGCTTCCCTCATGGTCTGGAAGAGGGGATTCCATGGAACTTTTCAGCGATATCACGGCCGCATCGGCTTTGCTTTACATTCTCATCGGCTTTGCCGTGGCTGTCTTTGGCACGCTCATCGGCGCCGGCGGGGGTATCATTTTCGTGCCCCTCTTCCTGTGGATGTTCGACTGGCCCCCCACGGCCATCGCGGGGACGTCGCTGGCCATTGTGCTCTTCAACGCCATCTCGGCGAGCCTGGCCTTCAACAAGCAGAAAAAAATCAAGTTTGACGCGGCCATCCCCTTTGCCGCGGCGACCATTCCCGGCGCCATTCTCGGGGCGCTCTGGTCCAACTGGTTCACCGGGAGCGCCTTCCGCACCGCCTTCGGCGTGCTCCTCCTCTTCATTGCTCTCCTTATCATCTGGAAGAATACGAGGCAGTCGGCGGCGAAGTATGACCTCACCGCTGACCCGAAGGATATCAGGGTCAATATGCCGCTCGGGCTGGCCATCAGCTTTGGCATCGGGTTTGTCTCCTCCACCTTCGGCATCGGCGGCGGGGTCATCCAGGTGCCCGCCATGGTGGGCTTCCTCGGCTTCCCGCCGCACATCGCCACCGCCACGAGCCAGTTCGTCCTGGCCATTTCCTCCCTCATCGGCGTGGCGAGCCACCAGTGGGAGGCGCACATCCTCTGGGACTACGCCATCCTCTTCGGCATCGGCGCCGTTTTCGGCGCCCAGGAGGGGGCGAAAATCTCCAAAAAAATCAAGGGCCGATCCATCCTCTTCCTCCTGGCCGGCGCGCTCATGCTCGTGGCGCTGCGGCTCATCTTCCTGTCATAACAAACAAAAGAACGCCTTCGGAGAGGCGTTTTTTGATTGGTATGGAGAGGGACAGAGATATTTACGGAACCTGCCGGGACAGGAGGTAGAGGCAGTACTGGTTCATGCTGACCCCTTCCTTTTTGGCGCGTTCCGCCAGGGAGCGGTGGAGGCTCCTGGGGATTCTGAGCTTAAATTGGCCGGAATAGAGCTCGGTGGCATTCGGCTCGGGAATGGGGAGGCCTTCCTCCATGGCTGCTTCCAGCCAGGCTTGCTTTGCGTCTGCTCCGTTTTTCATGACCTCCTCTATGGTCTCTCCGCAGGTGGCGCATCCGGGAAGGTCCGGAAAGGAAAGGACATAGCCCCCTTCCTCCCGATCCTCTACGATGTCCATCGGATAAGGCATTTCCATATATTCATTCAACGTTTTCATTATGAGTCCCTTCCTTTTCCAGGATTTGTTTCACTAATTTGACATACGCCTTTTTGATGGGGGCTTTCTTCGGAATGGTAATGGGTTGGCATCCGCTTTTTCGGAATGTATAATGGCTGCTTCCTCCTTTCGGCGCGTGCATGGTATATCCATATCGTTCCAGAATCTTTTGCAGCTCATCAAAACGAAGGTCAGGAGATAAAGAATATATACGAAGCAGCAGTTTTTCCCATTTTGACATAGCAGTACCTCCATTTATAGTGTAAATGGCCCCATATATGGTGTCAAATGATAAAGCTGGAAAAATAAAGAGACTATTATATGCATATATATGCATATGGGAATTTGAGAGAATTTGCCTATGCCCCCTGTTGCAAAAGGGCATGCGGTGGCATATAATCTATATAGAAAATTTTCGATAAAAGAAAGGAAGGATTGCTATGGCAGAGCTTCAGATAGGCGCCGCGGCGCCTGGGTTTACCCTTCCCTCCGATACAGGGCGGGACATTTCCCTTTCCGATTACCTGGGAAAGAAGGTCATTCTCTATTTTTACCCCAAGGACAAGACCTCGGGCTGCACCATCGAGGCGCAGAAGTTCCGCGACCATTTGGAGGAATTCCGCGCGCTGGGCTATGAGGTGCTCGGCGTGTCCCGGGACAGCGTGAAGAGCCACTGCGGCTTCCGCGATGCGCACGGCCTCAATTTCCCCCTCCTGGCGGACACGGAGGAGGTGGTATGCAATCTCTACGGGGTGATGAAGGAAAAGAGTATGTACGGCAGGAAGTACATGGGCATCGAGCGGTCCACCTTCCTCATCGATGAGGAGGGCAGGCTTGCCGCGGAGTACCGCAAAGTGAACGCCGCGGCCCACGTGGATAAGCTCCTCGCCGAGCTTGGGGGAAAATAATGGACGCCCGGTGGATTCGGTGCATTTTTCATGAAAATGCCCGGCAGGAATACGGCCGTGACGCGGCGCGTCATCTGTCCGTACCGGAGCGGGGGTGGAATCCCATCAAGTCGCCCCTCTGTCGGGGCTACACCGGCTGGGTTGACGGGGAAAATCTCTACAACCAATGCTGCGACGGGGGCGAGCCTTTCCGGTACGGTCTGCACCGGGTGCTCCAGATCATTGACACGCGCTTCCTTCCCTGCACGGTGGAGGACAAGGTGACGGGAGCGACCTTTTCCGCTGTGGCGGACTGGGCGCGGGGTCTCTTCATCCGGTGCCGCAATGAGGGCGGCCGGAGCGGCCTGGACCCGGTGATGGACGGCGTACGCTTCGCCGGGGACCGGTACATTCTGCACTGGTAAGCCATGCGTGGATACCCCTCCGGTGGGGTGCGGGAAGCAGCCTCTTCCACGGGAAGGACGAAGCAAATAAAACCGCGCTGTCCGTGCCGCTTAAGAGAGGCAGCCCTGAGCGGTACAGACAGCGCGTTATATAAACGACAGGCAAGGACGCGGATTCCTGGATGCGAACATCGCAAACGGCCGGTTCGGCAGCCTGTCATCATTGTCAGACGATCTGGTGCCAACAGAGGCCTTACGATCGTCTGTTTTTTTCAATGAAACAGGAGGCTGCGGAAGTCATGATCAGCAGATATCCCCACAGCTCGGTGAATTCCTCTATAGCGCGTTTGACGTCATACATGAAATGGTCGCCCAAACAGCTGCGCCAAAACAGATTCATTCCGAACAGCCTGGAAAATACCAGGACAACGATAAGACCGATAAACAGCCAGAAAAACGACCGGCTGTCAATGCCGGAACACAGGTCATCGCAAATTTTCCTGATGCCGGAACGCGAAACGCGGTAAATACACACCGCGGCCGCGGCGATGGCCACATACTGCCAGGCGCCATGCTTGATAAAATCAAAAAGGAAATCCAATTCCCGGATAAACATGCAGAGAAGGAAACCGCTTACCAGCTGATAAAAGGTATCGTTTGAACGAAGTCCCAGGTATCCGTACATGGCCGCGGCAAGGAAAAGAAGGGCCTCCTGCGCCCATTCGACCAGCCCGTATTCGGTAAAATGCTCTTGCGGAAAGAGGTATATATCTGCCAGCGATAGGGCAAACGTAATCAGGCACGTGGCACTGGCCCAGATAAAAGCGGCGGCGCAGTGAACGATTTTTCGCATTTGGTGGGTCATGGTATCCTCTCTGACGGTGTGGAATGGATGATTGCAAGCGATGGACAGGACGGAAAGCAGGCGGTATCCGTTTTCGCCGCAGCTGTCTCTGCTTCCTGACGCAGCGCTGCTGCCGGCACGGCAGGAACAGACGGGAGAGTGGCTGCGCAGATCGATTTCATGGGAAAATCGTCGGTCTGCTTATAGATAGTATGCTATAGAGTGGAATCACGAATGTAATTATATCACTGCCATTTCGTTGCTTCCCGGCCGTCTGGACTGGATTATTTATAAAAGTTTTTTATATCCGGGGACATGGAGTATGTCTGCAGGAGAGACAAGTGGAGAGACAGCATCGGACATTTTGCGCGGCGGCTAAAAGAGAGCGCCGGATGGATGTTTCCAGGAGAAAGGGAGAAACATGATTCTCAATATGACGGGAGGCAGCGGAGATGCGGAAGAAATCCCCTCTTTTTCACATAGTTATTCACAGTTATGCACCGACTTATGAACAAATTTGTTCGCCCTTTGTAAAACCTCCGTCAATTCGGGGTTTTTCATGGCTGTGCACGGGAAATGTACACAAAAAGTTGTGAATAACGGTTAATAACTATATCTCCTGATAGAAACCGGAGGCGGAATTTTCTCCGACAGACTGCGGTGCGCATCCGATGCCTCGTGCTGTGAATTGTGTGAAAAACCGGAGCTGCTGGGTGTGGATAAATGAGGCAGTCCCATATTCTGATGGATTTTCATGGGTTTTGCATGGTCGGATAGATTAAAAATCACGATGTTTTCGGCAAAAAGTGGGGATTGATATGTCTTTTTCCGGTGGACATCCAGTGCGGTGCGTTTTTTCCCGTCCTGCCTTTTCCCGTATGGTACAATGGGTATAGAATAGATTGAAAGAATTAGAAGGAGTGTGGACATCATAGATTTCAGGGAATTTGACATCTCCCAGAGGGAGTATGTGAACCGTTTTTTCAAAGGGTGCTGCGGCGAGCGGGCGGACTGCTCCTTTGAAACTCTTTTTTTGTGGTCCCACGCCTATCAGACCCGGTGGGCGGAGGAGGAAGGGATGCTCTTCGTCCGCGCCGGCGAGGGAAAGGATACCTTTTTCCTTCCGCCCTTCACGGAGGATGGATCCCTTCCGGAGAAGGGCCTCGTTCTCATTGAAGAGGCGCTCGCTGCCAGAGGCCTGCCCTTTGCCATCCGGGCGGCTTCCCCTGCCACGGTGGAAAAAATCGAAGCGCTCCGGCCGGGGGCATACCGCTTCGTGGAGGAGCGGGACAATTGGGAGTACATCTACCGCACGGATGACCTCATCCACCTGCCGGGGAAAAAGTTCCGCATGAAAAAGAACCACCTGAACGGCTTTCTTCGCCAGTACAGCGATTACCAGTACGAGCCCATTTCCGCCGCCAACATGGAGGACACGAAGGCGGGGCTCGCCGCGTGGTTTGAGCGGCACGGGCACATCGAGGCGGAGGAGCGGGCCATCGCGCGGGCTCTTGCGCACTGGGACGCTCTGGGCATGAAGGGGGCGGTCATCCGCATTTACGGCCGCATCGAGGCGGTCACCATGGGGAACCGGCTGAGCGAAAGGGTGGCGCACATCCATTTCGAGAAGGCCAATCCGGACATTCGCGGGCTCTACCAGGCCATCAACCGGGACTTCCTGCTCCGCGAATTCAGCGACACCGAATTTGTGAACCGCGAGGAGGATATCGGGCTGCCCGGGCTCCGGCAGGCGAAGCTGGAGTACCACCCGGACCATTTCGCGGAGAAGTACACCGTGCTGCCCGCGGAGTGAGGAGGCGCCATGGAGATTCGGAGAGGGCGCCGGGAGGACGAGGCGGCATGCCGTGCCCTCTGGGCCTACTGCTTTGAAAAGCCGGGGGATCCCTTTTTTGAGTGGTTTTTCCGGCGGCTCTACCGCCCGGAGGACGTGCTCCTTGCCGGGGAGGGGGGCCGCGCCGTGGGGGCGCTCCATCTGCGGCCCTATGCGCTCGTCCTCCGGGGGCGGGTGCTTCCCGTCCACTACATCGTGGGCGTGGCGGTGCATCCCGCCGCGCGGGGCCGGGGCATCGCGCGGGCCCTGCTGGCGGAGGCCTTCCGCGCCTCCCGCGGGGACGGGCGAAGCGTGGACATTCTCATGCCGTCCGACGCGTCCTTCTACCTCCCCCTGGGTTTTGCCATGTACGCCCACCAGTGGGAGCGGACGGCGGCGCCGGAGCGGCTCGCCTCCCTGGGAGAGCGGCCGGTAAAGGCAGGCCTCATCGAGGGGCCCGATGACTGGGCGATTCTCGCAGGGATTTACCGGGCCCATACCGCCCGGTACAGCGCCTATGCCCTCCGGGACGAGGCAAACTGGCGGCAGCGCATCGAGGGGACGCTCCGGGAGGGGTACATCGCCGTGGTCTCTGATGGGAGCGGGTCGGCGGGGTACGTGGTCTACTCCATGGACGGGCGGACCCTGGTGGCCTCTGAAATGGCCTGGGCCTCCGAGGCAGGCCGGCGGGGCCTCTATGCGTACATGGCAGGTCATCGGGGTTCGGTGGACACCATCCGGTGGTACGAGCCTCTGAGCGACCGGTCCTACCTCTTCTGGGCAGACGGGGCGGAGCACACGTACATACAGAACCGCACCTTCCCCTTCATGACGGCGCGCATCACAGATATGGCGGCCTTCTCCGGGCCCACGAAGGCGGAGGGCGAGGTGTCCTTCCGGTACGAGGATCCCCTTCTTTCAGACAATGAAGGGGTGTACACCCTCCGGGCCGCAGCGGGAAAGATGACAGCGGAACCGGGCGGGACGGCGGCCTTTTCCCTCACCGCGGCGGGAGCGGCGCACCTCCTCTTCGGGGCCCTTTCGGCAGACGACCTCTTTGCCTTCGGCGAGGCCATGTGGCTGACCGACAGCAGGGCGGTGCAGGACGCGGCGCTGGCCTTCCTCCGCCGGGCCTTTCCGCCAGGGCCTGCCTGGATCAGCGAGTGGTACTGATTGGGATGGCGTATAATACAGGAGGAGCCATGGATGAAGCAGGGCGCCGGTGGTACACCTACATGGTGCGGTGCCGGGACGGAAGCCTCTATACGGGAAGCGCCGCCGATTCAGCAGAGCGGCGCGCGGCGGTGCACAACGCGGGACGAGGGGCGAAGTACACCCGTTCCCGCCGGCCGGTGGTGCTCGTGTGGCAGCAGGAGTGGCCCACGGCCAGGGAGGCCCGGCAGGCGGAGTGGCGCATCAAGCATTGGAAGAAGGAGCAGAAGGAAGCGCTCGTGCGCGCCTTCGGAAAGGAACTATGACCGAATCGATACGGAAGACGAAAATGCTCACCGAGAGCGCGGCCGCGGCGGCCATCGCCGCTCTGTTTGTGCTGCTCAAGCTCCTCGCGCCCTTTCTCGTGTTCATCACCATGATCGTGGCGGCGTCCCCCCTGGCGGCGGTGGCGTACTTCCACGGCATGCGCTGGGGGCTCGGGGCCTCGGCGGCGGTCATTTTCATCGTCACCATCATTGGCGGGGCGGAGATCGGCCTGACTACGGCGGTATATGCGGGGGCGCTCGGCATGGCCATGGGATACGGGGTTCGCAGAGGCTGGCCGAAGAACCGGGTCATCCTCCTCACGGCCATCGCCTACGTGGTGGAAATGTCCTACAAAATCATCTTTTCCATCTACGTCCTGGGCATCGCCGACGCCCTCACGTCCATCCTCTCCCGGATGATTTCCTTCCTCCAGTGGATCTGGCAGCCCCTGGCGGGCATCCTGGGATACGACCCCGACCCGGGGCGGGCTGTCTTCTCCCTCTCCGGCGCGGTCATGGCAGCGGCGATTTTCCTCTTCAACGGGTGGTGCTACGCGTACCTCAATGTGGAACTCTTCGGAGAAGTCCTAAAGCGCCTCCGCGCCGTGCGGCGGTGAGCCTTCCTGCGGGAGGGCTTTTTTCACGGGCAAACAATGTTTGCCATCAAAAGTGCCTTGCATGGCCCGGGGCAGGGGGGCACAATGAAGAAAAGAAAAG
>CAZPLS010000056.1:0-4076 GCA_964587685.1 uncultured Dialister sp.
ACCGGCTTATCCACCGGCTCCCCTTCATGGTAAACCGCCAGGGAAAGTGCTTTCCGAAGGCAGCGTAATCGATATGCCTTCGCAGGGATACATCCGCTTCGCAGGGCAGGCCCCATTCCACATAGAGCGGTCCCGCTGTGAGGTCAGCCCCATTGAGCCTTCTGTCAATGTCCATGGCCAGGCAGAGCCGCCCCGGGCCGCAAGTGAGCGCCGGTCCCCACGCTTTGCTGCGCCGCTTTTCTATGAGCGCTATTCCTTCCGTCGGCTCGCCCGCCCGAAGGAGCACGCACCCCGGCCCATCCAACACGCCACAGCTGATGTTGAAGCAGCAGTACATGCCATAGATGAGGTATACATAGGCACGTCCGGGCTCTCCGAAAAGAACCGCCGTGCGAGATGTGCGGCCCCGCCAGGTGTGCGCCCCATCATCGGGCTGTCCCTCGTACCAGCCTCCGTAGGCCTCGGTTTCGGTGATACGAATGGCAGTGCGGCCTTCCTCTGTTTCATGGACCAGAAAGGACCCGAGAAGCCTGCGCGCTATGTCCGGCGCCCGTCCGCAGTAATCCTCCCGCTCCCAGCGCATCAGGTGCGCACCTCCGTGCCGATTTCCATGGTGAGGTCCGGCGTTTTTATGACCAGGTCCCCTTCCTTCAGTCCCTTGATGACCAACCGCTTATTTCCCACGGCGCTTGCCGCCACCACGGGCCGCAGGTCCACCAAATGGTCTTCATTGACGACCTGCACCATGTCGTCCTTCACAAAGGCGGAGACAGGTATGGCATAGCCCTCCACATCCTGTCCGCTGTCAATGCGCACGGTGTAGGTTCGTCCGATTTCTATCTGGCCTCCTATATTGTCTGCCTGCACCTTGTAGATGGTATAAATGTCTCCCTTTGTATTGGGCTGAGGCTTCAGCTCACCGTACCAAGGGCCGCCGGCCCCGCCGATAGTCACGGTGAGCGTTTTTTCCCGCTTTGCCTTTGCCAGGATGGAGTCCAGCTCCGCGGGAATGGGCACGTCCGCAATAACCGGCGTTTCCTGGCGAATCACCAGCGCGGGCTGCCCCGCCGCGGCTGTTCTCGTTCCCGCCGCATAGTTTCGCACCACCACGCCGCTGATGGGCGCATAAACCGTGCAGCTCCGTATGGCCTGGTACACCGATTCCAGTGCTATCCGCAGTGCGTCATCCGTTTGCGGCGCCGCGGCGGAGGTCGCTCCTCCCGCTCTGGCCACCAAACGATTGTATTCCGCCTGGGTAATAATCTGCTGCTCCAGGAGGCGTGCCGCCTCTCCGCCATCCGATGGCGCTGACACGGAATCAGGATTTCTTCCCATGAGAGCATCTCGTTGCCGTTCATAGGGCGATGCGTCGATCTGAAACAAAATCTGCCCTGCCTGCACAGCCGTGCCTATGTCCGGAATATCCGACACGATGGGACCTGACACCTGGGGTACCACCTCTATGGAATGAAGCGCCTCCAGCGGCACAGAAGCCTCATAGACAAAGGGAGCGACCTGCTTTTCTGCGCTCACCACGTCCACAGAAGGCTTTCCGCAGCCCCCTGTCAATACCACTGCCGCCAGGAGCGCCAGCGCCGCCCAAAATCTTCCTTTCATGGCCGCCTCCACGGGAAACAGTCCGCCTTATTTTCCGCTAGCCTGCCGCTTGTTTTCATCCACCCCGTCATAGTCGGTGCGCTGCCTTGCGCCCCATATTGGCCATCGTTCATTGGCTGCCTCCGCTCCATGCGCTCTCTTTCCTACAATGATTTTCCCTTTCCATTACGCTGTTTCTATTGTATTTCAAGTATTTTTCCATTTCAAGAACAGCGCCGCCGCGGCAAACTGCCGCCGTTTTCCTGCCAGCGCCTGACGCATACAGCTTTGCCCGCTCAAAAGCCGACACCCAGGAGTGCCGGCTCAAAGGTTCTATGTCATTGCATACCAAAAAGCACCTTATCTCAGGATAGACTTCAAAAACGCCTGGGTCCGCTCGCTCTGGGGATTTTCAAAGATTCCTTCGCTGGTCCCTTCCTCTTCAATGTATCCGTCCACCATGAAAAGCACTTTATCCGACACAGACCGGGCAAAGGCCATTTCATGAGTGACAATGATCATGGTCATTTTTTCATCAGCCAGCTGGTGAATGGTTTTCAGCACCTCTCCGGTGAGCTCCGGGTCGAGGGCGCTCGTGGGCTCGTCGAAAAGCATGATGTCCGGATTCATGGTAAGCGCACGGGCGATGGCCACACGCTGCTTCTGTCCGCCGGACAGGCTGCCCGGATAGACGTCCTTTTTCTCCCAAAGCCCCACTTTTTTCAGAAGCCGCTCCGCCGTGGGCAGCACATCCTCCCGCTTCATTTTCTTCACGTAAATGGGGGCGGCAAGCAAATTATCCATAACGGTCATATGTGGAAAGAGGTTGAATGACTGGAAGACCATGCCCATCTTTCCCAGAATCCTCCGGGCGTCCGCATCCCTGGCGTAGACCACCTTCCCATCCTTTTCCTCGGCCAAACATTCTCCTTCTACGTAGATGGAGCCGCCCTGGATGGTTTCCAAATTGTTCAGGCACCGGAGAAAGGTGGATTTCCCTGCTCCGGAGGGCCCGATGATGGAGACCACCTCCCCCTTTTCCACCGACAGGCTCACTCCATGGAGGATTTCCTGGTTGTCAAAGGATTTGCGAATGTTCACCATATCTATAAAAGCCATCGGATTCACCTCACTCCTCATAAACGGCATAGCGCTTTTCCAGCCAATTGAGCGCCTGAGTCAGGATGTAGGTACATACGAGGTAGAACACGGCTGCCACGATGAACGCAGTCGTATCAAAATCGCGCTGCACAATGGAGCGAGTCACGCGCATGAGATCATTCATGGCCAGCACATACACGAGGGACGTGTCCTTCAGCAGGGTGATGGTTTCATTGCCCAGGGGCGGAATAACACGCTTCACCACCTGGGGCAGGACGATGTGCCACATGGTCTGCCGGTAGGTAAAGCCGAGCACCTTGGCCCCCTCGTACTGCCCGCGGCTGATGGACTGGATGCCGCCGCGGAAAATTTCTGCGAAATAGGCCGCATAGTTCGCAACGAAGGCGATGATCGCCGCAGAAAAGTCATTCACCTGTATGGCGATGCCCGGAATCATAGGCAGGCCGTAGTAAATGAACAGAATCTGAAGCATAAGCGGCGTGCCGCGCATGATGTAGATGTAGAATTCTGACACGCGGCGAAGCAGTCCGATTTTAGACAGGCGAACCAGCGATAACAGGACGCCGCAGGGAAGTGACAGGATGTAGACAATGAAAAAAATCTGCGCCGATACCCCCAGCCCCTCGATCATATTCGGCAGAATGGTCAGTATGTAATCCACCATAGAACCCCTCTTCTCATAGAAATACGGAACAGACCGAACCGCCATCGGCCTGTTCCGCTTTGCCGTGTGGCAGCCTTACACCATGCCGCACGGCTCCTTATCACAGCACTGGGCTGTCATCAGTGCTTGATCGTGAGATCCGCACCGAACCATTTTTCGGAAATCTTCGCCGCTTCTCCGCTTGCTTCAATCTTTCTGAATCCGTCGTTCAGCAAATTGACGAGCTCGGTATTTCCTTTCTTTATGCCCACCGCACACACTTCACGAGCAACGACGCCCGGCAGCACACGGAATTTTCCTGGCTTGTTCTGCATATAGTAATTGATGAGCACACCGTCGCCGAGAACAGCGTCCATCCGTCCAGTTTCCAGATCCATGAAGCAGGACGTGAAGTCCGGATAGAGCTTCCATTCGCTGAAAGAATCGCGCACCTCCGGCTGCTTGTCCATCGCGCTCTGGCCGGTAGATCCTTCCTGCGCGCACACTCTCTTGCCGACGAGCTGGCTCGCATCGGTCAGGTCGGAATCATTCAGTACCACATAGACCTGCTCATTGTTCAGGTAGGGATCGGTGAAGTCCATGACCTTCTTTCTCTCCTCCAACATGGTCATGCCATTCCAGATACAGTCAATGCGGCCAGAGGCAATTTCCGCTTCCTTGCTGGCCCAGTCAATGGGCTTGAATTCAATAGGAA
>CAZPLS010000056.1:4176-8126 GCA_964587685.1 uncultured Dialister sp.
CCCATGGGCGCAAAGGTGTCATCCAGACCGGCTATGATTTTTTCAGGCAGCTTCGATGCCTCAGCCGCTTTCTTGTCCGCTCCGCCGCCGCAGCCCACCAGAAGGCCTGCCATGCCCGCCGCCAAAAGGCCCGCCGCGATTGCTTTTTTCCACTTCATACGTCTCTCCTTATCCGCTGCTCCTGATGTTTTTTACAACCCTCTGCACAGCCTTACACTTTCACCGAAAGATCCGTCCCGAACCATTTTTCAGAAATTTTTGCGGCCTCGCCGCTGGCTTCCACTTTTTTGAATCCTTCATTCAGGAGGTCAACCAGCGCCGTGTCCCCCTTCTTCACGCCGACAGCATATACTTCATTGGCCACCACATCCGGCAGTACACGGAACTGCCCCGGCTTTTTGCTGATGTAGTAATTGATGAGTACGCTGTCTCCAAGGACAGCATCAGACCGACCTGTTTCCAGATCCATGAAACAGGAGGTGAAATCTGGATAGAGCTTCCACACGCTGAAGGAATCCCGCATTTCCGGCTGATTGTCCATCGCGCTCTGACTGGTAGAGCCTTCCTGCGCACAGACTCGTCTGCCCGCGAGCTGGCTCACTTCTGTAATATCGGAATCATTCATTACCACAAACACCTGGGTATTGTTCAGATAGGGATCAGTAAACTCCATGACCGCCTTTCTTTCTTCCGTCACGGTGAGACCGTTCCAGATGACTGTAATGCGGCCGGAAGCAATTTCCGCTTCCTTGCTGGCCCAGTCAATGGGCTTGAATTCAATCGGAATTCCGATTTCCCTGGACACTGCCGCCGCCATGTCCACATCAAAGCCTACGATCTTCCCACTTTCATCGCGGAAGCCCATGGGCGCAAAGGTGTCGTCCAGACCGGCTATAATTTTTTCAGGCATTTTCGGCGCCTCCGGAGCTTTCTTCTCCGCGCCGCCGCAGCCTGCAATAAGTCCTGCCATCCCTGCAGCAAAAATACCCGCCGCGATTGCTTTTTTCCAGTTCATATTGTCTCCTTTCATTCAGATAGTGATGTCCTCACCGAACCATTTCATGGAAATTTCCGTGGACGTACCGTCCGCCTTCATTTCCTCAAGTATCTTGTCCAGGCGCTTCTTAAATTCTTCATTATCTTTTGCAATGCCTACGCCCACGGGCTGGCGGTTGTATCCCGCATCAACCACGCGGAAGCCTGCATTATTTTGCTTATTGTAATAGAGCGCCACCACCTGCGAAACAATTATCGCATCGATGCGTCCGATCTGCAGATCCATGAAGCCCGATACATTATCCGGATAGAGCTTCAGATCTGCAAAGGATGCCTTAACCTCCGGTTCGCGGTTAATCGCGTCAAGACCGGTGGATCCCTCCTGCGTCGCCACCACTTTCCCTGCCAAGTCCGCCTTTGACTGAATCGGTGAATCCTCTTTCACCAGAATGATCTGCACCGAATTTTCATAGGGCCGGGAAAAGAGTATATTTTTCTCCCGTTCCGGCAAAATGGTCAGCCCGTTCCATATGGCGTCTATTTTATGACTGCGGAGCTCCACCTCCTTGCTTGCCCAGTCAATTTGCTTGAATTCAATATCACTCCCCATCCGTCTGGCCGCTTCCCGCGCCATATCAATATCAAATCCTACGAGATTACCTTCCTTATCCTTGAATCCGAAGGGCGGGAAGTTATCATCCAGTCCTATCACAATTTTTTTTGCGGCTCCGCCGCTGTCTGCCGGAGCTGCCTTTTCGCCGCCGCAGCCGGTCACCAGCGCCGCCGCTCCTGCCAGGAGCAGCCCCCCAAGAATCAGATGCTTCCACTTCATACAGGTCTCCCCTCTTCATCTCTTTACCTTAATAAAGAATTGCTTGTATGCAGTTATACTACACTATCGGGCCAGCCTTGTCAATATATTTTTCACCAAACTCCGGAATGTGTTTCCCCATTTTTGACGCCTTTTCAAAAATGCCGGAGAATACTACAATTGATATAGAATGCTTCGACAGAAAGGAAGGATCCCGCCATGACCACCCCCGTCGAATTTGATCTTCGAATTGGAAAAGAAAAGCCCTATTCCTCAAGGGGCGCGCCCTGTCCTTTTTGTCATCCCGAATCGCTTACGAACATTCTGGAGACACGACATGACATGATCTGGCTCATGAACAAGTATCCCGTATTTCAGGATACCTGGCCGACGGTGCTCGTGGAAACGTCGGACCATGACAGCGATCTTTCCCTTTACAGCCTGGAAAAGCTCCATGAGGTCGTTGCCTTCGGCCTGGAAAAATGGCTTGACGTGTCAAACCGCCCTGAATTCCGGTCAGTTCTCTACTTCAGAAATTTTGGCCCCCGGGCAGGAGGCTCTCAGCGCCATCCCCATTCCCAAATCATCGGGCTCTACCACTATGATTACAGAAACAATATGTCCGCAGAGAATTTTCACGGCCCTCTCATTTACGAAAACACCGACTGCTATGTAACCCTCTCAGATTATCCCATCTGCTGCGTCGCCGAGTTCAATGTAATGCTGAAAAAAGATGGCCATACCGATTCCTTTTCAGAGGCCATCCAATGCATCGCCCGCTTCGTGCTCCATGATTTTCCCATTCCCTGCGACAGCTATAACCTGTTTTTCTATTCCATCCGAAGCAGAATCTGCATGAAAATATTCCCCCGCTACACCGCGAGCCCTCTCTTCATGGGCTACCGCATCACACAAATTGCGGACCGGGCCAGCAGGGAATACATGATGAATACCCTTCGTTCGGCCTGCTATTTCGGCCATTGAAAGGATAACAATGAAATTATTTGCATTCAGTGATTTCCATCTCTCCGGCAATCCGCAGACAAAGCCCATGGACATATTCGGCGCGAACTGGAAAAACCACCCGGAAAAAATCCGCCAGTCTTGGCTGTCCATGATTCGTCCGGAGGATACGGTCATTATCGCGGGCGACCTGTCCTGGGGTCGCAACCTGACGGATGCCCTGCCGGACCTGCAGTGGATCTCCACCCTGCCGGGACGGAAAATTATCATCCGGGGCAACCACGATTACTGGTGGGACACGGTAACCAAAATGACAAAGGCTACAAACGGAGCCTTTGAATTTCTTCATAACAATACCATAAAAGTGGGCTCCATAGCGCTTGCCGGAACGAGAAGCTGGATTCCCGAAACGGCTCGCACCTTCACGGAAAAAGATGCAGCCATTCTGAAGAGGGAGGAAGGCCGGCTGGAACGGAGCCTTCAGCTCTCTGCAGAGACCGGTGCTTCCCGCATCTTTTGCGTTCTCCATTATCCGCCCTACGATGACCACCGCCGCCCCATGCACATTCTTTCCATCATGAAAAAGTACGGCGTGCAGGATTGTATTTTCGGCCATATCCACGGAGAAAGAAATTTTCATGATTTGCCGACCGAACTCTGCGGCATCCGGCTCCACCTTACATCAGCCGATTATCTGGATTTTAAGCCTTATTTTATTTGCGAGGTATGCGATGACACAAAAACTGGCAGAAAGCCGCCTTCTCTCAGGATTCATTTACGGGGATCCCACCATGGAAGAATACGTGTATTTTCCCGGAAGCGAGCTGGACGCAGCGGTTCCTATGGCAGTGTATGAGACACCCAAAGGCCGGCAGGATATCTCTTTGACAGAAGCACTGTCTCTCATTGAGCATCGCAGCCTTCGGCTGGCGAGGCATCCTGTGCTTGGGGAAAAGACGATATGACGGGCGGCCCGTCGGCAGGAAAGAGATTATTACCGCTGTCCTTCACCGCATGTCTGCGAAATTATCTTGTCGTCCGCACCCCTACACTACGACTATCCTTCAATTACAAATTCCGCATTACGAATTACGCATTGAAAAAAGGATCCACTTCCGTGAATCCTTTTTCCTTTATCAGCAGCTTCCTATCCTCCCGGGCCGCTTCCAGCCAAGTACTT
>CAZPLS010000057.1:0-8088 GCA_964587685.1 uncultured Dialister sp.
CAAGAAAACGCAGTGCTTCCGAAAAGAAACACTGCGTTTTGTATTGCCCTTATGACAGCCTCTGGCTGCCCGGCTTGAAGTAAGGCGCCTCCTCATAACCGAGGAATTCCCCATAAAGAGAGCCCGGGAAGGCGCGGAGGGCAACATTGTAAACCTGAGCCGCGTTGTTGTAATCCCGCCGACTGATGGTGAGTTCATTTTCCGCCGCCATAAGGTCCGTCTGGCACTGCCGATACGCCGGATTGGTCTTGAGCGTCCGGTACTGGTCCGCCGCCATGAGGAGGCGACCCAGCGCAGAGGACAAACTGTCGCTGGCCGACATGCGGGCCGCGGGCGTATCCGCTTCCTCCAGCGCCTTCTGCGCCTGCTCTGCCGCCCGCACGAGAGCCTGCTCCCGGGAGGTATAGCGGTTTACGAGAGCGATCACCCGGGGCACCACCGCCGCCCGGCGGGCCATGGCCTCGTCCGTCTCCACCCAGGCCGCATCCACCCGGTCTGACAGTTTGGAAAGGCGGCTGTCCGTCCACACCGCGCCGCCCGCTCCAAGAACCAGTGCCAGTAAAAGTATCAGCAGCTTTTTCATACCATGCCTCCCTGTGACTCCGATGTATCACGCCCGGTCCCGACAACTTTCCCTTCATCTGCAGGGAGATCGCTCCCCAGTCCCTGCACGACCATCTGCCGGCTGTCCTTCCTCATGCGGAAGAAATCGTACACGCTCTGGGCAGATCGGCGGTTCATGCCCTTCACCCGGGCCAGCTCGTCCACAGAGGCCTTTTTCATTTCATCGAAGGAACGAAAGGCTCTCCAGAGGGCGTTCCGCCGCGCCGGACCGATGCCGGGAATGTGGTCCAGCACGGATTCAGCGTTACGCCGGGCCGTCCATTGGCGGTGGTAGGTAATGACAAAACGGTGCGCCTCGTCGCGGATGTACTGCAACATCTGCAGGGCCGGCTCGTGTCGGTCAAGCACCACCGGCTCCTCTCCGTGCTCCGTGTAAATTTCCTCCATGCGCTTCGCCAGCCCGATCACCGGCGCGGTGCACCCCGCTCCGCGGATGACAGGAAGCGCCGCCCGGAGCTGGCCAGGACCGCCGTCCAGAACAATGAGGTCCGGCTGAGGCCAGTCCTTCTCATGACCATAGCGCCGCTCCATAACCTCCGCCATAGATTTGAAATCGTCCGCCTTCCCCTGTGTGGTACGGAGGCGGAACCGGCGGTACTCCGCCTTCGCGGGGCGTCCATTCAAAAATACCACCATGGAGCCGGTGGTCTCTGCCCCCTGATTGTGGGAAATATCGAAGCATTCCATCCGTTCCGGCAGACGCGGCAATCCCAGCGTTTCCTGGAGTGTGCGAAGAGCCCCCTCCTCCCGGGCCTCGCGGTATTCCCACTGGAGCTTCTTGTCCGCAAGATACTTGGCCGCGTTGGCCTGTGCCATATCCTTCAGACGCCGCCGGAAGCCCCGTTCAGGCACGTAGAGCCGCACCGGGCCGCCCCGCTTCCGGGAAAGCCATTCCATGAGGAGCGCTTCATCATCCGGCGCTTCGGGGACAAAAATTTCCCTCGGCACGGTCACATCGTCCGCGCCGTAGTAATCCTTAATAAATCCGGAGAGAAGGCTCGCGCTCGTTTCCCCTTCCCCACCGTCAAGACTGAAATTTTCCTTGCCCACCATGCGGCCGTAGCGAATATAGAAGACCTCGAGGCCTGCCCGGGCGCCGTCCCGGGCCATCCCCACCACGTCGAAATCTCCGTCCTTCGCCACGATGTTTTGTTGCTGCTGCACACTCTGAACGGCCCGCATCCGGTCCCGCAGGTCCGCTGCCTTTTCAAAATCCAGCGCCTCCGATGCCGCCTCCATCTCCTTCCGAAGGCGCTGCACCACCGCGGTGCTCCTGCCCTCGAAGATATCACAGAGGCCCTTTACGATGGTGTCGTACTCCTCCCGGGTACAGCAGCCCCCGCAGGGGGCGCAGCAGAAATGGAGATGGTAGAGCAGGCAGGGCCGATCCACGCGCATGTTCCGGCACGTCCGAATGGGAAACTCCTTCCGGAGCATGCGAAGTGTCATGCGCAGACTCCCCACGTCGGTGAAGGGGCCGAAACAGTGCCCTCCGTCATTGCGGCGGGGACTGCGGGTAATGAACAGGCGGGGCCATTCCTCGGCGGTGATTTTCACGTAGGGGTAGGATTTGTCGTCCCGGAGAGAAATGTTGTACTTCGGGTGGAGCTCCTTGATGAGATTGCACTCCAGAATGAGCGCCTCCATCTCCGTGGCCGTCATGGTGATGTCCAGGTCCTCCGCATGGCGCATCATGGCCGCCACCTTGGGGGATCGGTTCTTGTCCTCCCGCACGTAGGAGCGGACGCGGTTTTTCAAATTGACCGCCTTTCCCACGTAGATGACCCTCCCGTCCCGGTCCTTCCACCGGTACACGCCGGGGCATTCGGGCAGGGCCTCCACCTTGGCGCGGATGGCATCATTGACCGGGGTCATGGTGCGCCTCCATGAGCGCCTTCGTCCGCGCAATGACCGGCCCGAGGTACTGCCCCGTGTAGGACCGAGGCTCCTGGCAAATCTCTTCCGGCGTCCCCATGGCAACCACCTCGCCGCCCCGGTCTCCCCCTTCCGGGCCAAGGTCAATGATGTAGTCCGCCGTCTTGGCCACATCGAGGTTATGCTCAATGACCACCACCGTGTTTCCCTGGTCCACCAACTCCTCCAGAATAAGGAGCAGCTTCCGGATGTCCTCGCTGTGAAGGCCCGTGGTGGGCTCATCGAGGATGTACATGGTGCCTCCTGTGCTCCGCCGCATGAGCTCTGTAGCGAGCTTCACCCGCTGTGCCTCCCCGCCGGACATGGTCGTTGCCGGCTGGCCCAGGTGAATGTACCCCAGGCCCACCCGCCGAAGCGTATCCAGCTTGCGCACAATTTTCGGATGATTTTCAAAAAAGGGAATGGCCTCGTCCACAGTCATGTTCAGCACGTCGGAAATGTTCTTTCCCTTGTAGCGCACCTCAAGGGTTTCCCTGTTGTACCGCGCGCCGTGGCAAGCCTCGCACGGTACGTATACATCCGAAAGGAACTGCATTTCAATGCGGATAATGCCATCGCCGTGGCAGGCCTCGCACCGGCCGCCCTTTACATTAAAACTGAACCGCCCCGGCTTGTAGCCCCGCATTTTCGCGTCCGCCGTCTGGCTGAAGAGCTCGCGAATGTCATTGAACACCCCCGTATAGGTGGCCGGATTGGACCGGGGGGTGCGCCCGATGGGCTGCTGATCGATATTGATAACCTTATCAATGTATCCCACGCCGTACATGTGATCAAAGGCCCCGGTGCGGTAGTTGGTGTGGTGCTTCTCGTTGGAGAGGACACGGTAAAGAATGTCATTGATGAGTGTGGATTTTCCCGAACCGGATTCGCCAGTCACCACCGTGAAGGCGCCGAGCGGAATCCTCACATCGATGTGCTTCAGATTGTGCTCTGCCGCCCCGCGGATGGACAGCCAGCGCCCATTGCCCGGGCGGCGCGCCTTCGGGAGAGGAATGTAGAGATTCCCATTGAGATACTGCCCCGTGTAGGACTCCGGCACCGCCTCGATATCCTCCACCGTACCTTCCGCGACGACCTTGCCGCCGTTTTCCCCCGCACCGGGCCCGATATCGACAATCCAGTCCGCCGCGCGGATGGTATCCTCATCATGCTCCACCACGATGAGGGTGTTCCCCAGATCCCGCATGCTCTTGAGCGCTGCCAGAAGGCGGTCATTGTCTCTCTGGTGCAGGCCGATAGAAGGCTCGTCAAGGATGTAGAGCACCCCCACCAGCCCCGACCCGATCTGCGTGGCCAGGCGGATACGCTGCGCCTCCCCGCCGGATAAGGACGACGCGCTCCGGGAGAGAGTGAGATAATCCAGCCCCACGTCAGCCAGAAACTGGAGGCGATTCTTCACCTCCCGCAGAATCTGGTCGGCTATTTTGGCCTCCTTCTCCGTGAGATCCATGTGGCTGAAAAAGTCCAGCAGCTGCGTCACCGACATGTCGGACACCTCAGCGAGATTCTTTCCTCCCACGCGGAAGGCAAGGCTCTCCGGACGGAGCCGGGCGCCGTGGCACTTCGGGCAGGGTGTATCTACCAGGTACTCCGCCAGGTCATCCTTCATGCGGTCCGTGAAGGCCTCCTCGTAGCGGCGCTTTACCATGGGCACAATCCCCTCAAAGACACGCTGGTAGGTGTGCACCTCGCCGCGCATGTTTTCATAGGTAAAGGTCACGGGCTCCCCGCCGCCCTTTTTGAAAATCCGCTTCTGCTCTCTCGTGAAATCGTTATAGCAGCTGTCCATGGAAAGGCCGCACTGCTTGAGAAACGCCCCGAGCTGCCGGTAGAGCCAGCTGTCCCCATTCACCGGAAAAGGCCGGATCGCCCCCAGGCGGAAGGACAGGTCCTTGTCCGGCACCACCCGATCAAAATCCACCTCCAGCGACGAGCCAAGTCCCATGCAGGACGGACAAGCCCCAAAGGGATTGTTGAACGAAAAAATCCGAGGCTCCGACTTCGGCAGGGAAATGCCGCATTCCGGGCAGGCGAAGTTCGTGCTGAAAAGGATGTCCTCTCCCCCCACAGGAGCGACCTTCATAATTCCATCGCCGAGCTTCAGCGCCGTTTCCACCGAATCCGCCAGGCGGGACTTCATATTGGGACGCACCACGAGACGATCCACCACCACCTCGATATCATGCTTTAGATTCTTCTCCAGCACGATATCTTCGGAGAGAGACCGTACCTCCCCATCCACCCGGGCACGGGCGTAGCCCTGCCGGCGGAGTTCCTCGAGAAGCTTCTGGTGCGTTCCCTTCCGGGCCGACGCCACGGGACCAAGGAGAAGCAGCTTTGTCCCCTCGGGCATTTTCATGATTTCATCGGTGATCTGGTCCACCGTCTGCCTCTGAATGGGCCGTCCGCAGTTCGGGCAGAAGGCCCGGCTCGCGTGAGCGTAGAGCATGCGCAGGTAGTCGTGAATTTCCGTAACCGTCCCCACCGTCGACCGGGGATTGTGGCTCGCCGACTTCTGGTCAATGGAAATGGCCGGAGAAAGTCCTTCAATTTTGTCCACATCAGGTTTATCCATCTGACCAAGGAACTGCCGCGCATAGGCAGAGAGAGACTCCACATACTTGCGCTGCCCCTCCGCATAAATGGTATCAAACGCCAGCGATGACTTCCCTGATCCGGACAGGCCGCTGAACACGATGAGTTTATTCCTTGGGAGGGTGAGACTCACATTTTTCAGATTGTTCTGACGTGCTCCCTGTATAACGATGCCTTTTTCCATATATCCTATTACACCCGCTTCTTTTTCGGCCGGGACACGCGCTGCTTCACGCTCGCCTGCCGCTTCATGGCTGCGTCGGCCTGGGACCCGTACCGGTCACTCCACTGCTGCCGGAGCCGGGCCAGCTGATCCCGCCACAGCGCCGCCTCTTCAAATTCCAATGCCTTTGCGGCGCGTTTCATATCCTTCTCCGCATCCATCATCTGCTGGTAGAGTTCCTCGTCAGTGAGCTCCGCTGCCACCAGCCCCTTCTTCCGACGGCCCTCCCCCTTGCCTTCAATCTTCGTGAGGTCAATGAGGTCCTTCACCGCCTTCTGAATGGTGTGCGGCACGATGCCGTGCTCCTCGTTGTAGGCCTGCTGGATGGCGCGGCGCCGCTCCGTTTCGTCAATGGCCCGCTTCATTGAGTCGGTCACCCTGTCGGCGTACATAATGACATGTCCGTTTGCATTCCGCGCCGCCCGGCCGATGACCTGAATCATGGACGTTTCCGACCGGAGAAAGCCCTCCTTGTCCGCGTCGAGAATCGCAACCAGCGACACCTCGGGCATATCCAGTCCCTCCCGAAGAAGGTTGATACCCACCAGGACATCAAACACACCCGCCCGGAGGTCGCGGATGATTTCCGCCCGCTCTATGGTGGCCACGTCGGAATGGAGGTAACGCACCTTCACCCCCACCTCCGACAGGAAATCGGTGAGGTCCTCCGCCATCTTCTTCGTGAGTGTCGTCACGAGCACCCGCTCATGCCGCTCCTCCCGTTTATGGATTTCTCCCAGGAGGTCATCCATCTGCCCTTCAATGGGCCGCACCTCCACGCTGGGATCAAGAAGTCCCGTAGGCCGGATGATTTGCTCCGCCAGGTTGGTCTGGGCGCCCATTTCATAGGGCCCCGGCGTGGCGGACACGTAAATGATCTGGTTAATCCGTTCCGTAAACTCATCAAAGGTGAGAGGCCGGTTGTCCAGTGCGCTGGGCAGGCGGAAGCCGTAATCCACGAGATTTTCCTTCCGTGACCGGTCCCCATTGTACATCGCCCGGAGCTGGGGCACCGTCACGTGGGACTCGTCCACCATAATGAGAAAATCCTCCGGGAAGTAATCCAGGAGCGTGAAGGGCGCCTCCCCGGGCTGCCGGTTCGAGAGGTGGCGGGAATAGTTTTCAATGCCCGAGCAGTACCCCACTTCCTGCATCATTTCCAGATCATACCGGGTGCGCTGCTCCAGCCGCTGCGCCTCCAGCAGGCGGTCCTTGTCCCGGAGCTCCTTCAGCCGCCAGCCAAGCTCCTCCTCAATGGACTGCACCGCCCGGCGCATCTTGTCTGATGTGGTCACATAGTGCGACGCGGGAAAAATGGCGATATGGTTCCGCTCCGCCACGGTCTTTCCGGTAAGCACGTCAAATTCGGTGAGACCGTCAATCTCATCGCCGAAAAGCTCGATGCGCACCGCCGTGTTGTTCGACGCGGCGGGAAACACATCAATGGTGTCGCCCCGGACGCGAAAGGTGTCCCGGGTGAAATTCACATCGTTGCGCAGGTACTGCATTTCCACCAGCCGTGTGAGAATCTCCTCTTGGGAAATGGTCTCCCCAGGCCGCAGGGACAGGCCCATGGTACTGTAATCCTCCGGATCCCCCAGCCCGTAAATGCACGACACGGACGCCACGATAATCACGTCCCGCCGTTCAAAAAGCGCCATCGTTGCGGAATGGCGCAGCCGGTCAATTTCCTCGTTCATGGAGGAATCCTTCTCTATATACGTATCCGTAGCGGGAATGTACGACTCGGGCTGGTAGTAATCGTAGTAGCTTACGAAGTAATACACCGCGTTGTCCGGGAAAAAATCCTTGAACTCGCTCGCCGTCTGCGCCGCCAGCGTCTTATTGGGCGAAATGATGAGAGTCGGCCGCTGCACCGTCTCGATGACCTTCGCCATGGTAAAGGTTTTCCCCGTTCCCGTCGCACCGAGAAGCACCTGCGCCCATTCCCCCCGGCGCAGCCCCTCTGACAGAGACGCTACCGCCTTTGGCTGATCCCCCATGGGCTGAAAGGGTGCCTTCAGAACAAAAGGTGTCATGTGGTCCGGATACTGCCTTTGAATGCGGCTGCTTCTCATGGCCCGCCTCCTTCCTTTTCGTGCTTTCTTTCCCATTATACCATGGAAGGAAACAAATATTTCCCCCACGCCGCAGTCAAGCAAGGAGCTGAGATTAGAACTGAGAACTGAGCTCTAATCTCTGTATTCCGCATTGCGGATTACGAATTATTTTACGCCTAACGAAAAAGGATACGCATTTGCGTACCCCTTTTCGTTTTTATCCGCTGTTATTCGCTCTGACGGAAATCAGAATGCGTAGCTCAGGCTCACAAGCCAGCCTCTGTTCTCCGTGTTGTCGCCCTTCTGGTAGCGGTAGCTCAGGCCGATGCTCCAGGCGTCATTCGTCGCTTCCAGACTGAGCGCTGCCAGCCAGCTGTTTTCGTCCATTACGTCGTAGTAGAGGCTGCTGCCCACTCCGCCGATGTCTACAGTTACGTCCGTGTCGGTGTCACCGAAGGCCCAGATGTAGGAGAGGTTCACCTTCGGAGTGACCCGCCAGCCGTTTTCTGTAACGGTTTCGTTTCTCCATGCCACGCCTACGGGGATCATCCACAGGTTCTGGTTGTCCGCGTCGGCTTCGAACGCTTTCTGCCCGTCATAGTAAATGCTGTACTTCGCCGGGTTGAGGCTCATGTAGCGCAGGCCCACGTA
>CAZPLS010000058.1:0-5349 GCA_964587685.1 uncultured Dialister sp.
GCCTTCGGTACGCGGGGATCGAAGACATCGACCACCACATGGTCCGGGTCGAGCTCGTCATCGCTCATGAGGTTGGCCAGGGCGTATGCCGCGGCGAGCTTCATTTCTTCGTTGATCTGGCGCGCGCGCACGTCGAGAGCGCCCCGGAAGAGTCCCGGGAAGACACTGGAGTTATTTACCTGGTTCGGCATGTCGCTCCGGCCGGTGCCGAAGATGTACACGCCCGCTTCCCGCGCTTCGTCAAGCATCATTTCCGGCGTCGGGTTGGCCATGGCAAAGACGATGTTCTTTTCCGCCATGGTTTTTACGACGTCCTGCTTGAACACGCCCGGCCCGGAGCAGCCGATGAGCACGTCCGCGCCCTTGACTGCGTCGGCAAAGGTGCCCTGGCGGTTTTCCGGATTGATCTGAGCCACCAGCGCCTTCTGGATGCGGTCGAGTTTGCCGTTGTCGTAAAGGATGCCCTTGCTGTTGACCACGGTGAGGTTTTCTGCCTTCACGCCCGCTTCCAGGAGCAGGCGCGCAATGGCGGAGCCCGCCGCGCCGGCGCCGTTCATGACGACCTTGACTTCTTCGAGCTTTTTGCCCACGAGACGAAGCCCGCCCAGGACGGCGGCGAGGGCTGCGATAGCCGTGCCGTGCTGGTCATCGTGGAAAATCGGGATATTCATGGTCGCCTTCAGCGTGTCCTCAATGTCATAGCATTTCGGGGAGGACAGGTCTTCCAGATTGATCCCGGCAAAGGATTTTTCCAGCAGCTGCACGGTATGAATGAATTCGTCCGGGTCCTTCGTATTGATGACGATCGGGATGGCGTCCACGTTGCCAAATCTTTTATAGAGGGCACTCTTCCCTTCCATAACGGGAATCGACGCCGCCGCTCCGATATCGCCGAGGCCGAGTACGCGGGTGCCGTCGGAAATGACCGCCACGATATTGCCGCGGCAGGTCAGGTCAAGGGAGAGATCTTCGTCTTCCTTGATGGCCAGGCACGGAGCGGAGACGCCGGGCGTATACACGACAGCCAGATCATGGGCGTTTTCCACCGGCGTGGTCAGCGCCGTCTGAATCATTTGGTGCTTCTCTCTTCTGAGAAGCATGGCTTCTTCTTTCAAATCCATAGTCAGGGCTCCTTTCAAAAACGAATGCGCCAAAAGCTCAGTCCTTCACCGCCGGCATATTCCGACCGTTAAAGATTTCCGCCATTTCCTGCTTGAGCAGCCTGCGGATGCGCTTGACCTCTTTCGGCGGCAGGTCCTCTTCCCGGGTGTGGAAGAGATAATTGTCCAGATGGAAATCATGAAGCATCATTTTGGTATGAAAGAGACTGTCCTGATAGACATTCACATCGACCATGTCATATCTGTGGCGTATCTGAGGCGCGATGTAATTCTGTATGGAATTGATGCGGTGATCGATGAAGATTTTCTTCCCGTTCACGTCGCGGGTGAAGCCGCGCACGCGGTAGTCGGCGATGACGATGTCTGCGTCAAAGGACCGAAGCAGAAAATTCAGCGCATTCAGCGGCGAAATCTTGCCGCAGGTGGATACGTCGATATCTGCCCGAAAGGTGCAGATGCCGTCCTGGGGATGCATTTCCGGGTAAGTATGAACGGTGATGTGGCTCTTGTCCAGGTGCATAACCACATCCTGCTTTTCATTTTCCACCGGCTCTTCCGCAATGAGCATAGTCACGCTGGCTCCCTGGGGATCGTAGTCCTGAGACGCGATGTTCAGAATGTTTGCCCCGATCATGTCGGCCACATCCTTGAGCAGCTGCGTCAGGCGCTCGGCGCTGTACTCTTCATCAATATAGGCGATGTATTTCTCCCTTTCCGCCGCCTCGCTCGCATAACAGATGTCATACATGTTAAAACTGAGCGATTTCGTCAGATTATTGAATCCGTACAGTTTCAATTTTCTTTTTGCCATAAGTCGATGCCCTCTTTCCCTCCTTCCTTCTGGCTATATTGTATATTATATCAAATAAAAGGTATGTTTGTGCGCCAGATAAATGAACCTTTGATACTCTTAATATCAATTATTCATCAGGAAGGTATATTTTGTAAAAAACTCATCACTGCCCATGTCAGTGAGTCGGATGTTCTGCCTTTAGTTTTTCTATCAATCCGCGAAGCGCCCGGCCCCGATGGCTGATGCCATTCTTTTCCTCCAGGGAAATTTCCGCCATGGTTTTCTGAAACTGGGGCAGATAGAAGAGCGGGTCGTAGCCGAAGCCGCCCGTGCCGGCGTAGAAATCCCGGATGATGCCCTCGCAGGTGCCCTCTGCCGTGACGGCGCGCCCATCGGGCCACACCAGCGCCACCACGCACACATAGCGGCCCTTCCGCTCCTCTCCATGAAAGGGGCGGAGATCCTCGATAAGCTTTTGGTTATTCGCCTCATCGTCACCGTGCACACCGGCATACCGGGCGGAGTAAATGCCCGGCCGGTCGCCCAGTGCATCAGCGATGATGCCCGAATCGTCCGAGAGGACAGGCTCACCGATGGCCGCCGCATAGTACCGCGCCTTCTGCAGGGCATTTTCTTCAAAGGTGGCGCCCGTCTCCTCCGGGTCAGGCAGGTCTGCCAGGTCGGAAATGGGCACGGCTTCCCAGCCCAATTCCTCCAGCGCTTCCTTGAATTCCCTGATTTTTCCTTTGTTATGAGTGGCCAGTATGATTCTCATCCTCGTCCTCCCATGGTCAGCCCTACGAAGTCCCGCTTTACCCGGCGCCAGTCCGCTTCCGCCGCCGCCAGCTTTTCCGTGCTCTGCCGCACCAGGGCGGTCACAGCGCCGATGGTTTCCGCCGGCGCCCGGCGAAGGGGCATCCGGAGCAGGCGGGACGCACAGACCTGGCAGGCGCCGTCTGCGGACATGGTTCCCAAAAACAGTCTGCCAATCGGGCCGTCAAGGTAGCCCTTCAGGTATTCCGCCGTATAGCCCTCCAGCGGCCGGAAGAGCATCACGCCCTCTGCCGCGGCCGCGCCGTCGAGCTCCTTCGGCACCACGGCGCAGCGAAGTCCGTCGGCCTCTCGCACCGCTGCCAGATCCCCCGCCGCGGCCCGCTTCACGTCCGCTGCGATATCCTCGCTGACCAGGTCCGTGCGGATGCACGATTCCGTCACCGCCTCCGGCGAAATGACCGTGTAGGTACCGAGGGTGCCCTTCATGGCCGGCACCTCCCGGAACACGCTCCCCACAGCAAAATCCGGGTCGAGCAGCCCTGCTGTAAACAGGGTTTGTATTGCCTCACTGCTGTTCCACGCATAAAGGTCGCAGTCCCAGCTGGCAGCGGCGGCAAAGGCATCCCGTCCCAGCGCCGTCTTTCCGCAGAAGCGCAGACCGTCTGACGCTTCTATTTCACCAAATACAATGCGTCCTCTCTTATCGGAGGCGCCGGACCTGATGCATACCGTCTCCGTTTCGCCATCCACCCCATGGTAGAGGGCGGACACACAGCACCGCTCCGCCATGCCCTGGAGGATGCGCTGCACCTCTTCGTCATCTGACCGGAGGAGGTTGTCAGGGAGGTACGCATCCATGCGGCCCTTATCAGTCAGGCGGCCCTGCAGGTCCTGCCAGAGGCGGGCGCCGTCTGCGCTGTCCTCGCCCACATAGAAAATGTAATCGTACCTGTCGCTGCCGCTGAGAACCTCTTCCGTCGATATGACGCGCCCGCGGGCGTAGATCATGGACAGGGGCTTCCTCCAGGCCTCATCCGCCACCGTCACCGCAATCTGCCGCTCCCGGAAGGTCACAAAGATATCCGTGAGGCAGGTGAGATAATGGTCCGCTCCCGCAAAGAGCACGGAATTTCCCAGCGTATCCGCCTGTTCCAGCACGCAATGCACCAGGGCTGACAAGAGATCTGATGCTGGCTCGGCTCCGGAATAGCGCATGGGGTCCACCGTGAGTGCCAGCGTGTAAATCAAAGCGTAAGTCTCCACGTCGCCGGGCACCTTTCCCAGCATTTCACCCGTGAGCCGCTCCGCCTCAGACAGCAGGTCCTCCTGCGTCAGCCCGTACTCCTGGTTGGCCCGCGTTTCAGGCGTGCGGAACAGCACGTAATCCAGGTAGCGCGCCCGCACAATTTCTCTAAATACGTCCTTCTCTCCTACGCCAAGATCAGCAAATCGGCGCAGAATATCTTCTTTTCGTTGTTCCACCATTTCCTCCCATACTGCACGCTGCAGCAAGCACTATCCCCCCTATTATAAACGCTGGCTCCTATGATTTCCATTTTCCGCTAAAATTTATCTGCTTTAATTTCATGGATGCGCACTTTTTCCCTTCCATTCTTCCCCATTCCACAAAAACACGGCCCCGCCGGCATGCCATTTTTAATATATATTGACAATATTCTATATAGTGGATTACAATAGCATCGTCATCAGTATTTCAGGCAGGCGGACTTCTGCCCCATACCATTTGGAAATCCGCCCATCCCGTTTTATTTTACAAAGAGGCATCTATGAAAAATTACTTTGATCTCACAGGAAAAGTGGCACTGGTAACCGGCGCTTCCTCTGGTCTGGGCGTCCAGATGGCAAAAGCTCTGGCCGAAGCGGGTGCGGACCTGGCCATCATTGCCCGGCGGGAGGAAAAGCTGCGGGCCGTACAGAATGACATTGAAGCGCTCGGCGCACAGTGCTATATCCATACCTGCGACGTAACCGACCCGGAGCAGATCCGCCAGACCGTGGCCGATGTGGAAGCCCATTATGGAAAAATCGACATTCTCTGCAATAATGCCGGCACAAACGGCGACACGGGCCGCCCCTGGCCGGCGGAGGAGCAGCCCATTGACAACTGGAATTACATCATTAACGTCAACCTGAACGGCCCCTACTACATGGCCCGCGAAGTCGCCAAAGGCATGATCCGCCGGGGCTACGGACGCATCATCATGACCGGCTCCATCCACTCCAACGTGGGCATGGCAGAAATTCCCATTTCCGGCTACGCCGCCTCCAAGGGAGGCATTCTGATGCTCGTAAAACAGCTCGCCGTGGAATGGGCGAAGTACGGCATCACCGTAAATGCCATCGGCCCGGCCTACTTCCCCACGGAGCTGACAGCCGGCGTCGTGAGCGATGAGAGCTTTAACAAGGTCATTGCCACCCGCTGCCCCATGGGCCGCCTCGGCCGGGACGGCGAGCTGGACGGCGCCATCATCTACTTCGCCTCCGACGCCTCCTCCTTCACCACAGGCCAGCTCCTCATGATAGACGGCGGCTGGAATGCCATCTGAATCCTCTTGCCTGCATTCAAAAAACATTCATCCACAGAAAAAAGCACGGATAACCCGTGCTTTTTTCTAATGCGCTCTCGCTTCATGCCCGTAT
>CAZPLS010000058.1:5449-8032 GCA_964587685.1 uncultured Dialister sp.
CATACGGGGCATTTACTGCATGTCATTCCCATTCAATGGTGCTCGGCGGCTTGGAGGTGATGTCGTAGACGACGCGGTTGACTCCTTCTACTTCATTGACGATGCGGCGGCTCATTTCGTCGAGAATTTCCCAGGGGAAGCGCACGTAGTCGGCGGTCATGCCGTCGGAGCTGGTGACGGCGCGGATGCCTACGGTGTAGTCGTAGGTGCGTTCATCCCCCATGACGCCTACACTGCGGATGGCGGCGGGAAGGATGGCAAAGGACTGCCAGATGTCGTTGTACAGGCCGTGCTTCGTGATGACATCGCGCACGATGAAGTCAGCCCTGCGGAGGATATCCAGCCGCTCCTTTGTGATATCGCCGATGATGCGGATGGCCAGTCCCGGCCCCGGGAAGGGCTGGCGGTTCACCACCTCTTCGGGCAGGTGAAGCTGGCGGCCCAGCTCGCGCACCTCATCCTTGAAGAGCTCGCGAAGGGGCTCAATGAGCTGGAATTTCATGTCCTTCGGAAGGCCGCCCACGTTGTGGTGGCTCTTGATGGTGGCTGCCGTGGCGGTGCCGCTTTCCACCACGTCGGGGTAGAGCGTGCCCTGCACGAGGAATTTCACGTCCTCAAGCTTGTCTGCTTCCTGCTGGAAGGTATGGATAAATTCGGCGCCGATGGTTTTGCGCTTCTTTTCCGGTTCGGTCACGCCCTGAAGGAGGGAGAGGAAGTGCTCCGACGCGTCTACGTGAATGAGGTTCATGTGGAACTGGTTCCGGAATGTTTCCACCACCTGCTCTGCTTCACCAAGGCGGAGGAAGCCATGATCCACGAAGACGCAGGTGAGCTGGTCGCCGATGGCGCGGTGAACGAGGACCGCCGCCACGGAGGAATCCACCCCGCCGGAGAGGGCGCAGATGACCTTGTGCGCACCCACCTGCTCGCGGATGTGCTGCACCGCAATGTCAATGTAGCTGCCCATGGACCAGCCGCCCTCACACCGGCAAATGGCGAAGAGGAACTGCTTCAGCATCTGCGTTCCTTCTTCGGTGTGAACCACCTCAGGATGGAACTGTACGCCGTAGAGGCGGCGCGCTTCGTCGGCCACCGCCGCGGTGGGTGTCAGATCCGTGTGGCCGATGAGGCCGAAGCCGGCGGGCATGTCCGCTACGGAATCGCCATGGCTCATCCATACAGCGCTCTTTTCCGACACACCCTCAAAGAGGGGAGAGCTGCCGTCGCGGTAAAAAACGGTATGGCCGTATTCGTGCTTGTCCGGACGGGCCACCCGGCCGCCGAGCTCGCTGCACATGAGCTGCATGCCGTAGCAGATGCCCAGTACGGGCACCCCCGCCTGGAAGACCGCCTTGTCCATTTTCGGCGCTCCCGGTGCGTTGACACTCGACGGACCGCCTGACAGAATGATGCCCTTCGGATCATGGGACAAAATCTCTTCGGCAGACTTGGTATACGGCAGAATTTCACAGTACACGCCGCACTCACGGACACGCCGCGCGATGAGCTGCGCATACTGGCCGCCGAAATCAATGATAATCACTGTTTCCTGATGTTTCATGAATTCCCTCCCTCATGGAAATGACTGCCCGGATATTTCTGTTTCCATCACAATACTTTAATTCAAATTATACCATACAATCATAATTTGACGGATAGCCATCGCCAAATCTGCGCCCCAGCTGTCCGGGAATGGGCGAAGCCTGCATTTCCGGCAACAGAAAACAGGCCCCGCAGAGCCTGTTTTTTCTCTTTTATGCGCCGAGCTGATGAATGATTTCCCGGGCGTTTTTGGTCGATTTGACGATGGATTCCTTGAAGTCCGCGTCTTCTGTGAGCACGTGGAAATCGGCCAGATCCTGCACAAGGCAGGCGATTTGAATGCCCCGGGCCACGTAGAGCTTTTCGTTAAATGTATAGAGGGTCCAGTCCTCCCCGCGGGTGTGGCGCAGCATGTGGATATCTTCCCGGCAGTCCTCCAGGAAATCGCTCAGGTCAAACATGACCTCTGCCGCCTTCTGCGCCGCATGGCGGATAGACTGCAGACGGGAGCAGGTCTCCGTCACCTTCGCACCGAATTTGCGGAGCTCATCAGCGATCTGCCGCAATTCTTCAATGGATCCTGTTTTCAGCGTTTCCTCGGTGAATTCCAGCTCCGGTGTCCGGGCCGCCCAGGTGAGAAGCCCCGGTCCAAAGAGCATGGTCGATTCGGACCGCATAGCATAGCCCACGGTTCCCGCATCGCGGATGCGGTCATACATATTCACCAGGTTATGGAGCTTTTTCAGATCCAGCGGTTCCGCCGGGAGCGGGATGAGCTCCGCGCAGTCCTCAAGATTCACATTTTTCAGCTCCTCGAATTCCTTCAGAAATTCGTCCATCTGCACCGCCATGGTATTGATGCGCGCCTTTTCCAGCACACCGATGGCGGCCTGCGCGCCAATGCGGGCCCGTTCAATGCGCCGATCCGCGCGGCGCCAAGCCTTATCTGCTTCTTTCCGAAGACGGGGAAGCATTTCCCGCTCTTCCCGGAATCCATCCGCCGCGCCTGTCAAAATTCTAATCAAATTAAGAATGGTCATA
>CAZPLS010000059.1:0-5218 GCA_964587685.1 uncultured Dialister sp.
CGGATCGTGGCGGTGGTGATTCTGGCGCGGCTGTTTGTGATGGCCTGGGAGACGGTGGTGAAGGCGCTGGGATAGTGCATTTGACAACGGGGGCGGTATGGATTACAATGGGTAAGTATTTGGAACGTACCCCGGGGCATAGCGCAGTTTGGTAGCGCACCTGCTTTGGGAGCAGGGGGTCGCCAGTTCGAATCCGGCTGCCCCGACCAATCCTTGTCTCAGTAGCTCAGCTGGATAGAGCAACCGCCTTCTAAGCGGTGGGTCGGGGGTTCAAATCCCTCCTGGGACACCAGAAATAAACGGCGCAGCCGTTATATAGAAAGCCGGGAAACCGGCTTTTTTGCTGAAAAAAAGGGCATACAAAAACGGCGCGGATGATCCGTGCCGTTTTTGCGCAGGCGTTTATTTGTCCAGGCCAAGTTCGGCCTTGTGGGCGGTCATGCCGTCGATGCAGCACTGCATGACGATGGCCGGATCGAGGCCCAGCATGTCGAAGCCTTTCTGAATAACTTCACGGCTGCAGCCTGCGGCGAAGCGCTTGTCCTTCCATTTTTTCTTGAGGCTCTTCACGGACATGCCGTCCATGCCTTCGGGGCGCATGAGCGCGTAGGCGTGAACGATGCCTGTGAGCTCATCCACGGTGTAGAGGCTCTTCATGATGGGTGTGGTGGGTTCCACCTCGTCGGTGCAGATGCCCCAGCCGTGGGAAATGATGATTTGAATGTCCTCCTCATCAACGCCTTCGGGCGCGAGGAATTCCCGTACATGGTGGCAGTGCTCATCATGCGAGGGGTACGATTCGTAATCCACGTCGTGGAGCCAGCCGATGGCTTCCCAGTATTCCTTATCCTCGTGGAAATACTCAGCCATCGCGCCCATGGCGGCGGACACGCAGGCAGCATGGATGAAGAGGGACGGCTCGGTGGTATGCTTCTTGTAAATTTCTTTTGCTTTGGCCAGAGTCAGGCGGCTCATAGATTTCACTCCTTTCCCGGAATGGGATGATTCCATTATAGGCATGGCGCCGGAATTTTGGCAAGAAAAAATCACAGCGGCGCATTTATGTATGATACAATGGAATCAAAGAAAAATGAATGGTCATGAAGGAAAAGAGAGAAAAAGGAGGTGCAGTCATGACGCCCATTGCATTATTTGCGGATTTGCTCAAAAAGCACAGAAAAATCGTCTTTTTCGGCGGAGCGGGGGTATCCACCGAGTCAAATATTCCTGATTTTCGCGGAAAGGACGGCCTCTACCGGCAGAAGACAGATTTGCCCTGGTCGCCGGAGGAAATGCTGTCCCATCATTTCTACGCGGAGCATCCCACGGAATTCTACACCCTCTACAAGGAGCGGGAGGGGATGATGCTCCAGGCGCAGCCGAACCGGGCGCACTGCGTCCTGGCGGAGCTGGAGCGTATGGGAAAGCTCTCCGCTGTGGTGACCCAGAACATTGACGGACTGCACCAGAAGGCAGGGAGCAAAAATGTCCTCGAGCTCCACGGCTCAGTGCTGCGGAACATCTGCCAGAAATGCGGCAAGGAGTACGGCATGGAGGAGTTCCTCGCGCTCTGTACGCCCATTCCCCACTGCCCGGACTGCGGGGGCATTCTGAAACCCGATGTAGTGCTCTATGAGGAATCCCTCGACGGCTTCACTATCCAGAATGCGGTGGATGAGATTTCCCACGCAGATATGCTCATCATCGGCGGGACGAGTCTCGTGGTCTATCCGGCAGCGGGCTTCATCGATTACTTCCGCGGGGACGCGCTGGTGCTTATTAACAGAGACCCCACACCGAGAGACCGGTTCTGCACACTCGTCTTTCGGGAGAGCGTGGGCCAGGTTCTCGAGGAGGGACTGCGCCTCATGAAGGAGTTGAAGTAAAGACGGCGGTTGACAGTAGGAAAAGGTCTTCTTATAATAAGGAAAGCATCACGCAGGTCTGTGGTTGAAAGTCGATGCCAGCCGCAGGCGAAACGATCCACGTAAGGAAGACAAAGGGCTTCTGAGCACGGTGCGGTTTAGAAGTAAGTCCTGCCGGGAAAACCGAGAGGGTTAGTAGTGAGAGGCAGAGGCCGGGTAGCGAACGCTCCAGCAGGCGAGTGTGGGGGCGAAAACCAGGTCAGCTGTGTGATGCGGTGACAACCATAACAATGTGAGGATCGGAAAGAGTATTTTCGGCAGTTTCTCCAAAGAGAGAGCGGGTCGGCGGCTGGAAGCCTGCTTGAGAAATCCGGAAAGAAGTGCATCCGGGAGCAGAAAGGGCGAAATGCAAAGAGTAGCTTTTTCCGTTTGTTTGCGATAAAAACAGCAGGAGGCGCCTTTCGGCTGCCGCAGAGTGGAATAACGGACCACCGTCTCTGTGAGACGGCGGTTTTTTATTTCCTCTCCCCGAAAAGGTCCTTTGCAATAAAGGAGGAGACCATGGAAGATATTAAAGTGTACAATACGATGACGCGGGAGAAATCGCTCTTTGTGCCCGTCACGCCGGGGGAGGTGAAAATTTACGTGTGCGGCGTTACACCGTACAATCACCCCCACATCGGCAACGCCCGCCCGGCGGTGACCTGGGACGTAATTCGCCGTTATCTGCAGTACATCGGCTACAAGGTGACGCTCATTCAGAATTTCACTGACGTGGACGACAAAATCATCAACAAGGCCAATGCGGAGGGAACCACGTGGAAGGTTATTTCCGACCGGTATATCGATGCCTATTTCAAGGTGTCGGACGCACTCCATGTGCGCCGGGCGGATAAGTACCCCCGCGTGTCTGATCATATGGACGATATCATCGCCATGGTGAAGACGCTCATCGAGAAGGGCCATGCTTACGTGCTGGATAACGACGTGTACTACGACATTTCTACCTTTGAAAATTACGGGAAGCTTTCCGGCCGCAATGTGGAAGACATGCTCGCCGGGGCCCGGGTGGAAGTGAATGAAGGGAAGAGGAATCCCGGAGATTTCGCTGTATGGAAGGGCGCCAAGCCGGGCGAGCCCTCCTGGGACAGCCCGTGGGGACCGGGCCGGCCGGGATGGCACATCGAATGCTCCGCCATGTCCATCCATTACCTGGGGGAAACCTTTGATTTCCACGGCGGCGGCAGCGACCTCATTTTCCCGCACCATGAAAACGAAATCGCTCAGGCCGAGGGCTGCACGGACTGCCAGTTCGTGCACTACTGGATGCACAATGGGTTCATTACCATCAACCAGGAGAAGATGAGCAAGTCCCTCAATAATTTCTTCCTCGCCAAGGATGTGCTGGAGAAGTATTCCGGCGATGCACTCCGGTTCTTCCTCCTGTCCACCCACTACAGGAGCCCGCTTGACTTCAGCGATGACCGCCTCGAGGAGGCAGAGACGAATATGGCCCGCCTCACCGACGTGATCAGCCGCATCCGCGAGCTTTCTGCAAAAGAGGGAACGGAGGTTTCTGAGGAATCCAAAGCGCTCCGGAAGGCAGCGGAGGAGGCCATGAGTGATTTCCGCGCCGCTATGGACGATGATTTCAATACCGGTCTGGCATCAAGCACGGTCTTTGACCTGGCCAGAGCCATCAATATTTACTACACCGCCGTGCAGACCGGCGCGGCGGGCATTGACGCGGACGCGGTGGCGGAGGCGGCGAAGACCATGAAGGACATCATGGGCATTCTGGGCATTCTGGAGAAGGCCTGGACACGCCGGGAGAACGTCGCCGGAGACGAAGACTTCCGCGCCCTCATGCAGGTCATCCTCGATATCCGGCAGGACGCCCGGAAGGAGAAGCAGTACGCCATCGCTGACAAGATCCGCGACCGGCTTGCCGCGCTGGATATCGTCATCGAAGACACGCCCGCTGGCGCGCGGTGGAAGAAACGTGGACTTTAAGCGCGTTCAGTTTCTGAAGAAGCAGATGGCGCAGAAAATGAGCCGGGAGACTCCCGTACTCACCGAGCAGGAGGCATTCTCCATGGACGCACTGACCCTCGCTTACATGGGGGACGTGTGCTGGTCCTTCTATGTGCGGGACCGGCTCATTGGCACGGGCATTTACAATGTACAGATTCTGAGCACGCTCTGCTCGGAAATGGTGTCGGCGAAATGGCAGAGCCGTGCCCTCTTTGAAATCAGCGACCTGCTGGATGATCGGGAGCACAAGGTGTGCCGCCGCGGGCGGAACACGAGCTCGTCGGTGCCGAAGAGCGCTACCGTGGAGGAATACCGGGAAGCCACAGCCTTTGAAAGCTTGCTGGGATACCTGTACTTCGCGGGGCGGCGGGAGCGCCTTGATTTTCTCATGGGCCGCGCGCTCCGATACCTGGCCGATGAATTCCGGAGCTGAATCGGATCCCCTGTGTTTGGCGCAGGGGATTTTTCGTGTCTTTTTTCCCGGGGGCGTGCGTCATATGGTATACTGTATATTAGATTTTTATCGACGGCGGGCTTCCGTCAGCGGAAAGGAAAGTGAAAGCAGTGAAAATCTCTACAGAGGAAGTGCAGAAAGTGGCGCTGCTCTCCCGTCTGGCATTCGGGCCGGATGAGCTGGAGGAAATGAAAGAGTCAATGAACAGCATCCTGACGTATATGGACGAGCTGAATCAATACGACACGGATGAGGTCGAGCCCATGGCGCACGCCGTGGAGCAATACAATGTCATGCGGGACGATGTGCCCCATACGTCGTTTACCAATGAGGAAGCGCTCATGAATGCGCCGGAAAAGGAAAACGGCTATTTCAAAGTGCCGAAAATCATGTAAGGAGGCCCCGCAGTGCGTCATATTACCATTCACGAACTTCATGACAAGCTCGTCGCCCGGGAAATTTCCGCGACGGAGCTTACCAAAGCATGCATCGCTCATAGAAACGAGCTGGACGGGGAGATTCACGCTTTCCTGTCCGTGTCGGACGAGCGGGCGCTCGCGCAGGCCGAAAAGGTCGATGGGAAAATTGCCGCGGGCGAACCCATTTCCGATATGGCGGGCATCCCCGGAGCCATTAAAGACAACATCTGTATCCGCGGCGAGACCTGCACTGCTGCATCGCGCATGCTGGAAAACTGGGTCGCGCCGTACAACGCGACAGTGATTGAGCGCCTCTGCGGCGAGGATTTCGTATCCATCGGCAAGACGAATCTGGACGAATTCGCCATGGGAAGCTCCACGGAAAATTCTTACTTCGGGCCCAGCAGAAACCCCTGGAACACGGACTGCGTGCCCGGCGGGTCGTC
>CAZPLS010000059.1:5318-7889 GCA_964587685.1 uncultured Dialister sp.
AGAAAAAAGACTACAAGCAGGCGCTCAAAACAGACGTGAAGGGCCTTCGCATCGGCGTGCCGGATGAATTCTTCGGCCCCGGCATCAAGGAGGATACGAAGGAAGCCATTTACAGCGCGCTCCGCTTCTACGAATCGGAGGGGGCGGAGATCGTGCCCGTTTCCATTCCGCATATCACGAGCGGCGTGTCTGTGTACTACATCATCGCTCCCGCCGAGGCGAGCTCCAACCTGGCCCGCTACGACGGGGTGGGCTTCGGCTTCCGCGCCCCCGGCAAAGACATTGTGGATATGTACATCCAGACGAGAAGCACCGGCTTCGGCAGAGAAGTGAAGCGCCGTATCATGCTTGGAAACTACGTGCTCTCCGCGGGCTACTACGACGCGTACTACCTGAAAGCACTGAAAGTGCGCAAGCTGCTGAAGGAAGACTTTGATCGTGCTTTCGAGCAGTGCGATGTCATCGCCGCGCCGTCCGCCTCGGGTGCTGCCTTCAGGTTCGGCGCCTTCTCGGATCCGCTATCCCTCTACCGGGAGGACATCTGCACGGTGCCGGTGAACCTCATCGGCGCGCCATCCATCAGCATTCCCGTGGGATTCTCCGGCGGAATGCCCCTGGGCATGCAGCTCATCGGACCCATCCTTGGAGAGGAGCGCATACTGAACGCGGCCTACGCTTTCGAGCAGGCCCATCCTGAATGTATGAAAACGGCACCGAAAGGAGACATTGCATTATGAAATATGAAGCCGTCATCGGATTGGAGGTCCATACGGAGCTTCGCACGGCCACAAAAATATTCTGCAGCTGCCGCACGTCCTTCGGCGCGGATCCCAATACCAATGTCTGCCCCGTGTGCCTGGGCCTGCCCGGCGTGCTGCCCGTGCTGAACAAGAAGGTGCTTGAATTTGCCGTACGCACCGGACTGGCGCTGCACTGCGACATTTCCCGGTTCAGCAAATTTGACCGGAAGAATTACTACTACCCGGATTTGCCCAAGAATTTCCAGACATCCCAGTATGACCTGCCCATCTGCGAGCATGGGTACCTGGATATTGAAGTGGACGGGAAGAAATCCACCATCCGCATCACCCGGGCGCACATGGAGGAAGACGCGGGCAAGCTGGTTCACCATGGCTCGTCCATCACCCATTCGGACTACTCCCTTGTGGACTACAACCGTACGGGTACGCCGCTTCTCGAGATCGTTTCCGAGCCGGATATCCGTTCGGCCAAAGAAGCGGTGGCGTACATGGAAAAGCTTCGGGCCATTCTCCAGTACTGCGGTGTATCGGACTGCAAGATGGAGGAGGGGAGTCTCCGGTGCGATGCGAACGTCTCTGTCCGTCCGGTGGGCCAGAAGGAACTGGGCACGAAGACGGAAATCAAGAACATCAATTCCTTCCGCGGCGTGGAGCGGGCCATCGAGTATGAAGCCATGCGCCAGGCGGAGCTCCTTGAAGAAGGGGGCACTGTCATTCAGGAGACCCGCACGTGGGATGAAAAGGAAGGCGTCACCAGGAGCATGCGCCGGAAAGAGGAAGCCAACGACTACCGCTACTTCCCCGAGCCGGATCTGGTACCCTTTACGGTGAGCGAGGAATACATCGAAGCCATCCGGCAGACACTGCCGGAGCTGCCCGACGCGAGAAAGGCGCGCTACATGGAAGCGTGCGGTTTGGCGGCCTATGACGCGGACTACCTGACCAATGACAAGGACCGGGCGGACTACTTTGACGCGGTGATTGCCGCCGGCGCGGATGCGAAGGAAGCGGCGAACTGGATCATGGGCGATTTTGCCAAAATGCTGTCCCGGGACGGTCTGGAAATGAAGGATACCCCCGTTACGGCGGAGAATCTGGCGGATCTCCTTGCGCTCATCCGCAAGGGCACCATTTCCGGAAAAATCGCCAAACAGGTCTTCGCTGACATGTGGACCAGCGGGAAAGCGCCCTCGGTCATCGTGGAAGAACAGGGCCTCGTCCAGATCAGCGACACGGGCGCGCTCGAAGCGCTGGCGGACCGCATCATCGCCGCCAATCCCCAGTCTGTGGCAGATTTCAAGGCGGGAAAGAAGAAGGCTGTGGGCTTCCTCATGGGCCAGATCATGAAGGAAACGAAGGGCAAGGCCAATCCCCAGGCTGTGAACGCCATTCTGACAAAGAAGCTCTCCGAGCAGTGATATGGAAGAGGACCGCAAAAACGAGCCGGGGCGGGAAGCACCCCGGGTCATGTCCCGCGAGGATGTGCACGAGTACAGCGGCATCACCCTGGACCAGTCAGGGGCAGAGGAAAAGGAAGCGCCCCGCCAACAGGGCGGCGCAGTCCGCATCCGCGTCGTATCCACTGCAGATATGCCCTGGTGGAAGAAAGCCCTCTTCTGGGGCGCGGCGCTGCTCATCGTGGCGCTCCTCTTCGCCACGGCATGGGTCGTCCTGCTGGGCGGTGCCGTCCTTGCGGCGGTGGCCGCTGTGGTCGTCCTGATAAAAAAATACCTGGGCCGTATGTAAACGCCGATGAAAAAACCGTCCTTTATGAAGGGCGGTTTTTCGATTGGTCATGCGGAATTGGTAG
>CAZPLS010000060.1:0-7874 GCA_964587685.1 uncultured Dialister sp.
GCTTGCAGGACCGGATACGGCGGGCCTCATGCTGACGAATCCGAATACGCTCGGACTCTTTGATCCGAATATCCTTGAAATTACACAAATCGTGCACGATGCAGGCGGTCTTTGCTACTATGATGGCGCCAACCTGAACGCCGTGGCGGGCCGGGCCCGTCCGGGTGACATGGGCTTTGACTGCGTCCATGTGAATCTGCACAAGACCTTTTCCACGCCCCACGGCGGCGGCGGCCCGGGATCCGGACCGGTGGGCTGCAAGGCCTTCCTGGCGGAATTCCTGCCGCATCCCATTGTGGAAAAAACCGAGTCAGGCTACCATTTTGCCGCACCGGAAAGCTCCTGCGGCCGGGTGCGCCTCTTCTACGGAAACTTCCTTGTGGCCATGCGGGCGCTTACCTACATCCTCACCCTCGGCGGCAGCGGCCTTGCGGAAGCATCGGGCATGGCGGTGCTCAATGCGAATTACCTCATGACACTCCTCAAGGATGACATCGACATTGCCTATCCCGGCGTGTGCATGCATGAATTTGTCATGACCCTCGAAAAGTACAAGGAAGAAACGGGCGTGTCCGCCCTCGATGTGGCCAAGCGCCTCCTCGACTACGGCATCCACCCGCCGACCATGTACTTCCCGCTCATCGTTCACGAAGCGCTCATGGCTGAGCCCACCGAGACAGAAAACAAGGCCACGCTGGACCATGCGGCAGAGGTATTCCGCAAAATCTTTGCGGAAGGACGGGAGGATCCGGAGGCGCTCCACAGCGCGCCCCACGATACGGCCGTCGGCCGCCCGGATGAGGTCACCGCAGCCCGCCAGCCGAAGCTTCGCTATGAATGGAACGGATGATGAAACCTACACTGCGGTTCTTTGACAACCGTGCGGAAAGCCGCAATCCTTACCGGAATCTGGCGTTGGAGGAGTACCTCACCCGCCAGGCCCCGGAGGGGAGCGTTACCCTCTATCTCTGGCAGAACCGGAACACCGTCGTCATCGGGCGGAACCAGAACGCCTGGGGCGAATGCCGGGCGGAAACCCTCGAGGGGAACGGAGGCTTCCTGGCCCGCCGCCTCTCCGGGGGCGGTGCGGTGTACCATGATGAGGGCAATCTGAATTTTTCCTTCTGTGCTCCTGACGGTACCTACGACGAGGCGCGGCAGGTGAATGTCATCGCCCGGGCAGCGGCGTCCTTCGGCATCGCTGTGGAAAAAACGGGGCGCAACGACATCACTGCAGAAGGAAGGAAATTTTCCGGCAACGCGTACTACCACGGGGAGGGGAAAAATTTCCACCACGGAACGATCCTCATCCGCGTCGATATGGGCGCCATGGCCCGCTACCTGGACACGGCTACGTCGAAGCTTCGCGCCAAAGGGGTGAAGTCTGTCCCGTCCAAGGTGGTGAATCTGGCCGAGCTCAATCCCGCTGTCACGGTGGACGCCTTTGCGGCGGCCATGAAGACGGCCTTCGCTGACGAATACGGCGCAGAGCCTGCCATTCTCACCACGGCGGATTTTGACGAAGCCGAGCTGGCGGAGAGGGAAGCCTTCTTCTCCTCCTGGAATTGGCGGTACGGGCGGAACATTCCCGCTACCTGCGAATGGTCCGGCCATTTTGACTGGGGGTTCCTCCGCATGTACGCCTCTGTCAACGGGGGTATCCTCACGGACGTTACCGTCGATTCAGACGGCATGGCCGCCGGCGTGATCGCTGCCATTCCGGAGGCGCTCCGGGGTGCGCGGTGCAGCGCCGAGGCGATGCTCGCCCGGCTGTGCACCATTCCCTGCCGGAACGCGCTGGAGGAGGAAGTGATTGCCTCCGCCGCGGGGCTCATACGCGAGAGCAGCGAATTATAATGACCAGACGCCGCTTCCAGTGGGCGGCGTCTTTTTTTCATAAAAGGAGATACCTATGAATTACGACATCGTCATCATCGGGGGCGGCCCGGGCGGATACTCCTGCGCCCTCCGCGCCGCGGCGTACGGACTGAAGACCGCCCTCATTGAGAAGGACCTCCTGGGGGGCACCTGCCTGAATCGGGGGTGCATTCCCACGAAAACCCTCCTCTTTGCGGGATCGCTTCTCTCGCACATGAAGGAAGGAACGAAGTACGGCATTGCCGCGGACAACGTGCACCCGGACTATGAAGCGCTCCGGGCGCGCTGCGCCGACGTGACGGGACAGCTCAGGAGCGGCCTGACTCGCCTCTTGAAGCAGCAGAAGGTGGATGTGATGGCCGGCACCGGGCGGGTCACTGCCGAAGGCGAGGTGACCGTCACCGCTGCCAATGGGGAGGAGACGGTTATCTATGGGAAAGATATCGTTCTCGCCGCGGGCTCCGTTCCCGCCGTGCCGCCCATTCCCGGGGCGAACCTTCCCGGCGTGTACACCAGCGATTCCATTCTGGCGGAGCTTCCCTGCCTTAACCGGCTGGTCATCATCGGGGGCGGCGTCATCGGCACAGAATTTGCTGAGGTGTACCAGTCCTTCGGCACGGAGGTGACCATCATCGAAGCGATGCCCCGCATCCTGCCGCCCATGAGCACGGACCTGGCGCGCCATCTCGCCGCGGACTTCCGCAAGAAGGGCGTGAAGGTGGCCGCCAAAGCAACGGTGACGGAAATCGCCCAGGGAGAAGGGGAGCTTATCGTGCGCTATTCCCTGGCGGATAAGGTGCAGGAGGTCAAAACGGACGGGGTGCTCATCGCGGTGGGCCGCCGTACCGATCCCTCCGTGCTCACGCCCTTTGCGCTGGCAGAGGAACGGCGGCGCATTCTCATTGACGAGACGTGCCGCACGTCCATGCCGCACATCTACGCCATCGGCGACATCGCCGCGGGCTATCCCCAGCTGGCGCACACCGCGGAGGCGCAGGGCCAGATTGCCGCTGCGGCCATCGCGGGGAAGAACACCTCCATCCGGCTCGATCTCATTCCCTCCGTGGTGTACACCCGGCCGGAGCTCGCCTCCGTGGGGATGTCCGAGGACGAGGCCAAGGCGGCGGGCATCGCTGTGAAAACGAGCCGCGCCGTTCTGGGAGGCAACGCGAAGAGCCTCATTTCCGGCGAATCGGGGTACATGAAGCTCATTGCAGACAGCGAGGGGCGTCTCATCGGTGCGGAATTCCAGTGTGAGGAAGCGGCGAATATCATCAGCGAAGCCACCCTGGCCATCGCCGCAGGCATGACGGCGGAAGCCTTCGCTTCCATTGTGCGGCCCCATCCCTCCGTGGAGGAAGCCCTTGGCCAGACCGTGGAAGGGATCCTTGAGTTCTGATAGACGGACGAGTCAGGAAACGAAAGGCTTGAAAATTCTACAAAATGTAAAGCCCCTGTCAATGACAGGGGCTTTTTATAAGAGAAGGCACAAAAAACACCAATATTCATAAGAAAATTTGATATATTTAAGAAAATCCTTTACAATAGAAATGAATAAAACTGAGTGAAAGGAGTAAAGCCATGCTGAATTTTCGAGCGAAAACGTTTCTCTGCGCGTGCAAGCATATGAATTTCACAAGCGCGGCCGTGGAGCTTGGCATTTCCCAGCCTGCTGTATCCCAGCATATTCGCAAGCTGGAGGAGGACTACGGGGTCAAGCTGTTTATCTATGAGGGAAAACGCCTTCGCCTGACAGAAGAGGGCAAGGTCATGCGGAGCGCCGTGGAGACCATGAACAATGATGATCACATCCTCCGCGAGCGCATCGACGCCATGCAGCACAACCGCAAAATGTACTGCTTCGGCGCGACCCACACCATCGGGGACTACATCATTGCGGACAACATGGCGGAATTCTTACGGGAGAACGCAGACTGCAATGTCAATATGTACATTGACGACACGGACAACCTCCTGAAGAGCATTGATGATGGGCAGATCGACTTTGCCATCGTGGAGGGCTTCTTTGACCATTCCCGCTATGAAACGCTGCCCTTTTCCACGGAGCACCTCATCTGCGTGTGCGGTCCGGAATACGAGATTCCCGAAGAAATTTCCACGCAGGAGCTTTTCCATCACCGCATTATCACCAGAGAACCCAGCGCCGGGGCGCGAGAGCTCCTCGACAGGGCGCTGGCCACGCTGAACCGGTCGGTGGATTCCTTCAGCAGCCAGGTGGTGGTGGGCACGCCCTACGCAGTGAAGGCACTGGCCCAGCGGAACTGCGGCATCGCCTTCCTCTACGAAAGCTCCGTCGAGGAGGAGCTCAGGGAGGGCAAGCTCCGGCAGGTGCGCATCCGCCATTTCGAGCCCCGGTACCGCTTTACCTTCCTCTGGAAGTCGGGAAGCATGTACCAGGATGATTTCGTTCGCATGTACCACTTCCTCATTGCTGACCATGCCTCCGACGGATCAGTGAAGAACATCCTCTGAGGCATCCATGAAGCGCATTGCCATTCTCACCACCGGCGGCACCATCGCTATGAAGAGCGGTGCCGCCGGCCTCAATCCTGCTGTGAGCGGGAGTGAGCTGACTGCCTCCGTGCCGTCTCTGTCAGACTGGGCGGAGGTTTTTGCCGTGGAGGTATCCAACATCCCCAGCGAATTCATGACGCCGGCCGGCATGCTTGCCCTGGCCCGACGCATAGATACCATGGCGGGGGAGGCTGACGGCTTTGTGATCACCCACGGAACAGACACCATGGAGGAGACGGCGTTCTTTCTCGACGTGGTGCTCCGCACGGAGAAACCCGTGGTTCTCACCGGAGCCATGAGAGGCGTATCGGCCCTCTCCGCCGACGGCCCGGCCAACCTGGAGGATGCGGTGCGCATAGCTGCCGATGACGGCGCGGCAGGCATGGGTGTCCTCGTCGCCATGGGCGGGCGCATTCACGCTGCAAGGGACGTGGAAAAAATGCACGCCACCCTTCCCGAAGCGTTCCAGTCGCCGCAATGGGGCCCTCTGGGCACGGTATACAGCGACCGCATCACCTGGAGCCGCCGGCCCATGCCACGGAAAAAGGTCCACCCGGAGCACCTGTCCGAGGACGTGTGGCTCGTGAAATGCGCCGCCGGGACGGGGGACGGCATCCTCCGGGCGGCGCGTCAGGCAGGAATCGCCGGCGTAGTGGTGGAGGGCTTTGGCTGCGGGAATGTGCCGCTTGCCGTCTTTGAAGCGGCATCGGATCTCCTCGCTGCGGGAGTGCCGGTGGTGCTCACCTCCCGCACGGCATCGGGCCGGGTGTGCCGGGAGTACGGCTACGAGGGCGGAGCGGGGTCCCTCGAGGATCGGGGCGCCATACTCGGAGGAAGCCTCTCCGGCCAGAAGGCGCGGCTCCTTCTCATGGCGGGCCTCGGGGCGGGGCTGTCCGGTGATGTTCTGCGCTCTCTCTTTTGGGATGAATAAGCGCTCTTGACAGGAATGGCAATTGAATGTATACTATCAAAGTATGATTCCTGCGAAATCACATACAGAGCAAGCGCTCACAAATTCATCCATATGGAGAGGTGTCCGAGTGGTTGAAGGTGCATGATTGGAAATCATGTTGACGGCGAATACCGTCACGGGGGTTCGAATCCCCCTCTCTCCGCCAGAAACAAGGAGTCCGCCAGGTACGGCGGGCTTTTTTTATGGTATACTCAAAGCATCGGCAAAGACAGGCGGCAGGGCCGCTTTTGAACCATAGAAAGGAATTTGAAATGAAAAAAAGAATCTCTCTGATTCAGATGGACGTGCAGCGCGGCGAGCCGGATATCAATTATGCCCATGCGGTGGATCTCATGGAACGGGCCATGAAGGATGAGCCCGATATATTGGTCCTCCCTGAGGCAGTGAACGTAGGGTTTTTCCCCACCCCGGCGGAGCGCCTCGCCGCCCTCGCCGACCCGGAGGGGGTGCGCACCCGGGAGGTCTTCGGCGCCTTTGCAGCGGCGCACGGGGTGAACATTGTGGCTGGCTCCTGCGCGGTGAAGGAAAATGAAAAGATTTACAATCGGAGCTACGTCTTTGACCGCAAAGGCGAGGTCATCGCTCACTACGACAAGGTGCACGGATTCAGCCCGGCAGGGGAGCAGAATTACTTCACCGGCGGGAACTGCACCGTCCACTTTGCGTTGGACGGCATTCCCTGCTCCATGGTCATCTGCTACGACATCCGCTTCCCCGAGCTGGTGCGGCGGGAGGTACTGGAAGGGGTGGATCTGTTCTTCCTTCCTGCCGCCTGGCCCATTGAGCGAAAGGACCACTGGATTCTTTTATCCAGGGCGCGGGCGGTGGAAAATCAAATGTACCTCTGCGCGGTGAACGAATGCGGCCGCACGCGGCGCACCAAGTACGGCGGCCATTCCCTCCTCATATCCCCCTGGGGAGAGGAGCTCTGCCACCTCGGCGAGGAGGAGGAAATCGCCATAGGCGAGGTGGATACGGAGGTGCTGGCAGAAATCCGCCAGCGGATCAACGTGTTCCACGACCGCCGGCCCGATGTGGACTACGTGAAATAATACGTTCCTGCAAAGGAGAGTCACTAAAAATTTTTCAGGAGGGGCTATGGAAGCGCTGAAACAGGCCGTCATCACCAAGAGGGCGGAGCTCGCTGTCCGGGGCGGGCACCCGTGGATTTATGGAACGGAAATTGAAGAGGCCGAGCCGGGCATTGCGCCGGGAGACATTGTACGGGTGGTCACAGGAAAGGGAAAATTCGTGGGGAGCGGCTTTTACAACCCCCATTCCAAAATCACGATTCGCCTCATTTCCACCAATGCGAACGATGTGTTCGACCGGGCCTTCTGGAAGCGCCGCGCCGCCTATGCGGTGGACTACCGCCTGCAGGTCATGCGGGAAGAGGACCGGGACTGCTGCCGCCTCATTTTCGGGGAAGCAGACCAGATGCCCGGCCTGACCGTGGACCGGTTTGGGGCGGTGCTTTCTGTGCAGACCCTGTCACTGGGCATGGAGCGCCGCAAGGCAGAAGTGCTCGACAGTCTCATCGAGGTGCTCCGGGAACGGAATCTCCCCGTGGACTGCGTGTACGAACGAAATGACGTCGCCCTCCGCGAGCGGGAGGGAATGGAGGAATACTGCGCCTTTTACCGCTCCCCTCTCCTTGATGAAAGCAGGGAATACACCACAACCACCATCACAGAAAACGGCATCGTTTACGACGTGGATGTGGCGAACGGGCAGAAAACAGGCTTCTTCCTCGACCAGAAATTCAACCGCCTCGCCGCAGGCCGCATCGCCCACGGCCGGCACGTGCTCGACTGCTGCACCCACACGGGCGCCTTCGCCCTCTCCGCCGCCAAAGGAGGCGCCGCATCCGTCACCGCCGTAGACATATCCGCCGAGGCCATGGCCATGGCAGCGCGCAACGCGGAGCGGAATGGTCTTGCCATTAAAACCATCCGGGCCGACGTGTTCGACTTCCTCACCGAGCTCGACCGGAAAAAGGAACGCACCTACGACTACATCATCCTCGATCCGCCGGCCTTCGCCAAAACCAGCCAAAGCCGGCGCACCGCTTTCCGGGGATACAAGGAAATCAATTACCGCGCCATGAAAATCCTCCCCCGGGGCGGGTACCTGGCCACCTGCTCGTGCTCTCACTTCATGACCGAAGACCTCTTCCTGAAAATGCTCAAAGAAGCCGCCCGGGACGCCAATGTCACTCTCCGGCAAATCGCTTTCTCCCAGCAGGCGCCGGACCACCCCATCATTTTGACCGTCCCCGAAACGTACTACCTGAAATTCTTCTTATTCCAGGTGGTATAAATAATTCGTAATTCGTAATTCGTAATTCGTAATGCCATTCTTAGAACTGAGATCTGAGAGCTTAGAGCTTAGTTTAGAGAGCTCAGATCTCAGTTCTAAGTTCTAACCCAAATCCCCCCGCTGCATCTACCGGCAGCGGGGGGATTTGGCTGTGAGACTTTGGTGAAGT
>CAZPLS010000061.1:0-7868 GCA_964587685.1 uncultured Dialister sp.
CTGATGGTGCGAACGGGGGGACTTGAACCCCCACGCCTTTCGGTACCAGAGCCTAAATCTGGCGCGTCTGCCAATTCCGCCACGCTCGCCCGCGTTTCCTATTATATGTAAGGGGAAAAAGACCGTCAAGACGGACGCAGCTGTCAATATGTTAATTCCCCGCACAATATTTGCTTGACAATTTTATCTGGCAGGGCGTATGATAGGTACGTAAGATTCCTTGGCACCATCCTTAACGGAGCCTTCCATTGTCTTTTGTTTTTTCTTCCCATTGGCTGCGCATTGAGCATCGTAATGAAAGAGCAGAGATTTGAGCAGAAATCCCTGCCCCGCAGAGAGCCCGACCGGGCTCTCTTTTTAGTGCCTGCGCCGCTGAAAATGCTATAATAATGGTAAAGACTAAATTCTTTTATAAAGAAAGAAGGGATCACCATGGAAAAGAAGCATTACACCCCGGAAGAGCGTGCAGCGCTGGCGGAGCAGGCCGCCGCGAACGCAGGCAATCATTTCCGCTGCGGCCTCAACTGCGGCGAGTGCGTGTTCAAGGCCTTCCTCGACCTGGGCCTGACCAATTATCCTCCGGAAACGGTGGGGCTCGCATCGGGCATGGGCGCCGGCATGGGCGGCACGGGACGCGTGTGCGGTGCGGTGAATGCGGGCATGCTCGTTCTCTCCTCCATGCACGGCCGGCCTGACCCCTACGCGAAGGAATCCTTCGAGGAGCGGGTGGATGAGCTCCATCATCCGGAAACGGGCATCTATCCCCGCCACGAAGCGTACCTCCGCGCCGCCGCCGCGGAAATCGGCGCCATCGACTGCCGCGACCTGTGCTTCCCCTGGCCGGACTTCCACTGCACGGAGCGGAAACGGAACTGCAAGTCCATCATCAAAGCCTGCGCCCGCATCGCCACGGACATGGCGCTCCGCGACTGATGGGCCGGACCATTCTCATCGTCGGCGGATCCGCCGGCGGCGCGTCAGCGGCAGCCCGCCTGCGCCGGCTCGACGAGGAGGCCCGCATCATTGTCTTTGAAAAGGGGCCCCACATTTCCTACTCCTCCTGCGCCCTCCCGTACAGCCTCTCCGGCACGGCGCCCATGGACCGCCTCGTCCTCATGACGCCGGAGCGCTTCTGGCAGCAGCACCGCATCGAGGCGCGCACCCATGAAGAAGTGACGGCCATTGACCGGGAGAGCCGCCGCCTCCGCATCAGAAAATCGAACGGCGCGGTGTACGAGGAGCCCTACGACATCCTCATCCTCTCCCCCGGCGCCGCGCCCCGCCGCCCGCCCATCCCGGGGATAGAGAGGGGAAACGTCTTCACACTCAAAACCATCGGTGACGCCGTCGCCATCCGCGCCTGTATGGATCGGCCCGGCGTGAAATCCGCCGCCATCGTGGGCGGGGGATTCATCGGCATAGAAGCGGCGGCCAACCTGGCGCAGCGCCTCTCCGTGACCGTCATTGAGTCGGCAGACCAGATCCTTGCCTCCTTTGACCATGACATGGTGCAGATCCTCCAGAAGCACCTCCTGGATCATGGGGTCCGCCTCGTTCTCCGGGAGCGGGTTCGCGCCATCGGGGAGGGTACAGTGGCGCTTGCCTCGGGGCGCACGGTCGCGGCGGATCTCGTCATCCTCGCCGCGGGCGTCACCCCCCGCACGGAGCTCGCCCGCACCGCAGGACTTGCCATCGGTAAGAGCGGCGCCATCGCCGTCGATGCCACCGGCCGCACCTCTGACCCGGCCATCTACGCCGTGGGCGATGCCGCGGAGGTATGCCTCCCCCTCAAAGGCGCCACGGGACGTCTCTCGCTCGCCTTCCCCGCCCAGATGGACGCGCACCGCGCCGCCGACGCCATCTGCGGCCGCCCCGCCCCCGCACGGGGGTACCTGGGGAGCTTCGGCATCGAGCTCTTCGGCCTCACCGCCGCCGCCACAGGTCTCTCTGAACGGGACATAGAAGCCATGGGCATCCCCCATGATTTCGCCTATGTCATCCCCTTCGACCGGGTGAGCCTCATGCCCGGCGCCGCCCCCCTCCATCTGAAGGTGCATTTCGAGGTGCCCACGGGCCGCCTCCTCGGCGCGCAGGCAGCGGGCCTCGGCGCGGCGGACCGGCGCATTGACATCATCGCCGCCATCATCGCCAAAGGCGGCACCCTGGAAGACCTGGCCGACACGGATCTTTGCTACGCCCCGCCCTTTGCCAGCGCCAAGGACGCGGTCCACCTGGCGGGTCTGGTGGGACAAAACCTCCTCCGGGGCGAATTCCGGCAAATTCCGGTGAGCGCTGTCCGCGCCCTCGTCCAGTCCGGGGCCGCCATCATCGACGTGCGCGAGCCCGCCGAATACGCCGCCGGCCACATCAAAGACGCTGTCAACATCCCCCTCTCCCAGCTCCGAAGCCGCCTCGGCGAGCTCCCCACCGGCTGCCCCCTCTACGTGCACTGCCGCTCCGGCCAGCGCAGCTACTACGCCTGCCGGAGCCTCGCCGCCCATGGCTTCCCCGCGGTGTACAACATAGCCGGCTCCTTCCTCGCCCTCTGCCTCTACGAATACACAGAGGACCAGCTCACCGGGCGGGAACCCATCGTGACAGCGTACAATTTCAACTAAACCAACACAACCCCGCGCGGAGTTCGTCCAAACGGGGCTGTATGCTGCCAACACTTTTTATATTTCACTTTAAAAACCAGGCAAAAACACAAAGTTTTTGAAGTTCATTTTAAAAACTTTTTCTCCGCCTGTGCCTCATGGAACCAAACAGCGCTTTCCCTGATACCAGTCATACCTGAAATGTATATCCATCTGCGTGACTTTAAAAAAACGCCTATGCTAAAATGAAGTTGGATGGGGCCCCTATCCGAGATCACTTCCTTTCTACTGGAGGATAGGTCCCCGGGATCGGGAAAAGGACGGCTTGCCGTCCTTTTTCTTTGCCTGCCCCTTTGCCTCCGCCGCTTCATTGGAGGAGAAAATCCACGGCATTGACCTGCTCTATCCCCGCTTCCCCCATGGGCAGCTCGTCGAGGGTGATGACATACTTGGGATAATTGTCCCGAATCTCCCGGAGGGGCGCCAATTCCCGGGCGTAGACAGAGGGCTCCATCACCGTGGCCGCCACCTGATAATACATTCTGTCGCTTCCCTTTTGCGCCACGAAATCCACCTCACGCCGGCCCTCCTTCCCCACGAACACCGCATAGCCCCGGCGGCGCAGCTCGAGGTAAATGATATTTTCCAGAATGTGCCCCACATCAGAGGTGCGCTTCCCCAGGACAAGCGTCCGCAGGCCCATATCGGCCAGGTAGTACTTCTCCAGGGATTTCAAATATTCCTTCCCTTTTATATCGTACCGCCCCGCCTTGTACACGATGAAGGCGTCCTGCAGGGCCTGCAGGTAGGCGGACACCGTCACCGGTGTGGTCTTGCGCCCGCCGGAGGTAAGCGTGTCAGCGATTTTCTTCACCGATACCAGGCTCCCCACATTGTCGAAGAGGAACCGCACCACTGACTCGAGGAGGGGCACATCAGTGATTCTTTCCCTCGCCACGATGTCCTTCAGGAGCACCGTGTGGTAAATGCCCCGAAGGTACTCCGTGCGCACCTCCTCATCAGCCAGCGCCGCTGCATAAGGGAACCCTCCCTGCGTGACATACCGCGCAAAGGCCTCCCGCTTGTCTCCGCCTGTGAGCTGGTAATACTCCTTAAACGAAAAGGGGAGCATCTGTACCTCCACGTACCGGCCGGAAAGGCGCGTAGCCAACTCTCCCGAAAGAAGGTACGCGTTCGACCCGGTGAGGTACAGATCCACATTGTCCTTCAGAAAGAGGCTGTCCACCGCCTTCTGAAAGTCCGGCACGAGCTGCACCTCATCGAGAAGCACATAGTGCATCCGTCCGTCCCTCAGCCGGGCAGAAACATAGTCGTACAGGGCGTGGTATTCCGTGAGCCCTTCAAAGCGCAGGTCCTCAAAATTGATGAAAATCACCTGATCAGCCGCTGCGCCATGGTGCAGCAGGTAGTCCTCGTACTGCCGGAGCAGTGTGGACTTGCCGCACCGCCGCACCCCGGTGACCACCTTCATCACCCGCGCATCCCGCAGGCGGATCAATCGATCCAGGTACAGCGTCCGCTCTATCATAGCATCACCTCTTTTTTTACTATACTATCAAAAAATGCAAAAATCACAAAGTTTTTAAAGTCTATTATAAAAACTTTTCCGTTTTCTCATTTCTCTTTTCAGCGACGAATCGGCGCCAATTCCCGGGCTCCATGGCCCGCGCTCCAAAATTATTTTTCCACAAAATCCACTTTTTTATTGTATTTTGCTACAATGAAAAAAACGGACGGGCCTGCCCCGCGCCATTTCTCCCTGTTTCCTGCATTTTCGGAGAAAGAGAGGACAAAACGCCACACGACGCACCCGCTTCCCCCATTTGATCCGCCATGGCCGGCCCGCCCGCCGTGGCCCCTGAACCCCCATCCGGCCGGCACGCGCTTCGGCAGCAGCGCGTCTTACGGCGAAGGGTTCCCCCATTCGCGCAGGCTGCCTGTTCATTCCAAGGAGGAGACCATGCCAAACCTACCCATCCCGGGAGAAGGCGGAGACCGCTACATCCCCTATGAAGAACGCACCGGCGGCGCATCCGTCGTCTACTTCACCCGCGACCTGTCGGCGGCGGGCCTCGAAAAAATCTACCGCCGCGTCTCGGACGTCCTCACCGGCAAAATCGCCATCAAGCTCCACACCGGCGAGCCCCATGGGCCGAACATCATTCCCCGCCCGTGGGTGAAAGCCCTCATCGAGAGCGACCTCCCCGATGCTGTCATCGTGGAAACGAACACCTACTACGAGGGGGGCCGGTACACCACGGACGTGCACCGGAAAACCATTGAAACCAACGGCTGGACCTTCTGCCCCGTGGATATCATGGACGACGGCGGCACCGTCCTCCTCCCCGTGACGGGCGGCAAATGGTTCACCGAAATGTCCATGGGAAAAAGCATCACGGACTACGACTCCATGCTGGTCCTCACCCACTTCAAGGGCCACGAGTCGGGCGGCTTCGGCGGATCCGCCAAGAACATCAGCCTGGGCTGCGCCGACGGACGCATCGGCAAAAAATGGATCCACACCCGCGAGGGCTCCGACAACATGTGGAGCATCAAGAAGGAAGAGCTCATGGAGCGCATGATGGAATCCGCCAAGGCCGTGGTGGATCACTTCGCACCCCGCATCTCCTACGTGAACGTCCTGCGGAACATGTCCGTCTCCTGCGACTGCGAGGGCACCGCGGCCATGCCCGTGGTGACGCCCAATATCGGCATCACCGCCTCCCTCGACATCCTCGCCGTCGACCAGGCCTCCGTCGACCTCGTCTACGCCCTGAAACCGGAAGACCATCACGACCTGGTGGAGCGCATAGAAACCCTCCACGGCCTGCGCCAGCTCACCTACATGAAGGAAATGGGCATGGGCTGCGACCGCTATACCTTAATCGACATCGACAACGGCGATGCGGAAATCACCCCGGCCGAAGCAGTCAAAGACGTGGTGCCCTTCACCCCGGAGGAATAACCCCCGGCGATGCCGCACATTTCAAAAGACTTCCCTTCAAAAGGAAGTCTTTTGCATTGCCCCGGGAAAACCAAAGCATGCCGGTCATTTTTCCTCTGCCCCTTGCCCATCGAAAAGCGCCCCATGGTATGACCTTCGCGCATGCAGGAGAATAGACAGGAAGCATTTTTGCTCCCGTGCCGGACAAACTATAATAAAATCGAAAGGATTTTCTGTCCGTCGGCCCTTCCCTCGTTTTTCTGAAAGGAGCCTCCCATGAACCGTTTCCTTTCCCTTCTCATGCCTCTCACCCTGTCCTTTGCCCTCTCCGCGTGCGGTCAGGCAGCGCCCGCCGGCCCTGACCCGTCTGCCGGCGCCGCGCCGCCCGCCCGCACGGCCGAAAACCCGGGACGGTTCGACCTGGAAACCCGCACCGTCCGCTTAAACAGCGGCTACGACATGCCCATCATGGGCCTTGGCACGTATGCCCTCTCCGACCGGGAATGCTATGACGCCGTCACCACCCTGCTTGAGGCCGGCGGCCGCCTCATCGACACGGCGTACTTTTACCACAATGAAGCCGCCGTCGGCCGGGCCGTGCGCGATTCGACTGTCCCAAGAGAAGACATTTTCGTCATCACCAAGCTCTACCCCAGCCAGTTCGGCGACCCGGAAGCGGCCATCGAGCGGGCCCTTGCCGCCCTGGATATCGGCTACATCGACCTGCTCCTCCTCCACCACCCCGGCGCGGGGGACGTGGAGGCCTACCGCGCCATGGAACGCTATGTGGACGCGGGCAAAATCCGCTCCATCGGCCTCTCCAACTGGTACGTGAAAGAGCTGGAAACCTTCCTGCCCCAGGTGCGCATCACGCCCGCCCTCGTGCAGAACGAAATCCACCCCTACTACCAGGAAAACGACGTCATCCCCTACATCCAGTCGAAGGGCATCACCGTGCAGGGCTGGTACCCCCTGGGCGGCCGGGGATACACCGAGGCGCTCCTCGGCAATGACACCATCGTCTCCATCGCCCGCGCCCACGGCGTCAGCCCCGCCCAGGTCATCCTCCGGTGGAACCTCCAGAAGGGCGTCGTCGTCATCCCCGGCGCGAGCAACCCCGACTACATCCGGGAAAATCTCGAGCTCTTCCACTTCGAACTCACCGACGAGGAAATGGAGCGCATCCGCGCCCTCGACCGGGGAGAAAAGCACGACTGGTACTGAAACGATGCGCCCAGCCCGGATGCAAGAGCCCCCTTTCATTCCCATTTTGGTATAATACATATAAAGAATACAGATCCTCTGCCCGGCCCGCATCCCGGACAGAGAACCGCGCCGGCAGCGCCCCGCCAAAACACATACGCCCGTACGCTGCCCCATTCCATAAGGAGGTCACCATGACAAAAGAAACCATACAGCCCGGAAAAGGCGGAGACATTTACATCCCCTATGAAGAACGCACCGGCGGCGCATCCGTCGTCTACTTCACCCGCGACCTGTCGGCGGCGGGCCTCGAAAAAATCTACCGCCGCATCAGCGCCACCCTCACCGGCCGCATCGCCATCAAGCTCCACACCGGCGAACAGCACGGCCCGAACATCATTCCCCGCCCGTGGGTAAAACATCTCATAGAAAACGACCTGCCCGATGCATCCATCGTGGAGACAAACACCTACTACGAAGGCGACCGCTACACCACCGAGCTTCACCGAAAAACCCTCGAAGTGAACGGCTGGACCTTCTGCCCCGTGGACATCATGGACGAGGAGGGCACCGCCCTGCTCCCCGTAAAGAACGGCAAATGGTTCACCGACATGTCCATGGGCAAGAACATTCTAAACTACGACTCCCTCCTCGTGCTCACCCACTTCAAGGGCCACGTCATGGGCGGCTTCGGCGGATCCGCCAAAAACATCGGCATCGGCTGCGCCGACGGACGCATCGGCAAGAAGTGGATCCACACCGCCGAAGGCTCCGACAACATGTGGAGCATCGCCACCGAAGAGCTCATGGAGCGCATGGTCGAATCCGCCAAAGCCGTAGTAGACCACTTCAGCCCGCGCATCTCCTTCATCAACGTCCTGCGCAACATGTCCGTCTCCTGCGACTGCGAAGGCACCGCCGCCGCCCCCGTCGTCACCCCCAACATCGGCATCGTCGCCTCCCTCGACATCCTCGCCGCCGACCAGGCCTCCGTCGACCTCGTCTACGCCCTCACACCGGAAGACCACCACGACCTGGTAAAACGAATGGAAACCCGCCACGGCCTCCGCCAGCTCACCTACATGAAAGAACTCGCCATGGGC
>CAZPLS010000062.1:0-6004 GCA_964587685.1 uncultured Dialister sp.
GCTCTAACCCCCTGTGTTACAATAAAAAACAGAATAAAAGAAAGGAGGCTCGGCGGCAGTGATGCCCGCCGCAGGAAAGGGGACTTTCCGAATATTTTAAACGTTATTTTATATTTCAAATTTTACATTTCAAAATACAGCAATTAAAAAAGATCATGGCCGTGATCGGGGCGGCGCTGCCGTCAGAAAAGGCCGTAATGAAGCGGCGGACCGTGTCCTGCCGCAGTAAGAAAGGACATTTTACTATATGGCATTCAATACAAATGGAAATGCCGGGTACGCTTCCTTCCGTCAGGAGGACGGAAAGGTGCTCGGCCGCATCCGCACGGGTGTGAAGCCGGCCGTTCCCGCGGCGGGGGAACAGGATTACCGGTTTTTTGTGGAGCCTCTTTCGCCGCTCCCGAAGGGCTACGAGGACGCCCGGCGGCTGGGGTTCACCGGATTTATGAGCCGCGCCGGCTACGACTGCAGTCTCTTTGCATCGGACAAGGAGGCCTGGGCGGCCATGGAGGCGGACTGGGCGCAGGACCTGGTGCTCTTTACTCCCGCTCTTAGAAACAATAAATACTTTGTCATTGATGACGCGCAGAAGGAGGCGCGCCCTGCCGGTATGGGCGAGGACGCGTCCTTTATTGCGGCGCCCGTGTTTGACGCGGAGGATACCGCCTTTGACGGGGACATCAACCGTCTCTGCCGGTACCTCGCGGAGGGAAAGCCTCTCCCCGGGCTCTCCCGGAAGTACTGGGACCCGAACCAGCTTCCGCCCTTTGTGATCGCAGCCTTCCGGGCGGGAGAGGCGCGGAAGAAGCAGTATGTGCTCTTTGCGTCGCTCACGGAGCCTGCTTTTCGTCAGGCGGTCATTTCCGAGGGCGGGGCGTACTTTGCCGCGGCCGGGCCGAAGGACCTGGGGTGGCGGCTGTGCGATCTCGCTGCGGAGGCCTCCCGTATGGTGTTCTGCCGCACGGCGCCCCTCTGCTTCCTCCCTCAGGATCTGGCGGCGGCCATGCGGGAGGGCCTTGCCCCCGTGCCGGAGGACGGCCATTTGCTCCGTCTCCTCAGCGGGAGGAAGGGGAAATCGCAGCGGACGGCCCGGGCGGCCCGGGGCGAGGCTAAGGCGTCCGTAAAGGAGAAGGCGGCGCAGGAGGCGCCGGCGCAGGAAACCACAGATCCCCGGGGGAACGCCAAATCTGCCGCCAAGCAGGAAAGCAAAGCGGAAGCGAAGGCTGAGGCGAAGCAGAGTAAGGCTGAGACGAAGCAGAGTAAGGCCGAGGCCAAAGGCGACGCCAGGGGCAATGGAAAGGGCGACGCCAGGAGCGACAAGAATGAGGGGCGGCCGGAAGCAAAGAATGAACCCCGTCCGGAGACAAAGAATGAACCCCGGCCGGAGGTGAAGGCGGAAGCGCGCCCGGAGGCCAAGGGGGAGAAGAAGAGCGCCTCCCGGAAGACGGCCAAAAAGGCGCGCGCCGCGGCGGAGAGCGAGAGCCGCACGCAGGCGGAGCCGCCGGCCCCCGCCCCGGCCCCGGCGCCCCTGCCGGCGGCGCCTGCGGAGGTACAGGCGCCGGATGGGCTCACGGAGAAGGCCTTTTTGGATCGCCTCTCCCGGGCGGCCAAATCCCGGGGGCTCCTCTATGCGGAGTCGGACCTCATCAATTTCCACGTGGCGCTCAAGGTGTCCTGCCTGGTGATCCTCGCAGGGATGAGCGGCACGGGCAAGTCGGGGCTGGTGCGCCTCTACGCGGAGGCCATGGGCCTTCCCCGGCAGCAGGCGGTGATGATTCCCGTGCGCCCCTCGTGGATGGACGACAGCGACCTTCTGGGGTATCTCGACATGCGGAACATGCTCTACCGCCCTGCCGATACGGGGCTGGCGGAGGTTCTCGTGGACGCGGCGCGCCACCCGGAAAAGATGTACATCGTCTGCTTCGACGAGATGAACCTCGCCCGGGCGGAGCATTATTTCGCCCAGTTCATTTCCGTTCTGGAGCGGGAGGAGGACCCGGTGATCCGCCTGTACAACCCGGCCCTCATGCCCCGCATTTACAACAGCGAGGCCTACCCGGCGGAGATTCCCGTGGGGAAGAATGTGCTCTTCACGGGGACGGTGAATGTGGACGAGTCGACCTACCATTTCTCCGATAAAATTCTCGACCGGGCCAATGTAATCACCCTCCATCAGGGGAAATTCCGCGATCTCGCCGGGGCGGGCCGCACCGAGCCGGAGGTCTTCCCGGAGATTTCCGCCGGAGAATGGGGCGCCTTCCGCCGCAGCGAGGGCGGGGTGGGCCTCACAGAGGAGGAGCTCTCCTTCCTGGACGCCCTCAATGACGCTCTCCAGGCGGGGGGACTGGCGGGCGGCATCGGCTACCGGGTGGCCCGCCAGATGGGGCGCTACCTGGCGAACATTCCTGCCGGGCTTTCCTTCACCCGGGCGGACGGTCTCGACTGCCAGACGGTGCAGCGCATCCTCACGAAGCTTCGCGGGTCAGGGGAGCAGCTCCTTTCCCTGGTTGCTCTCGACGAGAAGGGGCGCCTCGCCGGGGACGCGGCGGCGGTGCTCGACCGGTGGAGCCGCCTCTCTTCCTTCGGAGAATCGCGGAAGGCGCTCCTCCGGAAGGCGCGGGAGCTGAAGCTCTATGACTACACGTTCTAAGCGCCTCCCCTTCGAGGTGCGCTTCCGCACGAAGGAAGGGGACAGGCTTCTCTCCGGCTTTGCTGAGGGCGGGGTGCCCGACGGGGAGAAGGCTCTGACAGCGGTGGAGAACCAGGACATTCGCCTCTTCTTCCGCGGCCCTGCCGATTACCGCCTCACCATGGACGGCCTCGACGTGGTGTCCGTGCCGGGGGCGCAGCGGGTGGGGGGCGAGGTGCAAATCGCCCCGTCCGGGCAGTATGTGACGCTCTTTGAGGCGAAGAATTTTCCCCTTGTGCCGGGGTACTACGTGGTCACCGTCACCGGCGCAGGGCGCACATGGTACGGCCAGCTGGAAATCGTGCCCCGGTACTTGGCGCGTCAGCAGTGGCAGGACATGCGGGACGAGCTCCTCCGGGACATTCGGCGCCTGTCCTTTGATTTCATGAAGCGCACCATGGGGATTTCCCCCTCCCTGGGGGATGCCCTCGGCGTGGGGAGCGACATGATGCTTCGGTTCTACGCCATGAGCGACGTCTTCGACCGGGTGCTCCATGTCATGGGCGAGCTCTCCCGCACGGCGAACAGCCGCATCGTGCTCCGGTCCCGCCGGGTGCCTGCCGGAATGGGACAAAAGAACGAGGGCCACGCCCGGCCGGGGAACGAGCGGCCTCACACGGGCCTTCCCTACGAATGGGCGCGCCGCATGGAGACCACCTGGGATGTGCCGGAGAACCGCTACGCCCGGGCCATCCTCACCGATCTGGACCAGAGTCTGCGCGAATTCATCGCCGCCATTGATGAGAACGTCCGCCGGGTGGGGGCGGAGCAGGCGGAATTTGGCCGGTACCGCAAGGATTACCAGTACCGCATGCGCGCCGAGGCGCTGGATCGCTTTGCCGGGTACCGCCGGCGGGCGCAGCAGCTCCGGAACGCCATCCGCCAGGTGCGGCGCGCCCCCTGGTTTGCCGAGACGGAGAGCACGGGGCCCCTTCTGCCGGACAAGACCGTGTTCCGCGATCCCCGCTACTCTCTCCTCTACCGCCTCCACCGCCACCTGGCGCACCCGGAGGAGAGCCTCTCCGTGTCCTCCTTCTATCGGTTCCAGTGGAAGCGCACGGACAAGCTCTACGAGCTCTGGTGCGTCCTTACCTTCGTGAAGGCCCTGGCCCGGGAAGGGTGGCGCACCGAGAGCGGCCCCGCCGTGACGGAGGAGGGGGGCCAGTACACCCTGGACAGCCTCGAGGCGGGCACGGCCATCGCCATGGTCCGGGGGGAGGAGCGGATCCGCCTCGTTTACGACGCTGCCGTCCCGGCCACGGCGTCCGCCACCAACCGGGAAGAATCCCCCCTCTACACCACCCACGTGCAGCGCCGGCCGGACCTTCGCGTAGATTACTACTGGAAGTCCCTCTACTACGGAACGCTTGTGGCGGATTTCAAGTACCGGGACATTTACCGCCTCTGGCAGGATGGGGAGGCGAGCTTTGACCTGCGCGTGCAGTTCAGCGCTTACCGGGACATGTACACCAAGTTCTACCGCGACATGGACGAGGGGGATTCCCTCCGGAACAGCCGCCCCGTGAAGGAGGTGTGGGCGGTCTTTCCCCGGGAGGTGCCGCCCCTGTCCGATGAAGACTATAGTTTGCGGTTCATTTCCCTCGCCCCGGGGCTCGCCGCCAACGACCAGCTCTCCCGGCTCCTGGAAGACTACTTTTCTCTGTTAAGAAAATAATGATTACTCCCCTCTATTGACATTTGTTTATAAGACAATATAATGGTATTAAACCATATCTATGCAGCAAAGGCGCCTTGTCTCCTTAGAGACCGGGCGCCTTTGGTTTTCAAGAGGGGGATGAATATGGAAAAGGAAAGCTTTGGCAAACGTTTCGGTCTGATTCTGGCCATACTCGGGCTCGTGCTGGTATACCTCCTGCCCACGCCGCCGGATCTGACCGTCCAGGGGCACCGCCTCATCGGGATTCTCGTATTCGCCGTCATCATCTGGATGACCGAGGGCGTGTCCTATCCGGTGAGCGCCTTTGTCATCATTACACTCATGTCGCTCACGCTGGGCATGGCGCCTGACCCGGCCGCGCCGGAGAAGCTCTTCGGCACGGGGAAGGCCCTCTCCATGGCGCTTAGCGGATTCTCCACCTCTGCGTGGGCCCTCGTGGCGGGAGCCATGTTCCTCTCCGCCGCCATGATGATCACAGGCCTCGATAAGCGCATCGCTCTCATCGTCATGTCAAAATTGGGCGTGAAGGCAAACCGCCTCGTGATCGGCGTCATTTTCGTGGGATTCATCCTGTCCTTCTTCGTACCCTCCACCACGGCCCGCGTGTCCTGCCTGGTGCCCATCGTTGTCGGCATCATCCGCGCCTTCGGCCTGGAGAAGGGGAGCACCTTCGCAGGCGTCCTCATGATGGCGGTGGCGCAGGCGGACAGCCTGTGGAACATCAGCATCAAGACGGCCGCGGCGCAGAACGTGGTGGCCGTGGGATTCATCCAGCAGGTGCTGGGCCATGACATCAGCTGGATGGAATGGTTCATCGCCGCCGCCCCCTACGCCATCGTTCTTTCTGTCATTCTGTACTACATTCTGATGAAAACGATGCCCCCGGAGGTGCAGGAAATGCCCGGCGGGGAAGCGGCTCTCGAACGGATGAAGAAAGAAATGGGGCCCGTCACCCTGCCGGAAAAGAAGCTCCTCGTGGTGGCCCTCCTTCTCCTCTTCTTCTGGATGACAGAAAAATCCGTCCATCCCTTTGATTCCACCACCGTGGCCATCGTGGGCATCACCATCCTCATGCTGCCCAGGTGGGGCGTCATGACCTGGAACCAGGCCGTGCCGCACATCAACTGGGGCACCATCTGCCTCTTCGGCGTGGGCATCAGTCTGGGGAGCGCCCTCCTGAAGAGCCAGGCCGCCATCTGGCTCGCCCATCAATTCGTGGGCGTCACGGGCATGTCCTCCATGACGCCGGTGATGATCATCATGGTCATGGCCATCTTCCTCACCGTGATTCACCTGGGCTTCGCCAGCGCCACCGGCCTGGCCGCCGCCATGATTCCCATCGTCATCGCTGTCCTCCAGAGCGTGGACGGCCCGGGCATCAATATCATCGGCATGACCATGATTCTTCAGTACACCATCTGCTTCGGCTACATCCTGCCGGTGAACGCGCCGCAGAACATGATCGCCTACAGCACGGGGTACGTCACCACGAGGGACTTCCTCATCACAGGCATCCCGATCACCATCGCCGCCATTCTCCTCCTCGCCGTATTCTCCCTGACCTACTGGAACTGGCTGGGACTGGTGGGGTAACGGTTCAAAATTTTACAAAGGCAGTCCGCATGGGCTGTCTTTTT
>CAZPLS010000062.1:6104-7847 GCA_964587685.1 uncultured Dialister sp.
ACCTCGCTAAAGATTGTGCTGCAGAAAGGAGCCAGCCATGCCAACCATCATCGAACGAATGAAAGCCATCGCGCCGGAGTACATTGCCATCCGCCGCGCCATTCACCGCCGTCCGGAGACGGCCTTTGAGGAATGGGAAACCACCGCTCTCATAAAGGGAGAGCTGGAAAAATGGGGCATCGAAACGATGGCCAATGGAGACACCACGGGCGTGGTGGGGGTGCTCCGGGGGAGCGCGCCGGGAAAAACCATCGCCCTTCGGGCGGACATTGACGCCCTGCCCCTCCGGGAGGAAACGGGCCTTCCCTTCGCGTCGGAGCACGAGGGGAAGTGCCACGCCTGCGGCCACGACATGCACACCGCCACCCTTCTCGCGGCGGCGCGCCTCCTGGCGGAGCAGCGGGAGCACCTCCGGGGAACGGTGAAATTCTTCTTCCAGCCTGCGGAGGAGACCCTCGGCGGGGCGAAATCGCTGATCGCGGGGGGATTCCTCGACGACGCAGACGCCATCGTGGGCGCCCACACCTGGCCGGATGTGCCCGGCGGCTCCATTGCCGTGCGCCACGGGGCGGCGATGGCCGGGGCGGACACCTTCCGCATCACCCTTTCCGCCTCAGGGGGCCACGCCGCCCACCCCCAAAAGACGGCAGATCCCATCGCGGCGGCGGCTTACCTGGTGACACAGCTCCAGACCATCGTTTCCAGAGAGGTGGCGCCCCTCGACTCGGCGGTGGTCACCGTGGGCAGGCTCACCGCCGGCACGGCGCCGAATATCATTCCTTCCGAAGCGGTCATAGAAGGGTCCCTACGGTACTTCCAGCCCGAAACGAGGGCGCTCATCCAGCAGGGCATCCGCCGCATCGCCGAAGGGACGGCCCTCTCCATGCGGGTGAAGGAAAAGGTGGAAATTTTCTCCGGCTGCGGCCCTGTCATCGGCGAGGACAGCCTGGTGGACATGATTGAAACGGCGGCCGCCCGCCTCCTCGGACCGGAGAAGCTCGTCACACTTCCCGTGCCCTCCATGGGGAGCGAGGACTTTGCCTTCTACCTGGAAAAGAAGCCCGGCGCCTTCTTCCGCATCGGCACGGGAACAGACCACCCGGACAGCCGCCTTCCCCTCCACAGCGGACGGCTCCTTTTCGGCGAGGACGCCATCTCCGCAGGGGCGCTCACCTTCTGCGGACTCGTCTTCCTCTACACCGGCTCCGACTGGGCGGCGCTCCAGTAATTCCCCAAAAAGCGCACAAAAAAAGCCCCCCTGCGGGGCTTTTTCGATGGTTATTTTCCCTCAAGGCGGGCCGCGGCCTCCGGCGAAAGATGGCGCAACAGGGCGAGGCATCCTTTCCGGATGTCCTGGTAGGCCAGCTCAAAATCGTCAGTGTACCAGGGATCCGCCACTTCCCGGCGTTCGCCGGCGTATTCCAGGAGGAGATGGATTTTATCCTCCCGGTCAGGCCCGAGGAGACGGGCCAGATGGCGGAGATTTTCCCGGTCCATGACAGGAATGAAATCATACGCTTCGTAATCCGCCGGCGTGATGAGCCGGGCCGCGCGGGGGGAAAAGGGCACGCCCTTCTCCGTGAGCTTCCGCTTCGCCGGCGGGTACATATCGCGGCCGATCTCCTCCCGCGTGGCCGCGGCAGAAGCAATGGAAATCTCCGAAGCCAACCCGGCGCGGGTGACGAGATCCTTCATAATAAACTCCGCCATGGGGGAGCGGCAAATATTGCCGTGACAGACAAA
>CAZPLS010000063.1:0-7575 GCA_964587685.1 uncultured Dialister sp.
GGTGTTTTGGTGCCGGAGGCGGGACTTGAACCCGCACGAAGTTGCCTTCGTCAGATTTTGAGTCTGATGCGTCTGCCATTCCGCCACTCCGGCCCGTTTTGACGAAATGTATTGTATCACAGGTATTTGAGTTCAGTCAATGACCTCCCGGGCCATGTGCTGCACCTCCACGAGGCGGGCGTTATCGGTCTGGTCCCACCAGATGGGAGTGAGAGTCGCCGCGCCGCGGTGAACCCAGTACACATCTTCGTCCGGCGCCGCGCCGCCAGTGGGCGTTCCCGCCAGCCAGTAGCCAATGCGGCCCGACGGGTCCTCGAGGGCACGGATGGCGTTGTCGTAGCGCTGCAGACCAAGCTTCGTCACGTGAAGGGCGTCCCATCGCAGGTCCGCTCCCTCGGGAATGTTCAGATTGAGGATGCCCCGATAGTGGTGACGCACGAAGAAGCGCTGAATAACCTGGCAGGCAAAGTCCGCAGACCTGGCGAGAAAATCGGGCTTCCGCGCCGTTTCCACCGATACGGCAATGGAGGGGATGCCTAAGAAGGTCCCTTCCATGGCGCCGGCCACGGTACCGCTGTAGAGGCAGTCGCTCCCCGTGTTGTACCCATTGTTGATGCCTGACACAATCAGGTCCGGCCGATCCTCCCGGAGAATGTATTCGAGAGATATTTTGCAGCAGTCGGCGGTGGTGCCGTTGCAGGCAAAAACGGACGTATGGTCACCCATGGACGGCTTCGGCCACACCCGGAGGTACTGGTGCAGGGTGAGGGAGCTCGAGCAGGAGCTCCGACCGTGATGAGGCGCCACCACTGTCACCCGGGCGAAGCCGGAAAGCGCCTGAGCCATGGCACGGATCCCCGGTGCCTCCACCCCGTCATCATTGGTGAGAAATACATGCATCATAGGTCAATTTCTTTCTTTTTCGTAAGAGAAGCCTCCTGGAAGCGGATGCTCCTGGTGTATACGTAGTGTAAGGTTACTGCCCCCCAGAACTGAGAGTGCAGGGGCCGTTCGTTATAGAGAATCTCCGTAAAACCTGTTCTCCATTAATGGACGGAAATCACGATGGACAATTAATTTTTCGGTGCGAAGATTTTTTCTTTTCCGAATGCCATGTTCCAAAAATCGCCAGCAGAATGCAGCAGTCCATAAAGAAGATCCACCCATTATACGGGAATCAGGATGACATCCATGGAGTCATTCATACGTCGCGCTGCTCTCCTGTCCTTTTCCTTCTGATTTTTCTGCGCTTTCTCGCAGCCTTGCGGCGGTTTTGCCAGGTGTTCAGTATGCCAAAGAGGATGAACGAGAGGCAGAGCGCGGCAAACCAGGCGGTAGGCTCCATGAAGGTGAGCCCCCCCATGAGTGCGAGGCAGATCACCAGAGACTGCCAGTGGAGCTGATCCGCGCCGGCTCCCTTGTTGTCCGGGTAATGGATTTCACTGACCATGAGGAAGGCGATGAGAAGAATGAGCCCAATCGTTATGGGCGGCCAGAGCACCACCCCGGAGAGGATGTACCCCGCGGTGATCATCCCCGTCATCGGGCAGGGCAGCCCCTGGAAGTATCCGTGCACCTCGCTGCTCCTTACGTTGAACCGGGCAAGCCGGCCCGCGCAGGCCACGGCGAGGAGGGCGCAGGGAATGAGCGCCAGGAACTCGTAATCTCTGAGCTGGGATGTATAGAGGAGCGTCGCCGGAGCGATGCCAAAGGAAATGTTATCGCAGAGGGAATCGAGCTCTACCCCAAGAGGACCCGCCGTGTGAAGGGCCCGGGCCACGCGGCCGTCAAGGAAATCCGCCACCATCGCTACAAGGATCAATATGGCGGAGAAATCATACAAGCCTTCCACGGCCATGAAAATGGACAATGCGCCGCAGAAGCCGTTGAACCCCGTTACAAAATTGGCTATCCAGGATTTATTCAATTACTTCAGCCTCCCCACGATGGTACTGCCTCCACGGACTTTATCCCCTTTTTTGACGAGGATTTCCACCTCACCCGGTATGTAAAGCTCCGTACAGGAACCAAATTTAATCATGCCGTAAAGCTCCCCCTTGCGTATCATCTGCCCGAGCTCGCTCCACAGAACCACCCGCCGGGCAAGAATGCCCGCGATCTGCACCACCAGAACGGACCGCTTCTCGCCCGTGATGCCGATAGCGCCCCGTTCGTTTTCATAGCCCACGCCGTCCTTGTAGGCCGGTCGGAACCGCCCCTGCGTATAGGACATGAGAGATATCTTTCCTGCCATGGGGGCACGGTTGGTATGCACATCAAAGACGGACAGGAAAATGGTGATTTTATGGCAGGGCTCGCCCAGAAAGAGCTCCTCCATGACGCCGTCCTCCACAGCCATCACCGTACCGTCTGCCGGCGACACGAGGAGGTCATCTCCCTCAGGAATGATGCGGTCCGGACAGCGGAAGAAATAGGCAAAGTAGAGTGCCAGTGCGAAGGATACGACCGCCGCATGGTACCATCCGAGCCAAACGAAAAGAATTGTTATCGCCGCCGCCAGCCCGATAAAAGGATACCCTTCCCGGAGAATGAACGGTTTCTCTGTTTTTGTTTCCAACGGTCCGTCTCCTTTCTGCAAAGGCCTCATCGGGCCGACCGTTCCTTCTGCCACCGCTTCACCGCCAGCATGTACCGGGGAAGCGCCATCATCCGACCGATGCGGCTGGGCTGGAGAAAGAGTCTGTACGCCCATTCCAGCCGATGCCGCTGCATCCACAGGGGCGCCCGGGTGAGCCTTCCTGACATAATATCAAAGACGCCGCCGATACCCATGCCAAGAACAGGGCCCAGCTCGTTCCGATGGCGGCTGATCCAGGTTTCCTGCTTCGGCACGCCCATGCCCACAAGAAGGATCCGGGTCCCGTTCTTTTTAATGTCCTCTATAATTTTCTTTTCCTCCTCATCGTCGAAGTATCCGTCATGGACTCCGGCGAGAGGAAAATCTCTCTTTTCTTTCTTAAAGTGCTCCGCCGCCGCCCGGGCCACCCCCGGCGCTCCACCGAGAAAGTACACCGGCCAATTTCTGTCCGCCGCCAGGTACAGCAGGCGCTCCGTCAGGTCTGCCCCGGTGACACGCTCCGGAAAGGGCGTGCCCAGCTGCTCGCCCGCCCAGAGAACGCCGGCCCCGTCGGGCAGCACCAGGTCGCATTCCTGGAGGATTTGCTTCAAAACACTGTCATGCCTTGTCATCATGAGCATTTCCGCATTGGCTGTGGCAATGCTGTGCGCACCGCCGCTCTCTGCCATGGCGGCGCAGATGGACAGCGCCTCCTCCATGGTAACCGCAGCTATGTTTATGTCCAGCACCTCATGAAATGATTTGACAAGATGTATCATTTCGCGCTGTAGTTCGGAGCTTCCTTCGTAATGCTCACGTCATGGGGATGGCTTTCCCGCAGCCCCGCATTGGTGATCTGAATGAACTGGGTGTCCTCGATCATCGCTTTAATGTCGGGCGCGCCGCAGTAGCCCATGCTGGCTCTGAGACCGCCGATGAGCTGGAAGATAACGTCCGATACGTGGCCACGGTAAGGAATCTGTCCCTCGATGCCCTCCGGCACGAGCTTCTTGGTTCCTTCCTGGAAATACCGGTCCTTGCTCCCCGCCTGCATGGCGCCAATGGAACCCATGCCGCGGTAGACCTTGTAATTCTTGCCCTGATAAATGATGGTTTCGCCGGGGCTTTCCTCCGTCCCTGCGAGGAGGTTGCCCAGCATGACGCAGGACGCGCCCGCTCCGATGGCCTTGGCAATGTCCCCGGAGTATTGAATGCCCCCGTCAGCGATAATCGGCACGCCGTAGCGCTGTGCTGCCTGGGCGCAGTCATACACCGCCGTGATCTGCGGCACACCGATGCCTGCAATGATGCGGGTGGTGCAGATGGAGCCCGGGCCGATGCCTACCTTGACGGCATCCGCCCCCGCCTCGATGAGCGCTTCCGTGGCCGCGCCGGTGGCCACGTTGCCCGCGATGAGCTGCATGGCCGGGAAGGCTTCTCTCAGCATGCGAATGGTCTTGAGAACCCCTTCGCTGTGGCCGTGAGCCGTATCAATAACAAAGACATCTACCTTGGCGGCAAGGAGGGCTTCCACCCGGTCACACACATCGGAGGTCACGCCGATGGCCGCCGCGGCGAGGAGGCGTCCGTCGCCATCCTTGGCAGAATTGGGATACTTCCTCATCTTCTCAATGTCCTTGATGGTGATGAGGCCCTTCAGATTGCCCGCCTCATCAACGAGAGGAAGCTTTTCAATGCGATGTGTCTGGAGGATGGTCTTCGCCTCTTCCAGCGTGGTGTTTTCCGGCGCGGTGATCAGCCCCTCGCTGGTCATCACCTCGCTGATCGGCTTGTACAGGTCCGTTTCAAAGCGCATGTCCCGGTTCGTAATGATGCCCACAAGCTTGCCGTCCACCGTGACGGGCACGCCGGAAATGCGGTACTTGTTCATCAGATCATCCGCATCGGACAGTGTGTTGTCCGGGCTGAGGAAGATGGGATCCACAATGACGCCGTGCTCGGACCGCTTGACCTTGTCCACTTCCTTGCACTGCTCATCTATGCTCATATTCTTATGGATGACGCCAATGCCCCCTTCCCGGGCCATAGCAATAGCCATGGAGGATTCGGTGACCGTATCCATCCCGGCGCTCATGATCGGTATATTCAGCTTAATGTCCTTCGTCAGGTAAGTCGTCACGTCCACCTCGCGCGGCAGCACCTCCGAATGGGCGGGAATCAGCAGTACATCGTCAAATGTCAGTCCCTGCTTGCCAAATTTGTCTTCTCTCATGGTCTTCCTCCATCTCCTGCAAAAATAGATACCCCCAACTTATTTATATCATTGTAATGCAAAAAAAGTATCCTCGCAAGCCAACGCCGGCAAAGCGCCCGCGCCCTGCCCTGTCCGATGTGTTCCTTAAAAAGAAACCATCAATTCGTAATGAATTTACATAATTATAGCACAGCATCACAATTATACAATTAGCCAATGCCGTCCGGGAGGCTGCCGCCGCGCCCTTCCTGTCCCCGCCTGGGCGGCGGATTTTCCTCACTTTCCATGCCTTCCCGGTTATTTATTCTGTAAAATTTTATACTCTTCAATTATTTAAATTAATGGTAGAGCCTTTCGAAAAACTTTCCTCCGAAGCGGCGGCGGAGCTCTTCCCTGCAGTCAAATCCCACCTCTATGGCCTGCCGGGCAGCGCGGCGCGCTTCCTCAAGGAGCGGCAGGTCCCGGAGAATGTCCGCTGCCCGCAGGTCTGGCAGGCCATGCTGGTGGTAGCCGAAGAATTCCCCGCTCCCCCGGAGGAGGAGATCCTTTTCCGCCAGCAGGAAGCCGTCGCTGATCTTTGTCATGAGCTCCATGCGAAGACGGGCCGTTTCGCTCTGGCTCTCCGTGTAGAGGATGCAGTAGGCCTGGGCGTCGCCCCGCCCCACCCGGCCCCGGAGCTGGTGGAGCTGGGAGAGTCCGAAGCGGTCTGCCCCGTAAATGAACATGATCGTCGCGTTGGGCACGTTCACCCCCACCTCAATGACGCTCGTCGCCACGAGGAGCTGCACCCGTCCCGTACGGAAGTCCTCCATAACCTGGTTCTTTTCCTTCTCCTTCATGCGGCCGTGCACCATACCGCAGCGATAGGAGGGGAATTCTTTGTCCTGCATCTCCTGATATACCTTTTCCGCCGCGGCGAGGTCCTGCTTTTCACTCTCTGCCACAAGGGGACACACCACGTAGACCTGGTGGCCTGCGTCCATTTCCCGGGCCATGAAGCGGCACACCCGCTCCAGTGTGTCCCGGCCCACCGCGTAGGTCTTCACGGGATGGCGCCCCGGGGGCATACCCCGAATGGAGGACACGTCCAGGTCCCCGTAGACGGAGAGCGCCATGGTGCGGGGAATGGGCGTGGCGGTCATGACGAGGGTGTGGGGCGATTCGCCCTTCGTCTCCAGGGCCTCTCTCTGGCGCACGCCGAAGCGGTGCTGCTCGTCGGTGATGACCAGGCCCAGCCGGGCGAAGACCACATTGTCCTCAATGAGGGCATGCGTGCCAATGAGGAGGTCCACTGCGCCGCTCTCCAGGTCCTCCAGAACCTGCTTCCTCACTTCCCCTTTTGTGGTCCCCGTGAGGAGGGCAACGCGGATGGGCAGTCCCTCAAACAAGGAGGACAGTGTCTGGAAATGCTGCTGTGCCAGCACCTCCGTGGGCACCATGAGGGCACTCTGGTAGCCGTTCTCCGTCATCTTCGCAATAGCCAGGGCGGCCACCGCTGTTTTCCCGCTCCCCACATCGCCCTGCACGAGGCGCTGCATGGGCACCAGCCCTTCCATGTCGTCCTCTATGTCCGCAAAGGCCCGGCGCTGCCCCTCCGTCAAGGCGAAGGGCAGGTGCGCGAGAGCCGCCGCTGTCAGCCGTCCCGAGGGGGCGCACTTGATGCCGCTCGTGGTCTGGCGGCGCTTTTTCCGCAGGAGAAAAATCCCCGCCTGCATGAAAAAGAGCTCCTCAAAGGCAAGGCGCCGCCGGGCTGCCTTCTGCTCCTCCCAGCTCCCGGGGAAATGCATGGCCCGAAACGCCTCACGCCGCCCCATGAGGCGCTCTTGCTGCACCAGCCGGACGGGGAGGTTTTCCTCCAGGTCCACGGCCCCCTCCAGAACCTGCCGGACCAGGTCCTGCATGCGGGAGAGCTTTATCCCTTCCGTAAGAGCATACACGGGAACGAGGCGCTGATGCGCCGCAAGCGCCTGCGGCGGCACCACCTCCGTCTCCGCATTGGCAATCTGTATTTTCCTGTAGCTGTATTCCGCCCGGCCATAGGCCAGAACCATCTGCCCCACCGCAAATTCCGACCGCTTCCAGGGCTGATTGAAATAGACCAGGTTCACCGCCCCCCGGCCGTCGATGAGCACCACTGTGAGAATGGTCATGCGCGGACGGGGATGGACCTCCTTCATATCCACCACCCGGCCGTACACTGCCGCCTCCTTGTCGAAGACGAGTGCATCCATGGGTGTGATGCGCGTCCAGTCCTGGTACCGCCGGGGATAGCAGTTCAGCACATCCTCCACCGTGACGATGCCAAGTCTGGCCAGGCGCTCTGCGAATTTTGGCCCCACGCCCCGGAGTTTTGTCACCGAATCGGTCAGCTTCATGGGTTCCCCCCTTTTCTTTTCAAACCATCCGCACCTGCTGGGGGAATGCCCCCTTCCTATCTGTATTTTACCGCATAAATCGCTTGCCCTGAAAATCATTTTATGCTATAGTATGAATGTTGCATTCACGAAAACGCAAGGAGGTGTAGCACATGGCGCATTATTGCGAGGTCTGCGGAAAAAAGACAGCCACCGGCATGAACGTATCCCACTCCCATTTGAAGACGAAAAGAACCTGGAAGCCGAACGTTCAGAGAGTCCGTGTCGTTGTCGAGGGCGAGGTAAAAAGAATGAATGTCTGCACCCGCTGCCTTCGTTCCGGAAAAGTCACTCGTGCTTAATTGACACAGCTCCAAAGGCCGGCTTTCGCCGGCCTTTTGCGGTGCCCAAAACAGGCCTCTCCGAAA
>CAZPLS010000064.1:0-7474 GCA_964587685.1 uncultured Dialister sp.
TTTCGATTTCTTTACCCTGGTCGTCCTTGTAGATTTCTGCCTGTCTGGTCAGAAGGTCCACGATTCCGACGAAGGTGCTTTCCTTGCCGATCGGCAGCTGCATCGCCACAGCATTGGCATGAAGGCGGTCCTTCATGGTCTGCACGGCGTGCAGGAAGTTGGCTCCTATCGTATCCATTTTGTTGATGAAGGCAATGCGCGGCACGTGGTAGGTGCTGGCCTGTCTCCAAACGGTTTCAGACTGGGTCTGTACACCGTCTTTCGCACTGAATACAGCGACAGAGCCGTCCAATACGCGGAGAGAACGTTCAACTTCTACAGTGAAGTCAACGTGCCCGGGGGTGTCAATGATATTGATGCGGTATCCCTTCCACTGGCAGGTCGTAGCAGCAGACGTAATGGTAATCCCACGTTCCTGTTCCTGCGCCATCCAGTCCATGGTGGCCGCACCGTCATGGACCTCGCCAATCTTGTGATTGACGCCGGTGTAAAACAGGATACGTTCCGTGGTCGTCGTTTTACCGGCATCGATATGAGCCATGATGCCGATATTTCTTGTCTTGTTAAGAGGAAATTCTCTGCCCACGATGTGTTCTCCTTATTTGTTTTACCAGCGATAGTGAGCAAAAGCCTTGTTGGCTTCCGCCATCTTATGCGTATCTTCTTTCTTCTTTACGGCGGCTCCGGTGTTATTGAACGCATCCATCAGCTCTCCTGCGAGACGTTCCTGCATGGTGCGCTCGCTGCGCTTGCGGGCAAAATTGACCAGCCAGCGGATTCCCAGGGTCATGCGGCGGTCCGCTCTGACCTCTACCGGCACCTGGTAGTTGGCGCCGCCCACCCGGCGGGCGCGAACTTCGAGAACCGGCATCACGTTGTTGAGCGCCTGTTCAAAAATATCAAGGGGTTCCTTGCCCAGCTTGCTCTGAGCAATATCGAACGCGCCATAGACAATCGATTCAGCAATGCCCTTCTTGCCATCAAGCATTACTTTGTTAATGAAACGGGTGACTACCTTGGAACCGTACACGGGATCCGGCAGCACGTCGCGTTTCGGCACAGCACCTTTTCTCGGCATGTAAGTTTCCTCCTTAGTTAGTTATCATGAATCACTCAGTTTGCGATTATTTCTTATCGCGCTTTGCGCCGTATTTGGAACGGCCCTGTTTACGGTCCTTGACACCTACGGTATCGAGAGCACCGCGGATGATGTGATAACGAACGCCAGGAAGATCCTTGACACGGCCGCCTCTGATGAGGACGACGCTGTGTTCCTGCAGATTGTGGCCTTCACCGGGGATGTAAGCGGACACTTCGATTCCATTGGTGAGGCGTACACGAGCCACCTTACGAAGAGCGGAGTTCGGCTTCTTCGGGGTAGCGGTATACACACGGGTGCAGACACCGCGCTTCTGCGGGCACTGTTTCAGAGCCGGGGTCTTGGCTTTGTAGACCATGGACTCTCTTCCTTTGCGGACCAGCTGATTGATTGTCGGCAATATGGGCACCTCCTTCCGAATGTTGGATTTATAATTGACCTTTCAGAGCATGGCCCTGAAAGATATTACCGAACTTGGAGCACCGCACAGGCGGCGGCCTTCACTTTGATGCCGCAGGCCCGGCCCAGTTCCTTTTTCGTGAACTCTCCTGTCACCGGAACGCCCCTGGCGGCGCAGACTTCGTGAAGCGGCCTGGAAAATTTCTCGTCACAGTCCGAAGCGATAAAGACGCATGCCGCCTCTCCCTTTTCCAGGGCCCGCTCCGTTTCCTTCATTCCCACCACGAAACGGGAATTTTTCAGTTCTTCCAAAGTCATTATTTCACCTGCTTTATGCGCGCTTCTTTTTACGCAACGTTAATACTATACCATCCCCGTTGTACCATGTCAACAAAAAAGAGAAGGAATTTTCTTAGGTATTACGGGCTTTCTTTTTTACACGTTTCCGTGCGTTTCCTCCTCTGCATTTGGCTCCCCCGCTCCCCTTTCCACTTCCCGGAGAGAGAGAGAAAAATTTTCCGGCGGCACGTTTCCGGCCAAAAATTTCCAGCGCTGAGCGAGCGCCGCCGAAGAGATCAGAAAAGACCCATGTTCCGGGGCTGCCGCCCCGCCCCTGCCAATAGCCGCTCTCCAATTGCTGCCATTTACTTTCGGAAATGTTGTATAATTAAAGGAAATAATAAAGAAGACTCTTTCTTTTATTCCTGTTTCCTTTTTGTTCTTTCTTTTATTTCTTTCGCAAATTTTCATTATAAATGTAACATTTTTGATTTCTGAGCATCCGTTCCGACGCGAACGCCGCTCGTCTGAAAGCGTTGGACCGCCGGGCGCCGCCCGCATTCCCATGCTTTTTGCGGATGGCCGTGCCGCTTCCTGTCAACGCAGGGAAATTAACCCCGGTTTATATACCTGTATACCCTTACGAAAGTTCTCGATAGATATCAGTATATTTGAATTTCTCTCTTTTAGTTTCAAAATCTTTCAATCTGTTTACTTCACATTTTTTTCTGATTTATTTGTATAATAGAATCAGATACTACTCATTCATGTGCCTCTGTGCCAAAAGGAGGTTTATATGAAATCTGTTCTTCACGTCGGCATTGATGTTGGGTCAACCACGGTGAAAATCGCCGTCCTTTCCCCTTATTTGAAGCTTCTCTTCGGCCGGTATGTGCGCCACATGTCTGACATCCGGAAGGCCACCATGGACCTTTTGGAGGAAATGCGCGGCGCCTTCCCGGGATGCCGCATCACCGCTTCCATTTCCGGGAGCGGCGGCATGGGGCTGGCCCGCCATATGGAGCTCCCCTTCTGCCAGGAGATTCTGGCGGAGACGAAAGCGGTGCGCACCTTCAATCCCGAGGCGGACGCCATCGTGGAGCTCGGCGGGGAAGATGAAAAGGTGACCTACCTGAGAAACGGCGTGGACCAGCGTATGAACGGGGCCTGCGCCGGCGGCACGGGCGCCTTCATTGACCGCATGGCCTCTCTCCTTTCCACCGACGCGGCGGGCATGGGAAAAATGGCGGAAAAGTCCCGCCAGATCTATCCCATCGCCTCCCGCTGCGGCGTCTTTGCCAAGACGGACATTCAGGCGCTCTTGAACGAGGGCGCGCCGAAGGAGGATATCGCCGCCTCCGTCTTCCAGTCCGTGGTGAATCAGACCATTTCAGGCCTCACCTGCGGGCGGCCCCTCCGGGGAAAGATTGTCTTCCTCGGCGGGCCTCTCACCTTCCAGCCCGTGCTGCGAGAGCATTTCCGCCGCACATTGAACATGAAGCCCGAAGACATGATCGTGCCGGCCCACGGTGAGCTCTACGTGGCCATCGGCGCCGCCCTGTCGGCCATGCACGACCGGCCCTTTGACTTCGAGCCCTGGCTGGAGCGGATCCGCCAGGCGGACATGTCCAATCTGGACGCGGTGAAGTGCCTGCCCCCGCTCTTTGCGTCGCAGGAGGAATACGACGCCTTCCGCGCCCGGCACGAGCGCTTTCACGTGGACCGGGCCCCCATTTCGGAGGCGGAAGGGCCGTGCTGGCTCGGCATTGACGCCGGGTCCACCACCATCAAGGCGGTGCTCATCGACCGGGCGGGGCGCATTCTCTATGAATTTTACGGAAACAACAAGGGCAATCCCTTAACGGGAGCCCGAAACATTCTCTCCGACCTGTACAGCCAGCTCCCGAAGGGAGCGCGCATCTGCGGCGCGGGCGTCACGGGCTACGGGGAAAATCTGATAAAGGAAGCCCTCTCCGCCGACACGGGCGAGGTGGAAACCATGGCCCACTACCGGGCGGCGCGCCACTTCTGCCCCGACGTGACCACCGTTCTCGACATCGGCGGGCAGGACATGAAGTGCTGCCGCCTGAAAGACGGCGCCGTGGACAGCATCATGCTCAATGAAGCGTGCTCGTCGGGGTGCGGCTCCTTCCTGGATACCTTCGCCCAGTCTCTGGGCATGGATATCCGCACCTTCTCCCACATCGCTCTCACCGCGCCCCATCCGGTGGATCTCGGGTCCCGGTGCACGGTCTTCATGAATTCCCGGGTGCGGGAAGCCCAGAAGAATGGCGTGTCCGTGGCGGATATTTCCGCGGGCCTCTCCTACTCGGTCATCAAGAACGCCCTCTACAAGGTGGTCCGCCTCCGCGACGCCTCCGAGCTGGGCGACAAGGTGGTCGTCCAGGGGGGCACCTTCTACAATGACGCGGTGCTCCGCGCGCTGGAGGAGCTCCTCGGCCGGGAGGTGGTGCGTCCCAACATTGCGGGCCTCATGGGCGCCTACGGCATCGCCCTCATCACGAAGGACCGGTGCGCCGAATCGCATGTGTCCACCCTCGTGTCGCCGGAGGCACTGGCGAAGATTTCCATGAAGACAGACGTGCACCGCTGCCCGGGATGCGGCAACCACTGCCTGGTCACGGTGACCACCTTCTCCGACGGCCGGGCCGTCGTTTCAGGGAACCGGTGCGAGCGGGGCGCCTCCATCGCCCTCACGGGGAAGGCGTCGGCCCGGTCGTCCCTGCCGAATATGTACCAGTGGAAGTACGACCGCCTCTTCTCCTACCGGCCCCTCTCGCCGGGAAAGGCCCCCCGGGGCACCGTGGGCATTCCCCGGGCACTCAACATGTACGAGGACTACCCCTTCTGGTTCACCTTCTTCACCAAGCTGGGCTTCCGGGTCATCCTCTCCAGCGCGGACATCCGGGAAATTCCCATCCGCGCTCTCGAGACCATTCCGTCCTATTCGGAATGCTACCCGGTGAAGCTCGTTCACGCCCATATAGCGGACCTCATCCGCAGGAAGCCCGATTTCATCTGGTACCCCTGCATCAACCAGGGCCCGGATGAAAAGAATGACAACACCTTCATGTGCCCCATGGTCACGTCCTACCCGGAGACCATCGCGGCCAATATGGATGAAATGCTCCAGAAGGCGGGCATTCCCTTCTACCATCCCTTCCTGCCGCTCCACGACCCGACCACCCTTCACTCCCGCCTCGTGCAGGAGCTCGAGCCGCTCCACATCCCCTACGGGGACATTTTCCAGGCCCTCTCCGACGCCATGGAGGAGCGGGACGCGTACAACCGGGACCTTCTGGAGGAAACGAAGCGTGTCCTGAAGGAAATCCGGGAGAAGCACCTCGTGGGCATCGTCCTCTCCGGCCGGCCCTACCACGTGGATCCGGCGGCAAACCACGGCATCCCCGACCTGATAAACCAGCTCGGCATGGCCGTTCTCTCCGAGGACGGGGTGGCCATGCTGGGGCGTCTCCCCAACCTGCGCGTGCTGAACCAGTGGACCTGGCACGGCCGGCTCTACCGGGCGGCGGACTACGTGACGCGCCACGCCAATCTGGAGCTGGTGGAGCTCAATTCCTTCGGGTGCGGCCTCGACGCGGTGGTCACCGACCAGGTGCAGGAAATCATGAATTTCCGGGGCCGCCTCTACACCTCTCTTAAAATTGACGAAGGCCTCAACCTGGGGGCGGTGCGCATTCGCCTGCGCTCCCTCAAGGCAGCCATCCGGGAGCGCGTCCAGGAAAACAGGGACGATGTGCCGGACCTGCCATACACAAAGGCCCTCTTTACCCCCGACATGCGGGAGGACTACACCATCCTGGTGCCGGAAATGTCCCCCATTCACTTCCCCCTCATAGAGGCGGCGGGGCGCGGCGCGGGGTACCGCCTGAAGGTGCTCCCCCCTGCCAAAGAGGACATCGACGAAGGGCTGGCCTATGTCAATAATGACGCGTGCTACCCTGCCATCATCACCATCGGCTCTCTCATCCGCGCCCTCCGGTCGGGCGAATACGACCTGAATCGCACAGCGGTGATGCTCTCCCAGACCGGCGGGGCCTGCCGGGCCTCCAATTACCTGGGCTTCCTCCGCCGGGCACTGGCGGAAGCGGGCCTCTCCCACGTGCCGATCCTTTCGGCCAATACAGAGGGACTTGATGAACAGCCCGGATTCCAGATCAATTTCTCCTTCGCCCAGCGTCTCATCATGGCGGTCATCTACGGGGACGCCCTCATGCAGTGCCTCTACCGCACCCGGCCCTATGAAAAAACGCCGGGCAGCGCGGAGTCGCTCTGCCGGGACTGGCAGCGGCGGGTGAGCGAGCGCCTGCAAAAGGGACACAGCTTCCACGCCTACGCGAGGAATCTCGCCCGCATCATTTCTGACTTTGACCACCTCCCGCTCATGGACACGGAGCGCCGCCCCTGCATCGGCATCGTAGGGGAAATTTACGTCAAATTCAGCCCCATCGCCTCCAACGATCTGGCCCGGGCCATCGAAGCCAACGGCGGTGAAGCCGAGGCGAGCGGCATTCTCGATTTCTTCCTCTACAGCCTGCTCGACAGCCGGTTCCAGCGGAAGTACCTTGGAGGCAGCATGGCCCGGGATCTGCGGGACACCTTCATCCGCCGCCTCCTCGAATGGTACCGCCATCCCTACGAAAAGGCGGTGAAGCGCTCCCGCCGGTTCCACGCCATCACGCCCATTGAGTCGCTGGCCAAACGGGCGCAGCAGTACCTCTCTCTGGGCCACCGCGCCGGCGAGGGGTGGTTCCTCACGGCAGACATGGTGGACCTCCTCGGCCACGGCTGCCGGGGCATCGTGTGCCTGCAGCCCTTCGCCTGCCTGCCCAACCACATCACCGGTGAGGGCATGGCCCGCCGGCTCCACATGACCCACCCTGAGGCGGTCTTCCTCTCGCTCGACTGCGACGCCAGCGTGAGCCACGTGAACCAGCTCAACCGGCTCAAGCTCATGATGAGCGCTCTCACGGAAAAGACACCCCTCACGGAATCCCAGTCCATCCTTCGCAGAACCATCAGTGCAAAGAAAGGAAACGCTCTATGATAGAAAAAACGCTCACCCGCAAGGGAGACCGCATCCGACGCCGCATGATTGACATCACCGCGCGCATTCTCCGCGAGCAGGGCTTCCGCAGCGCCACGGTGCGGCGCATTGCCGGCGAAGCGCGCGTGAACATTTCCTCCGTACGGTACTACTTCGGCTCCAAGGAGCAGCTCATCTCCCTCGCCATGGATTCTCTCATCAGCGAGCTGGAAAAAACCGCCGCCCATCTGGACGATCCGCGCCTCTCCCCCCGGGAGCGCCTCCGGAGGTGTCTTGCGGCGTACGTCCCGCTGGCACGGAAGCACCCGGCTGTTTTCAAGCTCCTGTCCAATCCGGCAGAAGCGTCAAATGACACGTACTTCCTCTACCTCACCTGTATTTACGAGCAGTACTGGCCCAAGTTTTCCGCCGCCGTGGGAGAAGCCTTCGGCCTCACCGACAGAGACGACATCGCCTACAAGGCGATGCAGCTCCTGTCCGCCGTGGAATTCCCCATCCTCCTGGAGAACATGGAAAGCACCCATTTCCCCCTCTCCTGGTCAGATGACAAGGATCTGGACAAGTACCTCTCTCTTCTCCTGGGCCCGCCGGAAGAGCCATAAATCCCA
>CAZPLS010000065.1:0-7446 GCA_964587685.1 uncultured Dialister sp.
CATGTGGATAGTCTAGCTCATTAATTGATATTTGTAAAGTTGAATGAGTATAAATAAGGAGAACGGGGAGGGGCCGTTCTCCTTGTGTGAAGAAATAGGTGGGTTTATGGTGGAATATCTATTTCTCTTTTGTGACCTGAGCCTTATATAGCTCAACTGCGCATTTAGGTCCGTATATCAGAGTAGGGAAGAAAAATATCATCAATGGGACGGATGTAAATACTATAAAGTTCTGCAGAGCGGATATGCCGCCTGAGCCAACCTTGATAAGGAGAGCGGCAATGATTCCCATTACACACCCCCACATTACTCTCAGATATATGGGCGGATTATCGTCTGATATTGACATTGCCATGGAATAAGTCATCCCGGCCCCGGTTGTGACAAGATAAAGAACAACAAGTAATAATATAACGGGAGTCATAAATGTACTCCATGGCAGCTGATCTATTATTGCAAGCAACGCGGCAGGGAGTCCGTTGTTATTAAGAGCCGTTGAAACTGAACCGGGAGAAGCCAGCTCATAATAGATTCCTGCTCCGCCGAGGACGGAAAACCATGCGTTTGTAGATATGCCTGCTCCCACCGAAACTGCAAGAATAAGCTCTCTCAGTGTCCGCCCCCTTGAAACTCTGGCGCAGAATACCGCCATCATCGGAGCATAGGCAAGCATCCATGTAAAGAAGAAAACAGTCCAATTCCCTATCCATTCAGGGTCGCCACGGAAAAGAGCAAGACGTATAAAATCCCCCCCAAGATAATTCCCCATTGCACTTATGAATGAATCTATAATGAATCTTCCCGGCGCACAAAAAAGGATGAAGAATATTACGAAGATTGTAAGAAGTATATTGAAAAAGCTTACATGGTTTATGCCCTTATATATTGGCGTAACTGCCGTAAGCGTATAGACTAACGTAGCCGCCGCAATAACAATAAGCTGCAGCGAGTATGTGTCCGGCATCCCAGTTATCCTCGAGACCGCATAACTCATTTGTAAGCCAAGAAAACCTATCGGGCCTATTGTCCCCGCTGCAGTGGCGATGATTGTAAAAGCATCAACCAGCGTACCCCATATACTGTTAACGCCTTTCTCACCCATAAATGGGTATATAAGAGATCTGGGGGCTATGGGCATATTTTTGTGATAGCAACTGTACATGATAATCACAGTTCCGAGTGTGCTTAAAATAGCCCATGCAAAGAACCCCCAGTGCAAGAATGACTGCGATAGCGCAGGCACAACGGCCTCCGGCGTTCCTGCTTCAATTCTGGGATAAGCAGGCGGGACATTCAGAAAATGATACATTGGCTCTGCAGCAGACCAGAACACACCGCCACCGGCAAGGAGGGTACAGATAATCATCGAAAGCCATCGGAATGTTGTAAATTCCGGCTTGTCTAATCCGCCAAGGCGAACGTCCCCATATTTTGTCACAGAGAGAAAGATAGATATAAAAAACGTGGCAAACAACAATATCTGGCACAATGCTCCAAAATATTTTACAGAAAACTTAAACGAGACATCAACACTTGTAGAAAGAAACTCTATGTTGAAAAATGCAGTCAAAACGAAGATAAACAGAAATCCAAGACTAATTAATGCTACAGAGAAGTTTTGATTGTTAAAGAGGAACTTTAATTTCATTTTATTTTCTGACATAATGGCTCAACTCCTTGAATTTTATGTATCGATTTCGTTTTGTTTTTGGATGAAATCCAAAAAATTAGCAATGTCAACAGACAGGCTTGTATGATATACAGAAACAGGATCACGTAGCTTTATCTGCAGGATCTCCTGTATTTTGTCCAGACGGTACCTCAATGTATTGGGGTGAATAAAAAGGGCCTCCGCAGTATCAGATGTATTGAACTTCTTTTCTACAAAAGATATAAGGGTATTCAGAAGCATAGTCTGATTATTTCTATCATATTCAATCAGCTTCCCCAGAATACTGTAGTAGAGTTCTTCCAGAACCTTGGTGCTTTCTATCTTCATGAAAACAGTAAAAATCTCCCTCTCCTTTATTGTCATGTATCTTTTATTCATGAAGAATGCGAAATCGGCAATTTTCTTCGCATATATAAAAGCATTTTTAAATTCCATCAGGTTAAGACAGTGCCTGCTTATCCCAAAAGAAACTTTCCCTGAAATGTTTTCCCTGTAAACTTCTTGCGTAATATCCGATACCATATTATGCGCAAATTCTTCATCCTCTCTCTCCTGTAAGGGTATCATCATAATCATCTCATTGTAGTTAAGGAGATATGGCAATACTTTCTTATGTTTTTGCCCGACAGAATATACAATATTGTCAATTTCATTTCTAAATCCATTAGGCGTGAACAGTTTCGGAATCAGTGAAAACTTAATTACCGCGCAAACAAAAGACTCCTTCTTCAAATAGCCTGAAATATACGCGCTGATAAAGGCATCTTCGTTTGTCTTAAATTCACCGTCTATAAGTGAAAGTAAAAACGCCGCCATAGATTTTTTTATTTTACGACTTTGAAATAATTCTTCACTTACAATTTCGATTATTTCTGAAAGAGGGATCTCATGTGGCATTGCAAAAACAGGAATTTTAAGACGTTCTGCAATTTGAGATATTTTTTCTTGATGTGGCAGAATTCCATCTCTTGTTTTGTAAACAATAATTCCTGCGCATTCCCGCCGATGCAGCATTTCCCAGAAATGCTCTATCTCCTCCGCCTTTTTATGTTGAAACCCCGCTGTTATTATCAAGCTATGTTTTTTTATGCTATCAATATATCCGAAATCTTCGATATAGTGCACACCTCTGACCGGATGTAATGCGCCGTTTCGTCCCCCAATGTATTTTAAACGTTTACATCTGGGCAATGAGACTATTGTGTCAATTGTGACAATTTGTAGATCTCTTTCTTTCATTGATAGCTTCTCCTTGTCCTTAAGTTTTAATCTGTACTTTTGAAAATATCGTTGTCACTCCCTATTATATTATGTCCTGACTTAATCTTTGTGTTTTTCCTTTAAAGCCGCAAGTATCTTATGTCCGGTTGCCGGAAGATGAGTGATTCTTACTCCGCAGGCATTATAAATTGCGTTGATGATAGCGGCGTGCGGTGAAGTCAACGGCAGTTCTCCCGCACCGGATGCCCCATAAGGCCCAAATTTCCGTGGGGTTTCCAGATGGATCAATTCCATATCATCAGTTATATCCTTTATATATGGGAATCCACATGTAATCAGGTTATTATATTTAGCAGGACTTTCAAAATTTTCCTGCAGGGCCAAACCTATTCCTTGAGCCAGTCCCCCATACATCTGCCCATTAACGACCCCATAATTATTGATGCAGCCGACATCATCGATAAGAGTCATTTTTGATACCCATGTCTTACCTGTTGTCAGGTCTACATCCACCTCTGCCATGAATAATCCATACATGTAGCAAGCATACGGCATTCCTTGCCCATTTCCATCGGTTACGGAACAGGGGACAATATCTCCTTCCTCATTTTTTGTTACGCAATTGTATTCTCCTGAATACCTGAGCGGTAATCCGGCTTCTGTCATCTCTTTGTGAGTGCGATAGGTGCCGTCTTCTTTACGCATTGCATTAAGCAATTTATTGCAACTGTCAACTATCGCATTCCCAACCATAACCTGACTTCGACTGGCTGCTGCGGGGCCACTGTCCGGACATCTGTATGTATCGTTGATAAATAGACTTATTTTCTCAGGAGGTATCCCTAAAGGAGCCAAAGCTCTATGTGCTGTGCCAACCATTCCGATATCGGCGCCTTGCCCATGTTCTTCCCATGTGTTATACAACCTGACGCCGCCGTCAGGCAATAGCTCAATATCACTGCGAGCCTTATCAGGACCGGCGCTGTTAGAATTGTAGATTCCAAAGGCTACGCCGACGCCTTTTTTTATGTTTTCAGTGCTTTCTGTCTTTGCTTTCTTTAAAGCATCTCTATATTTAGGTCTTAATATATCAACCATCGCCAGAAGCGGAAAAACTTCAGGAGACTGACCAAATGGGAAAGTCTCCCCCGGGCGGATTGCGTTTATATATCTGAATTCCAGGGGATCTATTCTGGCTTTTTCCGCAAGCATATCTATTATAATCTCTTGGGCCGTATGGACTTGGGGAGCCCCCCATGCACGAAATGCCGTATTCCATTTTTGGTTCGTGTAAACTCCATAGGCAACCCCATCAATATTGGGAATTGCGTAAAGAGCTCCCATATAATGAGTGAATTTACTCACAAGCCCCGGTGAAAATTCAGAGTACGGCCCATGATCAACCCATGACCTGTGTTTTATGGCCTTGATTTTCCCGTTTTTATCCGCAGCTATAGTAACTTTCATTAATGCAGGTGCACGTTTGGGCGTATAAGTTATATGGTGCCGCGTGTCGTAACGGCAATATACAGGATGTCCTGTAGCTATTACTGCGGCGGCGATCAGCGCCTCGTTTGTAATACCGAGCTTATATCCGAACGAGGCTCCTGCTTTATTTTGAATAATCCTGATCTTTGATGGCGGTATTCCGATTCCTCTCGCCATAAATGCCGCTGCTTTATATATCCAAATATGCTTGGATTGAATTACCAGGTTGCCTTCCTCGTCCCAATAACCAAAACCGACATCATTCTCAAGAACAAGATGAGGCTGTCTTTGCAGATAAAATTCTCCTTCAACAGAGTAGGGCATCTCGTCTATTATTTTATTTGCGTCTTCGCCCCTTTTTACGCTTGTTTCAAAATATATATTGGGAACGCCGGGATGAACTTCGATACAATCAGGTTTTATTGCATCCTCTACGTTCATTACGGCCGGTAATTCTTCTAAATCTATTTTCACCTTAGAGACAGCGGCTTCTGCCATTTCATAGGTTTCTGCACACACAATTGCGACAACATCTCCCCACATGAATATCTTTTCATCACAGAGAATGGGGCGTTCCCAACCGTTTCCCTTTACCGCCGGAGGTTGTGCGCCGAAAAGCTTGTTGGTGCCACCGACTTCATAAATATCTTTTGCGGTAACCACCTTTACTACACCCGGCATCTTTTCCGCTTCTGAGATATCTAAATTTAATATATTGGCATGATTTACATCAACATGGACAAGTGCCGCATAAAGGGTATTAGGGGGTAATTGCATTCCTGCGTCGTCTCCAAAATCCCATGTTCCTGTTGCCTTATATTTATCACTTGGACGGGGATAGTTCGTTCCCCAGATGTATTGCCGGTTTTTTAAAGGAGTGTGAAAATCGTACATTTCTTTTTCGCCGCGAAGCACAGCAGCGGCATCCATAACGGCATCAACTATTTGTTTGTATCCTGTACACCGACACGCGTTCCAATGTGCTTGAAACCAACTCCGAACGTCTTCACGCGACGGAGACGGATTCTGATCCAGTAGCCCCTTTGCCGACATAATGAATCCCGGCGTGCAAAATCCGCACTGAATGGCATTATTTGCAATAAAGGCCCATTGTATCGCGTGTAAATGGTCAGGCGTTCCCAACCCTTCTATGGTAAATATTTCAGCGTGTTCCGGAACATTTTTCATCCTTATTACGCAGGCGCGTACAACTTTGCCGTTCAAGATCACGCTGCACACACCACATTGGCCGCAATCGCACCCACGTTTTGTTCCTGTAAGCTTCAGTTGCCCTCGAATAATTGAAAGCAACGTATCGTTAGCATTACAGACCACCCTATATTGTTTATTGTTGATATTCAGAAGATGTGACTGATACAAAATCTTGGTCTTTTCAGATACAGCCATTTCTACCCACCCCGGTGTTTTATAATCGTGTAACAACAGCGCCTAAACCGGTTATACCTACTACATTCCACCGCTGTCTATGAAAGTACTCTGTTTCTCTATATAGTCAGTGCAATAGAATTCTGTGCTATAACACAATGAGAGGGAGAAGTCTAAAGTAATTCAGAATTCCCCCTCTCCGAGTTAAAAACTTTTATTCCTCGATCACACTGATAGTTGCCTTTGCAGGCCCATCTATCCAAATCTTCATGCCAAAATCGTTAAGCGCCTTCATATCTCCATCAAATTCACCGATAACATTTTCCGGGTTGGCTCCCGCAACTTTTGGTCCATACCAGAAATGTACAGCTTTCTCCATAAAGAGTTCGTGCCCGCCGCGCCACAGGCTTATCTCGCCGGCCTTCATATCATTCCCCGGTTTTGCGTTCTCTTCAGGAACATCTCCGTGAATATCAGCAGTGAAGAATACAGCTTCTCCGTTAAACCTTGCATGCATCCATTTCACTTCCTGCGGACAGGATGCCTCAAGTAACTTAATAGATTCCGGAGTCTTGTCTTCATAAAGTTTCACTTTCAATTCGGTTCCGTCACAAAATTTCACAAGCATCTTTTTCATAGCAATATTCCTCCTTCGAAGATTTTATATTTGGTGCTTAAAAGCTATGCTTTATCTTTCTTTATATTTACGAAATCAACTGTTTCGCCCAATTTTGCATACTTCGTACCGCCCAGATAGTGAAGTAACTCGGCTCCCCCGCTTTCTCCGGTTTTCCAGAAATTGCCGTCAAAATATCTGTCATCTGCATGGGCGGCTACTACTTCTGCGACAAATATGCTATACAATCCATCCGCTATTGGGTATACATTGCAAATTTTACACTCAATATTTCCGATACACTCTTTTATCATGGGTGTATTGAGGATATGAGCCGACTCCCTGGTCAGACCGGTTTCTTTAAACTTGTCAACATTACGTCCCGACATATAGCCACAATAATGAAGCTCCCACAGCAACTCTTTGTTCGGGATGTTTATTACATATTCCCCGGAGTTCTTGATTATTTCATAAGAGAAACGTTTGGGGGTAACACTGATCCCAACGATTGCAGGCGCGGGACAGAAGCTGCTTTGCCACGTAATTGTGATAATATTATCCCTGTCGCCATGTTTGCAGGTTACAAATGTGGATGCACCTGCATACAACATAGATGTTGCCTTACTGGGGTCAAGCAATACTTTTGCCATATAGCTCACTCCTATTCAATATTTTCAATATTTGGTTTTTCGCATTTCCTCTTCTTGTGACGTTATTATATTTACGCAAGATGAAACGTGAAATGTTTTCACATAACAATAGATACAGATTGTTTTTAGTATCCGATTACAAATATGGAAATGGAGAAAGCCCACGCGCCGACATGTGGGGATGAATCCTCGCGCCTTCGCCCGTTCATCCATACAATCCCCACACATAGCTCATTATATTAACAAATAAATTTGTTTGTTAATATACTCTTAGATACGGGCGGAACCCTTACCTGTAGGTTTAACATACATATGTGACAGAGAGGTTGAGTGGGAAGTATTCAATAAGCAGATCATACAAAGCATAAGTATGTTATCTGTCTTGAATTCGTCGGTGAAGAAGTGAAAAGCCA
>CAZPLS010000066.1:0-7003 GCA_964587685.1 uncultured Dialister sp.
CCGCAGTAGCGGAGAAGCCGGGAGGCGGCCAGGAGCCCCTTCTGGGTGAGGCGGCTCCCCTTGTAGGCGGTATAATCGATGTAGTCCTCCTTCTGCAGCTTCACGATCATTTCGCTCACAGAGGGCGGAGAAACGCGGAGCAAGTCCGAGAGCTCCTTGTTGGACACGATACGGCTGGCGCCGCCCAATGAGAACAGTGCTTTCAAGTAATCTTCTTTTCCGGATGTCATACCAGGGGACCTCCATTCCTTACAGAAGGTCTGTGACAGAAACGGGAACCCCGCTTCTTCAGGCCCTTATTGCCTCTTTATGATAGCGTATTTTCCAGGGGAGGTCAAAAATTTTTCGGAGGGGTATAACTTATGAAAGAAATTTAGCGAAAATAGAATTGAAAAAAGTCCGAAAGTATATCGGGCTTTTTCGCTATTCAAAATAATTTTCTATCGAAAAGATATGAATGCAAAACACCGCCAGGCTGAGTACCGGCGGTGCTTTGTATGGCGCTCATTGATCAAGGCTGTTTTCGTCGAGAAGGAAGTCGAAGATGTTCATGATGAGGATGCCTTCGTCGGTGTAGTGGGGGGCCGGCGTATCATTGGTAATGATGATCTTCTGGAAGCTGTCTCCCGTGAGCAGAAGGGAACGCGTCTCCTGAGCCAATTTAGCCTGATCGGGAAGGGCATACGCCGACTGGATATAACAGCGGCGAGAGCCTTTATTGCAGACGAAGTCGATTTCCAGCTGCTTTCGCACGTTGTTTCCGTTACTATTGGCGCGAGTTACCTCGACAACGCCTACATCCACGTTGAAGCCTCGAATTTTCAGCTCATTGAAGATGATGTTTTCCATGGCATGTGTCGGCTCCAGCTGGCGGAAATTAAGGCGGGCATTGCGCAGCCCTGTATCAGCAAAATAGTATTTTACCGGAGTGCCCATGTATTTTTTCCCTTTGATATTGTAGCGGAGGGCGCTGTCGATGAGGTAGGCGTCGGAGAGGTAGTCAATGTAATTTTTGATGGTGGTCTGGCTGATGGTTTTCTTCTTGATGCTTCGGAAGGCGGCGGACAGTTTCGCCGGGTTGGTGAGGGAGCCCATGGCGGAGGACAGGATGTTCAACAGATCCTCGAGCTCCGCGCGGTGGCGCACCCGGTGGCGGCCCACGATGTCTGAAATGTAGGTTTCCTCAAAGAGCGATTTCAGGAACGCTGATTTGTCCTCCGGCGCGGGGAAGTTCAGAATGAGGGGGAGACCACCGTACACCTGGTAGTCCTGCCAGGCCATCTCCCGTGGGCCCGGATAGACGGACAGGAATTCGGCAAAGCGCAGGGGATGCATGCGAATTTCATCGCCCCGGCCCCGGAATTCAGTGATGATGTCTTTGGAGAGGAAGCGGGCGTTGCTGCCGGTCACGTAGACATCTACATTCTTCATGCGGATCAGGCTGTTCAGAACCGCTTCAAACTCATCGAGAAGCTGCACCTCGTCGAGGAGCACGTAGTACATGCCGCCGCGATCGATTCGCTGCCGGATATGGGGGTATAGTACATTGGGATTGCGAAAAGCTCTGTTTTCAAAGGCATCAAAGGCCATTTCAATGATGTGATCTTCATCAGTCCCCGAGGAAAGGAGGTGCTCCTTGAATAGGTTAAAGAGCAGGTAGGATTTCCCGCATCGGCGGATACCGGTCACGACCTTGATGAGGCCGTTGTGCTTTTTGGAAATGAGCTTGTTCAGATAGATGTCTCTTCGAATGTTCATGATGCCTCCTACTGGAGATTTTTGCACATTTGTGCAAAAATCTCCAGTAGAATTATACCAGATTTTCCACACGCATGACATTTTCGCCTTGTCCTCCGGGCGTAAGCTGACTTTTTGTGCATGTATGGATGATTTTTTCTCAATTTGCGTATTGACAGCCTCATGGTTTGTTGCTATACTTAACGCAAGTTTTACCTATACCCTTCACGATGAGGAACGGGAGTCATGCAAAGGTGCATTACAGAGAGCTGCTGGGCGGTGGAAAGCAGCAGAGTCAAGTTTGCATGTTTGTCGCCCGGGAGTTCTCTTTCTGAACTTAAGTAGGAGGAGCGCAGGCCTGCGTTATGGGCTGTGAGTATAATGCAGGGTGGTACCGCGTCATTGTCGCCCCTGCCGGAGGATCCGGCAGGGGCGTTTTTTTATAGGTGTATAGATAAGATGGTTTTGGGGATACCTTTTTTGGATGGAGGCAGAGTATGGAAGCGGGAAAAAAACTACGGGAGCGACTATCTAGGAAGGAGATTCTTGTCCTTCCGGGCATTTATGACGCGCTGACGGCAAAGATTGCGGTGGCGCAGGGGTTTGAAGGGCTGGTCATGGGCGGCTATGCCGTGGCCGCGTCCCGCCTGGGGCAGCCTGACGTGGGGTACCTCACGATGACGGAGATGCGCGATAGCCTGCGCGCCATCACCCATGCGGTGGATGTGCCGGTGGTGGCCGACGGCGACACGGGCTACGGCAATGCGCTGTGCGCGCAGCGGACCATGCAGGAGTATGAATGGGCCGGGGCCGCAGCGGTGCTTCTGGAGGACCAGGTCTGGCCGAAGCGCTGCGGCCACATGGCAGGCAAGGATGTGGTGGATGCGGAGACGCACGCGAAGAAGCTGCGCGCTGCGGCGGATGCGAAAACCTACGATTCGACCATCATCATCGCCCGCACGGACAGCCGGGCCATCTACGGGCTGGACGCGGCCATCGAGCGGGGCAAGCTGTACCTTGACAGCGGCGCGGATGCGCTGTTTATCGAGGCGCCCCAGAGCATCGAGGAGCTGGAGAAAATCGGGAAGACCTTCCCCGACACCATCCTCGTGGCCAACATGATCGAGGGCGGCCGTACACCCAACCTGACGGCCAAGGACCTCGAGGAGATGGGCTTTGACATTGTGTTCTGGCCGTGCACCGCGGTCTATGCCATCACGAAGGCTTTCGGCGACGTCATGGCCGCGCTTCGGAAGGATGGCACCACGCGGAACTGCGAGGACAAAATGATGCATTTTTCCGATTTCAATCATTTTATCGGGCTGGATACATACAACGAGCTGGATAAAAAGTATAAGTAAGGGCAAGTCCCGGCAAAAGAAAGGAAGATACTTATGAAAATGATGAAGAAAATGGCAATGGCGGCGCTGGCCGCAGCGGTTCTGACTGCCGTGTCCGGATGCGGCGGCGGAGACAAGGCGCCGGCGGGCGCTTCCGGCCAGGCGGTCAATCTGAAGCTGGCGACGGCGCTCCCCACGAGCCATCCGCTGGTGCAGGCGATGGAGCAGCTCAAGACGAAGACGGAAGAAAAATCGGGCGGCTCGGTGAGCATCACGATTTACCCGGCTGGGCAGCTCTTCAATGATAAGAATATGAATGACGCGCTGATTTCCGGCGGCATCGATATCGCGCTCAACACGGTGGGCCGCTGGGCGAGCATTGTGCCCGAAATGGACGTTTTCGACGTACCCTTCCTCTTCCCGGACTATGACAAGGTGGATCAGGCCATCGACAGCGGCCTGGGCGAAAAGCTCGGGGCGGAGCTGGAAAAGAAAGGCGTCAAGCCCCTCATCTGGGCGGACTACGGGTTCGTGCAGTATGCCAATAACGGCAAGCTCATCACCAAGCCGTCTGACTTTGAAGGCATGAAGATCCGCGGATACAGCAAGTATTCGGCAGAAACGATCAAAGCGCTCGGCGCGTCCTCCGTTACCATGGGCGCCAGCGAAGTGTACATGGGCATCCAGCGCGGCACCATCGACGGACAGACCTCCGGCACGACGGCCATGCGCGACCGCAAGATGTTCGAAGTGCTCAAGTACATGACCGTCACAAACCACGCTTCCCCGGAATTCCTCGTAACCATCAGCCAGAAGTCCTATGACAAGCTCTCCGATGACCAGAAGAAGGCCCTCCATGAAGCGTGTCAGGAAGTGCAGGCCGATGTGCGGGCCAATGCCAAGGCCGAAGACCTCCGCGCTCTCGATGACCTGAAGGCAGCGGGCATGGAAGTATACATCGTGCCGGAAGAAGAAATCGGCGCCTGGCAGGAAGCGACCCGTCCGGTATGGGATCTGTTCGTGCAGGACACGGGCGAACTGGGCCGGGAGCTCCTCGATATCTGCATCAATCTGTAAGCTTCAGAAACCATCTGTCATTGTATGAAACCATAAGAACGAGGTGATACCTTGAATTCCTTCATTCGCGCATATGATCAGGCCGTGGGACTTGTGACAAAGCTGGCCGGCGTCATTGCCGGCGGGTTGGTGCTGGTTGTGGCCTTTATGATCGTTTATGAAATCCTCGCCCGCGGCGTGTTCAATTCGCCCACCGAATGGGTGACCGAGATCTCCACCTATTGCGTCATCATCGCGGGATTTCTCGGCATGGGTGTCACCTACGCGGGGAAAAAACACATCCAGGTGGATATTATCATCTCCCACCTGTCGTCAAAGGTGCGGTGCTGGATCGAGCTCGTTACCTGCATCCTGGGCCTGTACTACTGCGTCCTCTTCGCCGTGGAGGGGTGGGGCATGACCATGATTTCCATCGCCTTTGACAACCGCGCGCCCACGACGCTGTCCACACCGATGTGGATCCCGCAGATTTCCATGCCCATCGGGCTGGCCATTCTCTGCCTGCAGATCGTGAGTACGGTGCTCCACGACATCCAGAAAATCGCCTCTGGCTCTTATGAAGAAGGGGAGGGATGATAAATGATCGCGTTATTTACCATTCTGCTCCTCGTGCTGCTCTTCTCGGGCCTGCCCGTGGCCTTCTCGCTGGGCCTGGGCGGCGTGGCGGGGATGGTGCTCTTCATGGGCGGAGAGGGCGCGCTTGCCCAGCTGCCCATTATCGGGTACAAATCCCTCGATGATTTTGTCCTCGTATCCATCCCGCTCTACATCCTCATGAGCCAGGTGCTGCTCACGGGCAAGGTGGGCAATGACCTCTTCGAGCTGGCCAATAAATGGCTCCGCCACCTGCCCGGAGGCCTGGGCGTGGCCACCGTCATCGCCTGCGCCATCTTCGCGGCCATCACAGGGTCGTCTGTGGCGTGCGCCGTGACCATCGGCTCCATCGCCATACCGGAGATGCTCGCCCGCGGCTACGACCGCCGCCTCGTACTCGGCACGGTCGCTGCCGGCGGGACGCTGGGCATCCTCATCCCGCCCTCCATCCCGATGATCCTCTACGGCGCCATCACGGATGAATCGGTGGGCAAGCTCTTCATGTCCGGCGTCATGCCCGGAGCCCTCCTCACGGTTCTCTTCATTGGCATCGTGGTCATCGCCTCGTGGAACATGGAGCGGCACGCCGCCGCCCCCTGGAGCGAACGCATGACTGCGCTTCGCCAGTCCATCTGGGGACTCCTTCTGCCCATCATCGTCGTGGGCGGCATCTACACAGGATTCTTCACGCCGACAGAAGCGGCGGGCATTGGCACGGTCTACAGCCTCTTCATCACCTTCTGTGTGTACAGGACGCTGAGCCTGCGCGACATGCCGGGCATCCTCCGGGGTACGGTGCAGACGAGCTGCATGATCTTCGCCATCATGATCGGCGCGAGCCTCTTCGGCTTCGTCCTGACCATCCTTGACGCGCCCCAGGCGCTGACCACCTGGGTGGCAGGGCTGGATCTGGGTAAATGGGCCGTCTTCGTGGCCATCAATATCCTCTTCCTCTTCCTGGGATGCATTCTCGAATCCATCTCCATCATTTTCATCACACTGCCCATCCTTTTCCCGCTCATTCTGGAACTGGGCTTCGATCCCATCTGGTTCAACGTGGTCATGCTGCTCAACCTGGAGCTGGCCCTCATCACGCCGCCGGTGGGCATGAACCTCTTCGTCCTGCAGGGCGTGAGCCCCGAGAGCCGGATGACCGATATCATCCGCGGTGTGATCCCCTTCGGCATCATCATGATGCTCGAAATCGTTATTCTCTGCTTCTTCCCGGAAATTGCCACATGGCTTCCGAGCGTGCTGCAATAAGAAATAAGGCCCGGCTTCCGGGCTTTTTTCTTTGGCGCGGACGCCGGGGTGTATGCTACAATCAGGAAAACAGAAGGGAGTGATGACCATGCCAAGACCCATGCGGCGCGCCGCGCAGGCCTTAAGCGAGGAAGAATGCGAGGCCGTTTTGCGCCGGGGCAGCGACGGCGTGCTGGCCGTGGCCGGCGATGAGGGCTGGCCCTACGCGGTGCCCGTCAATTACCTCTGGCAGGACGGAGCCATCTACCTGCACGGCGCGAGAGAAGGCCACAAAATGGACGCCATCCGGAAGGAGCCCAGAGTGTCCTTCTGCGTGGTGGACGCCCGGGACGTGATGCCGGAAGAATACTCCACGGCCTACCGGAGCGTCATCGTTTTCGGCCGGGCGCGGATCATAGAGGAGGCGGAAGAGCTGGCGCCGCTCCTTGACAAGCTGGCCGCGCGGTTTACCAATGACGGCCCGGACGCGCGCATGACCTACATCCAGCGCTATATCCGCCAGACAGCCATGATAGAAATCACGCCGGAGCACATCACCGGGAAGGAAGGCAATCTTCTCCGGAAGGCGCGCTCCCTTTGACACCAATACCCATGGAATGGGCCAGCAGGGAAACGGAGAAGCGGCCCGCATTGAAAGCATGAGGAGGCTTTATGGAAGCAATGGACTGGGATGCGCTGGAAGCGCAGGTAAAAGGATGCATTCGCAGGGCGGGAACGATCGCCGTGCTGGCGGAAAAGCTGGGTTGGCGCACCTTTGAGGACACGGAGGACACGGAACGGCTCGTGCGGGTCCTCTTCGAGGACGTGCCCTACGTCATCGGCGGAGAAAAGACCATAGAAACGGCGTGGAAACGCATCAGCGGCGCGGCGGAAAACGGCGCCGATGCGGAGCGGGTGGAGGCGGCGGCGCGGCAGCTCGCGGAAACGGCCGCCCTTATCACGGAAGCGCTGGACGACGTATACCGCGACCTGTGCCGGTTGGAGCAGCTGGC
>CAZPLS010000067.1:0-6924 GCA_964587685.1 uncultured Dialister sp.
AAAACTATGCCGATATTCTTTCCGGGATTAAAATCCCTTAGCTGCACCGCCTTTCGGCGACCTTTTTCGACAGACTGGTGGCGGCTCGCTGAGCCGTCAAAATCTGTTGTCAAGATGAGGTTCTGCTGCATCAGTGATAGAAACAGAAAAATGATATTTTACTCTTCGTTGCAAGGCTCCCCCTCGCATTAGAGCAAGGCACGAGCTGACAACCCCTGCAGGCGCCTTAACGCATCTAGATTAAAACTTGCTGCTATAAAGGTAAGGTAGGATAAGGGGCATGTTGACATTTTTCAAACAAGCCCTAAACACACAAAACCTGATAAGTGCTGCGGTTACGTCTCGCCGAAGCCGCTGTCGATCAGATCGACCAGCTCGTCCACGGCCTTGACCTCGTCCTCGCCCTCGGCGGTCAGGGATACTTCCGTGCCCTTGCTCAGAGACAGGGTCAGAAGCTTTAAGATAGCCTTAGCGTCGGCGGATTTTCCGGTCTTCAGGTTTTTAATCGTGATTTTGGCGTTGTAGCCCCTCGCGGCAGAGACAAATACAGAGGCGGGACGGGCATGCAGGCCAGCTTGATTCACAATGGTAGTTGTTTTCTCATACATAAAAATCACCTTCTCTTTCCTATGCAGATAAAAACGCCTGTGATTAGTAACTTAGCATATTACGCTGTTCTATTCAAGTTTCAATGATAAAAAAGACCGGTTTTTTATCGGAAACAATCGCCAGTTTTTCCAATTATACGTTAGAAAATGTATAACAGCTTTGTCACTGACCTTCCTCCAAGCAGAGATTTTTGTGGTATTGTTATCGTTTTATTGCCCAGCATCGCCCAGCATCGATTTTTTGGATTTTGCCTCGAAATACCGCAAACACGGCGAGCGCAGGCAGAAGAAAAAGCGGAATCGTTCGGAACATCATGGCATATCCCACTTTTTCTTCAATTCCTCCCGCAACGACTGGCCCAATCAAATACGCAAGGTTTGTTCCAAAATAACTGGTTGCACTGGCGCTCCCTCTTCGATCTGGCGGCACACTTTTCATGCACAGGGATTGTATCATGGGCTGGCATGCGCCATATCCGAATGCATTGATCACCGCAGCGAACAGAAACATGCCAAGTGAGGTTGAATAACTGATAATAACCATGGAAAGCCCAAGGCAGATAATCGCCCACGGCAGCACGCGAACCGTCCCAATGCGGTCGGCAGCTCTTCCGATTAACGGCCTGCTAATCAGCAGTGCCAGAGCATTTACCGAAAAGAAGAGGCCAATATTATCCACATGAATGGAATCTGCATACAAGGCCAGGAACGAGCTGACATTGATGTAGACGAAAGCCAGGAAAAACATGATAACGGCGGGAACAACTGCTTCCTTTGCATATATGGTGGATAGCGATACATGAAATGGTTTGGGGCTTCTTTGATCCTCTTTCAGTATCGTCGTTGTTGCTGTCGCCATCAGCATCAGGGCGCCCCCGGCCAAAAAAGCGGCTTGATACCCTAACTTTTCCTGGACAAACAATCCCAGGCTGGGGCCTATAGCCTGCGCAATGGAAGCGGCCACAGAGTAGTATGCGATGCCTGTTGTAAAACTTTCCGGTGAAATCGTATCCCCTACCATCGTCAGGCATGCGATCGTTGTAATGCCAACGCCCACTCCGTGCAGAAGGCGAAAGCATATCAGCATCCATACTTGTGAAGAAAAGGCGAATCCAAAAAAGGCAACTGAGATAATCAGCGAATTAACCATCAAAATCCGTTTCCGACTGAACGAATCCAATGCCTGGCCGCCGAAGGGCTGAGTGAAAAGCGCTGAAAGGGAAAAGATTCCTGTAACCATGCCCACAATAACCGACGATGCACCCAGAACATCCGCATATAGGGGAACCAATGTATTGGTCATCGTCTGTCCTAACATCAACATAAAATTTACAAAGCATATTTTGATAAACTCTGGTGTGAATACTCGTTTTTTCCCATTCATTTTACCGTCTCCATCTCAGCCCTTCTGTGTTACACCTTACTTATAAATCTTTTTACTTAAAATCTCTGATAGATACCAGCTCAACGTTATTTTTCCGCACCCATTCCGTCAGTTCTTTTGAGCAGATAAAATCCTGCTCCATGATTCGAATGAGTGTAAAGGAAGAGCGGCGAAACAGATCGCGATCTACATAGCCTGCATGGGTATGAATGTGGGCAATGCCGTCTTCTTTCAAAGCTTTGTCCAGGTATTCAAGCTTTCCATCTATGAAATATTGGAGAGGATCTTTGGATAACTGGGTTTCAATACTGAAATCCCATTTTCCATCCTCTTTTTGCGTGGTGATCCTGTTCCAGGACGCCGTCTCCAGCCCTGATGCGACGCCGATTTTCCGATACATCTCTTCAGACAGCGGGATATCATATTTCGCCGCCACATCCTTCAGCGCCTGATGCGTGGCCTTCGTACCATAGGCATGGCCAGACAGATATGCAGGCGCCGTCCCGGTCAGGTCGATAAACCGCTTCACCTGGTTTTCCGTCTCCAGATATGCCTCTTCGTAAGGGATATGCTCCGGCTGAGTTTCATCCCACTTTCTATGCATGCCTGAGGTTTTAAACATTCCGTTCTCCTGCACCAGAGAGGGGATAAGAGCAGGATCCGTGACGGGGGCACCTGCCACCAGGTTCACATCTTCACCCAGACAAATATGCGGGGTTTCCTCCTTCATCCGCCGGACCGCGTATTCTGCTCCAGGCATATTCGAAAACAGCCCTGTCTGCGTCAGCACACCATCGCGCGCACACTTGCAGATTCCATCTGTTACCGCATCAGAAATTCCATAATCATCTGCTGTTACAATCAATTTCATTCTGACAAACCTCCTTCTTCCGCCGCAACGCTCTTTTCATATGCCTTAAAAAACGGCAAGGCAATCAAATAATCGATAATTACTATGACAATCTGGAAGACGACTCCCATAAATCCGCTTTGATAAAAACCGCTGACAAAAGCGGGTAATCCCCAAACGTATGCGGAATGCGCATACGGCAAAATCCCAATCGAGCAAAACACGATATACAATATGGGATTGATAATGGCCGGAAGGATCTGCGGAATGAATAGATAGCCATTCAGAACCAGGGGCAAGCCAAAGTTAAAGGGCTCCGACACGCCAAAGAGAGCCGGTACAGCGGCCAGTTTCCCAAGCGCCTTGAAGCGCTCATTCTTGCTTTGCAGACAGAGAATGGCCCATGCGACGATAGTAACACCCGTCAGATTCATCATGCCGTAGCAAATCATGTTGGGAACCGTCTCGCCCGCCGCATATGCAGATATATTTTCCAGGGTGGGCGGCATCAGCACAGCGGTAATGATAGCCGTTGTGGCTGAGGCTCCGTGGATGCCAAAAAACCAGAACAGCGACGGCAAAATCAACAAAATCACAATACCAACATTATTATTCGTCAACGACATCAACGGCGTGGCAATCACTGAATAGATAAGATCCGTGACATTCACATAGCCGGCCATCTCCGCCAACGCATTGACCACAGCACTCAGCACCGCCACGATGACTGCCGGTATAATCGCAGAAAAGGAATCGGAAATATATCCGGGGACGCTTTCCGGCAGTTTGATGCGGATATTCTTGTCCTCACAGAATTTATAAATGCGAACCACGAAGAATACCATAATCATAGCGGCAAACAGGCCTTGCGCACCCATATATGTCAGTTCAAATACATTCCCCAGATCTTCCGTAACGGTATATGGAGTCAGCAGGAAAAAGGCAAAGATACTGACAAATGCTAAGATCACAGGGTTTTGTTTGAGCTTCAAGTTTTGTGCATAGTAATAACCTACTGCACCAGATACCCATACGGCGTACATGTTGTTTGTTAAATTGTTGAAAAGATTCAGAACATCATATAGGCCGATGCTTTGAATAAAATTCTGATATGGATCCCAGGCGATTCCTGCAAACAGGGCTGAAAAAGCGCCTACCATTGTGAGCGGGAGCAGGGATACAAAAGCCCGGTTCAACGACTGGATATAGGGCAGGGCGGCAAATTTTCCAAATACCGGATTGGCCTTCTCCTCCATAAAGGTTTCTATTTTACTCATCGCACTCATACGCGTCACCTCTTCTCAATCTGTTCTTGTGCAAAGCGCAGGATATTGTCTGCATTGTTCATTCCATAGTCAATCGGGTTCATAGACACAATCGGCACCCCATAGTGGCCGAGCCGCTTCTGCAAATCTTTCAGCTTATACTTGATCTGCGGACCGATTAAGACGATGTCCACGCCGCCGGAGGCGAGCTCGCCCTCGACCTGCCCGTCGTCCACAGCCCATACGCGGCATTCAAGCCCCTGCGCCTTTGCCTTTTTTTCCATTTTGTCCGCCAGCATTCCAGTGGAGACGCCTGCGTTACATGCCAACAAAATGTTCATTCAGATTCACCTGTCCTTTCTTTTAGTTCGTGTTTTAGTGCCAGCATGTCCTTGCGCAGCAGCACGATTTCTTCTGCGATGTCGTAGGCTACCGACGCCATCGACATATGATCCAGGGCGTGAGTCAGAAGCACTCCCATATTGATCCGTTCCTCAGCGTCTTTAAAAAGCAATTGGCTCTGAGCCTGATGCGCGATTCCCATCTCGTCCTTCGCGTTTTTCAGATGCTCTGCAGCCTCTTCCATTTTACCGCTTCGGCTTTCGTAGATTGCCTCCATAGCCTCCGAGCGCGCATTACCCGCGTGCAAGATCATTTCAAATGCGTTGTTTTCCAATGTTTCCATGTTTTCCATTTTGATTTCTGGCCTCCTTTTTGGTTTCTGCCGCGGGGAATTCAATGCCGCTGTGCTTTGATACTGTCATTATAAACAGCGGTTCTTTCTTTTTCCACGAACAGGTTTCCAGCTATTTTTGTCAAACTTCATTCATGAAGTTTTTGCCAAATGTTTTCAAATTCTCCTTTCTGAATTCGGTTGAGCGTCAGCTGGGATTCTCTAACAGCCGAACCAATGTTTCGTAATGCGGGCTTCGGATTAACGCATCAGCTTTTTCGCTGTCATTGACAATTCTGGCGATCATCTTGTAAAAGTCCTGCAGATTTTTATCTTTGCCATATTCAATTGAGGCCAGCAGAATCAGCCTGACCTTCCCTCTTCCCCAAGGAATCGGATGCTTTGCCACTGCTACGCAGGCAAAAGTCTCCGAGGTCAACAACTCTTTCGGATGAGGAAAAGCCACGCTGCCCCCAAAAGAAGTGTTTGCCATCCGCTCTCGTTCCATGACAGATTGAAAAAAATGTTCCGGCAGTTCCCGATATTCGGCTATGTGGGCCGTCATTTTCCGGATGGCATCCTCTTTATCAGCAAACTCCTTGAGTCCCATAAAAAGTTCCGGCGGAAAATATCTTTCTCGTTTTTTGCCCAATTCTGCTGTTTGAAAAATTCCGCCAATCTTTTGAATATCTGTGCTGCCCAGAAACAAATTGATCTGTAAAATCGGCGTGTTTGTCCTGAGAAAAAGTGGTACTGTCGTAAAGATGTAATCAAAACAGTCCAAATCCATGCTTTGCGCCTTTCTGGCTGAGCAGAGAACCAACCGGCCAATATAAGCTCCGAAACTCTCCTTGAATTTCAACCGCAGCAGCTCAGCGCTGCCCCGTCCAGTAGAACAAACTAACAAAATATCGTATTTTTCATTTTTTCGCTGCTTCTCCATCGCCGCCCGGATAAGCAGCGCAATATAACCGATTTCATCCTCAGATATCTGGCAATGGAATTTCTCCTCCAGTACCCGGCAGCCTTCCTGCGCCAGCTCAAACTCATAAATAAAACGGCTGCGGATCTCATCAAGTAAAGGATTCTTTTGGTTTAAACTGTATTTTATGCGGCTGAGCAGAGGCATACAATGCAAGCTTAACATCATACACAACTCAAAATCGCTGCGCAGCCTTGTTCCGTACTTCCGGTCAATGCGTTCCAGCATTTCAATCACCAGATCGCCTACTTCCGGAGGTATATTCTCGGAATATCCCTCTCCATAAGTTCTCTTTCCGGTCAAGTGCAGAGCAATATAAGCTGCCTCGTTTTCGCTGTAATCAATTCCCAGTTTACGACACAGACGGGACAAAATCTCCCGAGAAATCCGCATTTCAGAAGGCCTAACCAGCTCTGTATAGTCTCTATCCACTCCATGACCTGTCTGAATCCGCATCAATGATACATGTAAATGTATAATCAAATTATCAAAGGCCGTATCTCCTATGGAGAAGTCATATTTTTTCAGCGTTTCTGATACAGTTTTACGAATCAAATCCGTTCTTTCCGGCTCTTCCCAATTTTTCGCGTAAAGCTCCCTCTCACCTTCCGTTCGTGAGTACCAGTCAGCAATACACATTCTTCTGTCAAATTCCGTTCCTTTTACTTCCAGTCCATAATAAGGTGTGGAAATCAGCCGAATATGAAATCGTCCCAAATATTCTCGAACTTCTTTCAAATCCTTACTAATTTGTCTCGGAGACACAAACAAGGATTCAGCCAGTTCCTCTATTTTTACATAACCATCCTGGGTAAGCAGAGAGATCAGAATTGAGTTTATTCGGTCGTTTCTATCTCCCTCCAGGCTTTCTCTATATCCCGCCTGCCTGTAATATTGCTCAAAAGCTCCATAGTCTGTGACTTGAAGACGATATTCTTTTCGCACACTGTCATAATCTATATATGCTCCGTTTTCCAGCAACTGTCCGTCCAGTGCCTTTATGACCTCGTCCAGTTTCCCCTTCGTCGCCTTGGTAGTGGCCAAAAGTTCTTTTCGAGTCAACTGTTTCCGTGCGAAAAGCAGCTCCAGAATGGCAAACATCAGCTTTCTGTCCATGACACGCCTCCACATAATCAGATTTATTATGGTATAATAACATGAG
>CAZPLS010000068.1:0-6059 GCA_964587685.1 uncultured Dialister sp.
GGAGTCGCTATAAAGTTCGCTGGCAGCTGCGCCTATGTGGGCTTTCACCACAAAACACGGGCATGCCCTCCGTACCAAAAAAACTCACTCTCCATTTAAGCCGAGTGAGTTTTTTCGCACCACTTTTGAACATAGTCATTTGCAGAGAACAGTGCCCCGTACCTTTTCCCCGCATAGCCATCAAAATCATTCCTGGGAATTGTTTCCCCTGCCGTTACGATTGTTTATGCCGTTCCACAAAGCGGCCCATTCGGGTCAAAGCTTCCCTAAGGTTTTCCCGGCTGGCTGCATAAGAAATTCGAATGTGTCCTTTTCCCTGCTCACCAAAGCAGCTTCCAGGAACAACGCCCACCTTTTCTTCTTTCAGCAGCTGCTCTGAAAATTCTTCATCATCCATTCCCGTGCAGGTAATATCCGGAAAAATGTAGAATGCCCCCTTGGGCTCGAATACTGAAAGCCCAATCTTTTTCAGTCCCTCATATACCATGAGCCGGCGCGCAGCATATTCTTCATACATAGCATGCACATCATCATCGCAAGATTCCAGTGCAGCAATGGCGCCGTACTGACTCGTAGCGGAGGCGCAAAGGATGGCGTATTGATGCACCTTATAAATCGATTCCACCGCTTTTGCCGGGGCGCACAGGTATCCAACACGCAACCCTGTCATGGCGTACGACTTGGAAAATCCATTTAGAACAATGGTCCGCTCTCTCATTCCAGGAAGAGAAGCCACACAGGTATGTTCCCCCTCATAGGTCAAGTCACAATAAATTTCATCGGAAATCACAATGAGATCGTGGGCCTTTGCAAATTCAGCCACTTTCTCCAAGGAAGCCTTGTCCATTACGGTGCCGGTGGGGTTATTCGGGTATCCCATAAGGAGAATTTTCGTTTTATCCGTTACTTTCTTCTCCAGCTCCTCCACCGTCAGCTTAAAATCATCTTTTTCCCAAGTCGGCACAAGGACCGGCACTCCGCCAGCAAAGCGCACGCACGCGGGATAGGCCACATAGGCCGGATCCGGAATCAGGACCTCATCACCGGGATTCAGCAACGCCGTCATAGCGATGCTGATGGCCTCCGAGACGCCTACCGTAACAATAATTTCATTGGTTGGATCATATTCCACCTGGTAGCGTTTTCGGAAAAGGTCAGAAATATCCTTTCTCAGCCTTACCAGTCCCAGATTTGATGTATAAGAGGTTTCCTTGTTATTCAAACTTTCAATACATGCACTGATTACTTTATCCGGCGCTGCATAATCTGGCTCGCCCACACCAAGTGAAATCACACCTTCCATGGTGCTGGCCAGATCAAAAAACTTTCTTATTCCTGACGGCGGCACCAGCTTCACCTGCTCTGCCACTTTCGATTCCCAATCCATGTATCGTCCCTCCTTTTACCAAATCATTCTGTCTCCTTTCCGGAAACAATTCTACCCAGAGCTTCACAATGTTCGAGCGCTTCTTCATCAGGATATCCATATGCCAATACGGGCCGTGTCGGAAAAACGGCACCAGCAAAATGAAGTTCCGTTTCCCAGGAATTAAGCCACGCCCCGCGGCTCCATCCGCAGGATCCAAAGACCCCCATAATTTTCCCCTTGAGAAAGGGCTTTAAATCCTCGCAAAAGGGCTTCATCTGGGATTCTTCAATCACTTCGACGCCCCAGGCCGAACAGCCAAGGATGATCGAATCATAGTCTTGCCCAATGGTTTCTGCCTCCACATCGGTCACTGCCGAAAGAAGCACATCCGCACCCGCTGTCTTTGCTCCTACCGCTACTGCTTCTGCCATAGCTTCTGTATTACCCGTACTGGAATAAAAAATCACCGCAGTTTTTCCTGCCATTGTGCTTTGCCTCCTGAGTCATACAGAAATTTAAAAATAAAGCACCCAAATATTCTGAGCGCCTTATTAAAACCTTTCATTTGTATGTGCACTTACGCGTTCGCAATGGCTTCGCCAAGGGCTTTGCATGCCACGATCGCTTCATCATCGGGATAGCTGTATGCCTTTACCGGTTCTGCTGCAAGGGTAACACCGGCTTCCTCCAGCCGTCCCTTCCAGCTTTCAATCCATTCCCCCTGGTTCCATGCATAGGATCCAAAAATGCCTACAACCTTATCCTTCAGGCTGGGAAGCAATTCCGCAAAAAACGGTTCAAATTCATATTCTTCCAAGTCTTCGTTTCCCATAGCAGGGCAGCCAAGAATCACGTGATCATACTCGGCCACATCGCCTGCACTGGTATCACTAACAAAGGCCAACAACGTTTCAGCGCCTGCATTCTTTGCGCCTTCCTCCACTGCCTGCGCCATGGCCTCTGTGTTGCCGGAACCAGACCAATATACAATTGCTACTTTTGCCATAATAATGCCTCCTGTCCATGATTGAACATGTACTGATTTTTGTGCTTCTCTAATATTACTGGACCGCCCTATCCTTGTCAATTTGAAAAATAAACTACAGACATTCAAGAATTCCGAAGAAACGCTTTGATAAGATCTTTTTCCTTATAAAAGGTTCGTGACTTTACCATTTGGGCCAACGCACCTGTCAGCGCTTCGTTATCTGCATCTGAATTTATAATCCCCAACACCACTCGGAACCCGCTAACCTGCAGCACCATCTGGTAAGCTTCCCGATAGGTAATATCCTTTTCTTTCCTCGTAACAATAAAGGCGCCTTCCCAGCTGGGACGTCCCTTGTCGGTGAGACGTTTCAGTGGCGTCTCTCCGCTGTAATCAGCCCCCAAATTCCGTATGTTTTCATTGATGTGCTTGGCAATCACATCCATTTGTTCCACCGGAGTTTTATCCCGATACCTGGATTCTCCCTGTTTCATCAGGTACGGCATTCCCACAACAGAGGACGCGGCCCATCCATAGGAAAAATCCACCCCGTCAGAAAAGGTCATGGTATAAAATTTCCCATCCATCATGCCATTACGGATGAAGCTCCACTTGATGCCTTTGCTCTGTAAAAAGGGAATCGCACTCTGCTCCCCTTCATCAAAGGTCACATGTTTTGGCAGCGTCATCCGTCCCACATACGCCATATTCCACTGCGATGCAGCCTGGCCCGGCGATGCGGCAGTCGCAGTAAGCAACAGAGCTGTTACAGCAACAATCCACAAACGTTTCATATCAATCCTGTTTTTTCTGTATTTTAGCCCAAGAATCCTTTAGCCCAACAATGCGATTGACCACAATATGCTGGTCTGTCGTGTCTTTATCAATGATAAAGTATCCTTTTCTTAAAAATTGGAACCGGTCTCCGACTTTATAATTCAACAGGGCAGGCTCCGCCTTACTTTGCAGAACAATGAGCGAATCCTGGTTCACCTTCTCCATGAAATCCCGGTCATCATCCTGATCTTCCGGAGGAATCAGGTAATCATAAAGGCGCACCGTTACATCCGCTGCCGTATCGGCACAAACCCAGTGAAGCGTTCCCTTCACCTTGCGGTCAGCGCCGGGCGTGCCGCTTCTCGTTAGCATATCACATGTGCAGTGAATTTCCACAATATTGCCATCCGTATCCTTGATAACTTCATCGCACCGAATGATGTATGCCCCCTTGAGCCGTACTTCTTTTCCCGGAGTCATGCGGAAAAATTTCTTTGCCGGCACCTCCATAAAATCATCCCGTTCAATGAAAAGGTTTCTCCCAAACGGCACCTGCCGTGTCTCCATCTCTTCATTTTCCGAATTATTTTCCAGAGTTATATATTCAATCTTGTCCTCAGGATAATTTGTCAGAACCACCTTCACCGGATCCAGCACAACCATAATTCGAGGAGCCTTCTCCTTCAGGTCTTCGCGAATGCAGTGCTCCAACTGAGCGATGCTCACCACATTATCTGCCTTGGCTACGCCAATTTGGTCGCAGAACATGCGAAGTGATTCCGGCGTGTAGCCCCGGCGGCGGATACCGGAAATTGTAGGCATGCGGGGATCATCCCATCCGGAAACGACGCCCGCTTCCACCATTTTCCGAAGCTTCCGTTTGCTGGTAATCATCGTCGTTACGTTAAGCCGGGCAAATTCTATCTGCCGTGGCTTTTCCTCTCCTTCAAAGGCCTGCAAGCACCATTCATACAATGGCCGCCTTTCCTCGAACTCGAGGGTGCATATGGAATGGGTAATGCCTTCCAACGCATCGGATAAGGGGTGTGCAAAATCGTACATAGGATAAATGCACCACGTATCTCCTGTACGGTGATGAGATGCATGAAGAATACGGTACAGTACAGGATCCCGCATGACCACATTGGGAGAAGCCATGTCAATCTTGGCCCGAAGAACCCGCTCTCCATCTTTGTACTTGCCGTTTTTCATTTCTTCAAATAGCTTCAGATTTTCCTCTACCGAACGGTCACGCCATGGGCTATTCGTTCCCGGATGGGTCAGATCCCCTCGTGTATCATGGATTTGTTCACTTGTCTGGTCATCCACATAGGCCAAGCCCATACGAATGAGCCGGCAGGCAAACTCATAAAGCTCCGGGAAATAATCCGACGCATAATGCACCGGTTCCTTCCACTGAAAGCCTAGCCACTTTACGTCCTCCAGGATGGAATTTACATATTCCACTTCTTCCTTGGTCGGATTCGTATCATCAAACCGCACGTTTGTCTCGCCATGGTATTTTTTCCCAATGCCGAAATTCAGACAAATGCTTTTTACGTGTCCGATGTGGAGATATCCATTGGGTTCCGGAGGAAATCGCGTCATAACACGCCCGTCTTTGTATACGTGGTTCGCAATATCTTTATTGATTTCCGCCTCAATAAAATTTGCAGCAACTCTTTTCTCTTCCATAGCAATCTCCTTTACATGGTACAGGCTGCCCCCCTGTCGGACGCGTGCCATTACGAATTCTTCCGCAGACCAGCAATTAATATAATTTTATTTTATCACAGACGGTTATAAATGAGAACGAAAAATTGTGGGGCAAAAACAATTTCCTCTCCGCTGCCAAAATCCATTTTTCCGTTTACGCCCCTTCCTTATGCTATAATGTATGAAATACGATAAAAATTTTCAGCAGAAAAGAGGAATCCATCATGCAGCGTTTAGTTTCATACAGCTATGAAGGCCTGCGCCAATGGGGCGTGCTTACTGCGGACGGCCAGTTCATCTATTCGGCCTATGATCTGGAAGAGACCTATTATATTCCTCTGGCAGAAACACTGGAGGAATTTATCGAAGCGGGCGAAGACGGCCTTTTGCGGCTGGCCAAAGCACTTGAAAGCAATGATACCGACAAAGGTGTCACACCGATTCCTTTCTCAGCGGTACACCTGGAAATCCCCTTCCGTCCGCGCAGAAACATTCTCTGTGTAGGAAAAAATTACCAAGAGCACATCAAGGAATTCGAAAAAGACGACGCAGCCAAAAATCCTGACGCCCCGATATTTTTTACAAAAGCAACCACCTCTGCCATAGGCCCGAACGAGGAAATTGACAGCCATCCCAATGTGACCAGCGCGGTGGATTATGAGGGAGAACTAGGCATTATTATTGGAAAGCAAGGCGCGAACATCTCCGAGGAAGACGCCTTGAATTATGTCTACGGGTACACCATTATCAACGATGTCACCGCCCGAGATCTCCAAAAGGTGCATACGCAGTGGTTCCGAGGAAAGAGCCTTGATACGTTTTGCCCAATAGGGCCCACCGTTCTTGTAGGTGGCTGGCCGGCGCCATTCACTATTTATACCCATGTAAATGGTGAACTTCGCCAGGAAGGCAGCACGGCGGATCTCATCTTTTCTATCCCCAAGCTTATTTCCGTTCTTTCCGCAGGTATGACCCTTTTGCCTGGCGACATTATTGCAACAGGAACGCCACAGGGGGTGGGCATGGGCATGAATCCTCCCCAATTCCTGCAAAAGGGCGATGTGGTGGAAATCACCATAGATCCCATCGGAACGCTTCGCAATCCAGTCAAGTAACACATAAAAGAGCAGATGACTCTCTGTTCATCTGCTCTTTTTTAGTTGCATCATATTTCCTGTCAACTCTTTCACCCGCCTGTTACGGACAAAA
>CAZPLS010000069.1:0-5786 GCA_964587685.1 uncultured Dialister sp.
ATCCTGGGACCGGTGGAGGAGGGATACGGGTATATCGCTTCTGAACTGGGCGCTGACGGCAGTCTCGGCGGCATCCTGAATATCCCTGCCAGCGGCGTTGCTGAGCCGGTGACGCATCGCGCCATCGATTCGGGCCGGATTTACGTCCACATGGAGGGGTCGGAGGTCTTCAAGCATGCCGTGCGCCACATGGAGGCGACCACCCGGGCGGTGATGGACAAGGCGGGCATCGGCATCGATGACGTGGCCCTCTTTATTGCCCATCAGGCCAATTACCGCATCATTCATGCAACGGCCAAAAAGCTGGGCGTGTCAAAAGACAAGGTATTTGTCAATGTAAATAAATATGGAAATACATCGGCCGCTTCCGTGGGCATCGCCCTCGATGAAGCAGTGACGGAAGGCCGCCTGAAAAAGGGAGATTACCTTCTCATGACCGGATTCGGCGGCGGCCTCACCTGGGGCTCCATCCTGCTGAAGTGGTGCTGATGATATATAAAACGAGGTGAATGAGTTGAAGAAAGTATTCCTTTTCCCCGGACAGGGCTCGCAGAAGGTGGGCATGGTCAAAGACCTGTACGAACGGTACGATTCGGTGAAGGCGCTGATTCACGAAGCGGATGAAGCCCTGGGCTTCTCCATTTCGCAGATGATGTTTGAAGGGCCCGATACAGAGCTCATGAAGACAGAATTCACCCAGCCGGCCATCCTCACGGCGAGCACCGCCTGCTGGCAGGTCCTCGGCGAACATGGCGTCACCCCCGATGCCGCAGCCGGGCACAGCCTGGGCGAATATTCCGCACTCGTGGCGGCAGGGGCCATGTCCTTTGCCGACGCGGTCAGGACGGTCCACCTGCGGGGCCGGTTCATGCAGGAGGCAGTGCCCCTCGGTGAAGGGAGCATGGCTGCTGTCATCGGCCTGGATGCGGATAAAATTGTGGAGGTGTGCCAGTCCGTGGCGGAGACGGCAGGTCCCGTGCAGGCAGTGAATTTCAACTGCCCCGGCCAGACCGTCATTGCCGGTGCGGCCAAAGCGGTGGAAGCGGCCTGCGCGGCCCTCAAGGCGGCGGGCGCCAAGAGAGCGCTCCCTCTGAAGGTGAGCGCCCCCTTCCATTCCACACTCATGGAGCCGGCGGCCCTTCGCCTGAAGGAAGTGCTCGACGGTATTGAGATTCGGGACGCCGCCATTCCGGTGTACGCCAACGTGAATGCAAAGGCGGAGCAGAAGGCGGAGGAGATCCGGGCCAACCTTGTCATGCAGGCCGCTCACCCGGTGCACTGGGAGGAATCGGTGCGCTGCATGATTGAGGACGGGTACGACACCTATGTGGAAGCCGGGCCGGGAACGGTTCTGTCCGGTTTCATGCGCAAAATTGATAAAACGCAGATGTCCCTCCATGCAGAGGATATCGATACCATTGAAACCGTTGTGAACATCTTGAAGGGAGAGGACTAATGGAGAACGAAAAGAAAGTAGCGCTGGTCACCGGCGCATCCCGCGGCATCGGCCGCGCCATCGCACTGGCTCTGTCGGGCAAGGGCTATGACCTGGTCATCAATTACGCCGGCGCCCCCACCGAAGCAGAAGAAGTGAAGGCTGCCATCGAAGCGGCGGGCGGCCGGGCCATGATCGTTCACTGCGACGTATCCAAGGCAGAGGATGTGGCGGCCATGTTTGATGAAATTAAAAAAGAGTTCGGCCGGCTCGACGTGCTCGTCAACAACGCGGGCATCACCCGCGACAGTCTCCTCGTCCGGCTGAAAGAGGAAAACTGGGATGCGGTCATTGATACGGACATGAAGAGCGTATTCCTCACCATAAAGGCAGCGGCGCCGATGATGATGAAGCAGAAGCAGGGCGCCATCGTCAATATTGCCTCCGTTGTGGGAATTACAGGAAATGCCGGGCAGATCAATTACTCCGCAGCCAAAGCGGGCGTGATCGGCATGACAAAGACGGCAGCGAAGGAGCTCGCCTCCCGGGGTGTGCGCGTCAACGCGGTCGCTCCCGGATTCATTGCCACAGCTATGACAGCGGTCCTTCCTGAAAAGGTCAAAGAGGACATGATCCATTCCATTCCGCTCGGCCGGATGGGGCAGGCGGAAGATGTCGCCCACGCGGTATGCTTCCTCGTATCCGATGAAGCGGCCTACATTACCGGACAGGTTTTGACGGTAGACGGTGGAATGGTAATGTAATATAATACAAGACGTATGATTATCCATGGAAAGGTGGTGAAAAGGGATGAGCACTTTCGACAGAGTGAAAAAAATCGTTGTCGACCAGCTGGGCGTCAGCGAAGCAGACGTACAGATCGATGCTACGTTCATCGATGATCTCGGTGCAGATTCTTTGGATATTGTTGAACTGATTATGGCTTTTGAAGAAGAATTTGAAATTGAAATTCCTGATGACGCGGCAGAAAAAATCAAAACTGTACGCGACGCAGTCGACTACATCGACAATCAGCTCCAGAAATAAGAGCTGTAATGGGGGGGAATGGGCTGTCCATTCCCCGGCCCATTATTATCGGCTGAGAGGATGCTTCAAAAAAGCGGACGTCCTGAGACTGCCCGCTTTTTTGAGGTATTGTCGCAAAAAGTCCTCACTAAGAGATGTAATAAAGAGGCAGAGGGGATGGCCCGGATGGATGGGAGGGCTGTCAGAATTTGCAGAGAGGTGTTGCAGCGTATGAAAAGAAGAGTAGTTATCACGGGTATCGGCGTCGTTTCGCCTGTGGGCATTGGCGTGGAGGCGTTTTGGAACAGCTTGCTGGCAGGGAAGTCCGGCATCGGCCCCATCACACAGTTTGACGCCACGGATTTTCCCGTCAAAATCGCGGGAGAAGTGAAGGATTTTGATCCCATTCAATATGCGGGAGACAGGAAAACGGTTCGGCACATGGACCGCAACGCCCAGTTTGCCGTGGCGGCGGCGCGCATGGCAGCAGAGGACGCGGGTCTCGATATGGCAGCGGAGGATGCGTCCCGGGCCGGCACCATCGTGGGCACCGGCATCGGCGGCATTGCCATGATGGAGGAAACGGTCCGCAAGATTGAAGATCGCGGACCGGGCAAGGTCAATCCCTTCGCTGTGCCCATGATGATTGCCAACATGGCGGCAGCGCACGTATCCATTCATTTCGGACTGACCGGACCGGTGCTCACCGATGTGACCGCCTGCGCGTCCGGCACGAACGCCATCGGACAGGCGTGCCGCATGATCCAGTACGGCGACGCGGACATTATGTTTGCCGGCGGCACGGAAGCATCTGTCACCCAGTGCCCCATGGCAGGGTTCGCCGCGATGAAGGCCCTGTCGTCGAGAGACTGCCCGCCGGAGGAGGCGTCCTGCCCCTTTGACAACCGCCGGGATGGCTTTGTTCTCGGAGAAGGCAGCGGCATGATGGTCCTCGAATCGCTCGAGCATGCCCAGGCCCGGGGCGCCCGCATCTATGCGGAAATCGCCGGCTACGGCACGAACGGCGACGCCTACCATATCACGGCCCCCCGTCCGGACGGCTCCACCCAGCTCCAGTGCATGCGCAAGGCCCTTGCCGATGCAGGCATTGCGCCGGAGGAGGTGGACTACATCAACGCCCACGGCACCTCCACCCACCTGAACGACATGAGCGAGACCGCAGCGGTGAAGGAGCTCCTCGGGAAGCATGCCTATGAAATTCCCATGAACTCCACCAAGTCCATGACGGGACACCTCCTCGGTGCGGCCGGCGCGGTGGAAGCGGTGGTGTGCGTCCTTTCCATGGAGCACGGCAAGGTGCATCCCACCATCAACCTGAAAGAAAGAGATCCCGCATGCGACCTGGACTATGTGGCAGAAGGACCGCGGAACGTGAAGATCAATGTGGCCATGTCCAATTCGTTCGGCTTCGGCGGTCATAACGCCGTTATCGTGCTGAAGCGCTGGTCCGAATGAGTACGGCGGAAAACAAAAGAACGTTCCGGCTCACGCAGCTTCGTCAGTTTGCAGAAGACAACAACATACCCGTCCAGAACATACAGCTCCTGAATACCGCTCTGACTCACACGTCCTATGCCAATGAGCACAAAAATGAAGTGATTCACGACAACGAGCGGCTGGAATTTCTCGGCGACGCGGTGCTGGATTTGGTGGTGGGAGAGTACCTCTTTCTGCGGTTTCCCCACTGGCCGGAAGGCGACCTGACCCGGGCCAAGGCCAGCGTGGTGTGCAAGCCGGCGTGTGCGGCCTGCGCGGCCAATTTTAAGATTGGGGACTACCTGCTTCTCGGCAAGGGGGAGGAAATGTCCGGCGGCCGGACGCGGGTGTCCATCCTGGGAAACGCCTTCGAGGCGGTCATCGGCGCCATTTACCTGGACAATGACTACCAGACCGCGGCGCGGTTCATCCTGGGGCACATGAAGAGCTTCCTCGATGCCATCGACATTGGCGACTATGACAGGGATTACAAATCCGACCTGCAGGAGCTCGTACAGCGTCATGGGGACGTAAACATCCATTACGAGGTGGTCCGCGATGAAGGGCCCGACCACGATAAGACCATATGGATGGAAATACTGATTAACGGCAAGAACATGGGGCGAGGCATGGGCAAGAGCAAGAAGGAAGCCACCCAGCTGGCGGCCAAGGAAGCCATCGGGCGCATCCGCGGCGGAGAAACCTATCCGCCCACCCAGACTGTGAGACGGTGAAAGGAGAGAGTATGGCAGAAAAAGTGCTTTCATCACCAGAGGACATTGTCGCTCGCATACGTGAAATCTACGCGCCCAATCATTTCATGGCGGATTTTCTGCAGGTTTCCATCGATAATATTTCGTGCGGCAGCGCGACCATCAGCCTGCGCACGGATCCGATGAAGCACACCAACCACAGAGGCGTTATCCATGGCGGCACCATGGCGGCGCTGGCGGATTCTGTCCTGGGTGTGACCGGGGCGAGCATGGGATTTATGGTCGTCACGGTGAGCATGACGCTCAACTATATCCGAAACATCACGCCGGGAAAATCCATGACAGTCACCAGCCGGGTGACGCACTGCGGGCGGAGCACCATGGCCATCACGGCGGACATTCACGATGAGGATGGAAGGTTCATGAGCAACGTGCTCGCTTCCATGATGATCATCGGAACGTTTGACGAAATCCCGAGACACTGGTAAAAATAAGGAAAAATAAGAAAAACACGATCCCTGATACAAAAGGACCGTGTTTTTTTCATGTCAGTCTTCGATGCCTTTCCGGGCCTCCACGCCCTTGTCGTAGTAGTGGCGGATTTTTTTCATTTCCGTGATGAGATCCGCCGCATCCAGGATCTGCTGCGGCGCATTGCGTCCTGTGATGACGAGCTCCGTCTCCGGCCGCCGGGCGGCAAGGATGCGCGCCGTGTCCTCCTCCGTGGCCAGGTCATACCAGCAGGCCATATTGTACTCATCAAGGATGACCACATCATAGCTGCCGGACAGGGCGCTCACCGCCTGCTCCACGCCGCCCTTGATAAGGGCCCGGTATTCTGCCGGCGGCTGGCCGGCGGGATAGACCGTGATCTGATCCCCCCAGGCGGCGAGCTGCTCCACCGTGAGCATGCCTTCCTTGGCGATGAAAAAGGGCTTGCCCACGGTGGTGAGCGTCACGCCGGGAAGGCTCTGAAGAATGTTTTGCTCCGAATAGGCCAGCGATTTCATGAACTGAATGATGCACACCGTCTTGCCCGCGCCGACAGCGCGCACGGCCAGACCGATGGCGGCGGTGGTTTTTCCCTTCCCATCGCCCGTGTATACCTGAATATA
>CAZPLS010000070.1:0-5702 GCA_964587685.1 uncultured Dialister sp.
TCACCTCGGTGACCACCGATTCCGGCACCACCGCCCTGCTGGAGGCGCTGCCGGAATAAGGCGCCATACGAAAAGAAATACAGGAGGCCTGCCTGCGGGCGGGCCTTTTGGCTTGCGCTGAAAAGGTATGGTCTGTAAAGGGAAATTGCTTGACATGACAGGGCCGTCCCTGTATAATAAGACCCGTTGGTGAATCCTATGTCTCTGGAAAACATCGTATGGAAGGGCGGGCTTCTCGATTGCTACGGCGCGCTGCTCACGGAGCGGCAGAGAGAATGCCTCGACCTCTACTACAACGAAAATTTAACGCTTGGAGAAATTGCCGAGCATTTTCATATTTCCCGGCAGGCCGTGCACGATGCCATGCGCCATGGAGAGGAGCAGCTTCTCGCCTTTGAGGCGGCGCTCCACATGGCGGCGGGAGCGGCGGCGCGAAAGGAAGCGGCGGCGCGCCTGGCGGATCTGGTGGCGCCGGAACGCGCGGCGGAAGCGGAAAAGTGGCTGCGCATTGTAAGCGAATGAGGTGAATCCATGCCCTTTGAAAGTTTGGGAGACAAGCTGCAAAACGCGTTCCGCGACCTTCGCGGGCGGGGCAAGCTCTCCGAGAGCGACATAGACAACGCCCTCCGGGAGGTGCGCCGGGCGCTCCTCGAGGCGGACGTCAATTTCAAGGTCGCCAAGGATTTCATCACCCATGTGCGGGAAAAGGCGGTGGGCAGCGAAGTCTTCGGCAGCCTCAAGCCTGACCAGACAGTCATCAAAATCGTCCGGGACGAGCTGACCGAGCTCCTCGGGGGCACGCAGAGCAAGATCACCATGTCCTCCACGGGGCTGACCATCCTCATGCTGGTGGGCCTCCAGGGCGCGGGTAAGACGACCACCGCCGGCAAGCTCGCCCTCATGCTCAAGAAGCGGGGCAAGCATCCCATGCTGGTGGCCTGCGACGTGTACCGTCCCGCCGCTATCAAGCAGCTCGAGGTCCTCGGCGAGCAGGTGGACGTGCCCGTGTACCGCATGGCCGAAGGCGCCGATCCTGTGCGCATCGCCCGGGCGGCGGTGGACACAGCCCGGACCTACAACAAGGACGTGCTCATCCTCGATACGGCAGGGCGACTCACCATTGACGAAAAGCTCATGGCCGAGCTGCGGAACATCCGCGACGAGGTCCGTCCTCACGAAATCCTCCTCGTTCTCGACTCCATGACAGGGCAGGACGCGGTGACCACCGCCAAAGCCTTCGACACGGACCTGGGGATTGACGGGACCATCCTGACGAAAATGGACGGCGACGCCCGGGGCGGCGCGGCCCTCTCCATCAAATCCGTCACAGGCAAGCCCATCAAGCTCATCGGCGTGTCCGAAAAGCTCGACGGCGGCCTGGAGGACTTCTACCCCGACCGCATGGCGGGGCGCATCCTCGACCTGGGGGATCTCCAGTCCCTCATCGAGCAGGCCCAGAGAAATCTGGACCAGGACAGCATGAAAGATGCTGTGAGCAAAATGAAAAAGGGCGAATTCACGCTGGACGACTTCCTCAAGCAGATGCGCCAGGTGAAAAAGCTCGGCTCCATGCAGAACATCCTCGGAATGATTCCCGGCATGGGCAAGTACAAGGAACAGCTCAAGGACATCGACTTCGACAGCGCTGAGCTCAAGCACGTCGAAGCGATCATCCTCTCCATGACGGCGGAGGAGCGGCGCAATCCGGACATACTGAACGGGAGCCGCAGAAAACGCATCGCCATGGGCTCGGGGACGCACATACAGGAAGTGAACCGCCTGCTCAAGCAGTTCAAGGAAATGCGCAAGCAGATGAAAAAAATGAAGGGGAAGAACATGAAAATCCCGAAAGGATTCCATTTCCCCGGCGGGATGTTCCCGAAGCTGTAATGGAAAATAACGCTTCTACATAGAGGCAGGGGACTTCCCCTGCAGGAGGAATCATCAATTCAAGGAGGTGAAAGCATATGTTAAAGATTCGTCTGACCCGCATGGGCGCAAAGAAGGTACCCTTCTACCGCATCGTAGTCATCGACGCACGGGCGGCCCGCAGCGGTGCTCCCGTTGCCACCGTGGGCTGGTATGATCCCGTCAAGAAAGACGCTCCGGTCAAGCTGGATGAGGAACAGATTCTCCACTGGCTCGGACAGGGCGCGCAGCCGACTGAAACCGTTCGCTCCATTCTGAAGAAGAACGGCGTGCTGGCGAAGTTCGCCCAGGCCAAAAAATAAGAGGGCAAAGCAATGAAAGAACTGGTTGAATGGATCGTCCGGTCCCTGGTGAAACACCCCGAGGCCGTCACGGTCACAGTAGTCAGACGGGGCGGCATGGAGATCTACCAGGTCCGCGTCGCGCCGGAAGACATGGGAAAAGTCATCGGCCGTCAGGGTCGGATTGCCAATGCCATCCGCACCGTGGTCAAGGCGGGCGCGCTGAAGCAGAACCTTCGGGTGGCTGTTGATATTATGTGAGGTGTCTTATGGAAGAAATGACAATTCTCGTGCCGGTCATGCTCAAATCCAGGCTGACCGAGGCGCTGAAGACGAGACTTCTCGGCGAGCTGGAGCAGAACATCAGCCGCGTCGAGCATGATATCGCGCAGCTCGAATTCGAGGGCAACGCCCGGCTCAACGAGCAGGCCAAGATCAATGTGCAGGCCGTGAGCCAGCTCCGCGCGCAGATCGAAGCACGGAAAGCGCAGATGCTTCAGGCGAAGCAGAAGATGGTCGACGAAAAGACGCATCTGGAAAAGCTCGCCATCGGAGCGGAGATTCCCCGCGGCCCGGTGAACCGGCTCGTCACGATTCACGTCGGCGACGATATGAATGCCATCCGGGGCGGAGAAATCCTCGTGGAAGACGGAAAGGTCATCGCGTTCCGTGAATAATGCAGCTGACAGACGGATAGCCGTCGGCAAAATTGTCGCCCCGCATGGTGTGCGGGGTGATTTGCGTATGCTCGCACTTGAGGACTGGCCGGAGCCGTGCGGAAAGATTCCCTCCCTCTTTATCGGCGGGAAGTCCTACCGCCTCCTTTCGGCGCGGCCCCACAAGAACATCTACATCCTGCGCATGGAGGGCGTGGCGGACCGGAATGCCGCCGAAGCCCTCGTGGGCCTTCCCGTGGAAGCGGCGGCGGGGGACCTCCCCGCGCGGCCTGCGGGGAAGCACTACGACTTTGAAATCCTCGGCCTCACCGCGGTGTGCGAGGACGGAAGCGAGGCCGGCATCATCCGGGAGATCATCCACACCGGCGCCAACGATGTGTACGTCATTCGGAATGACGCGGGCGAGGAGATCCTTCTCCCGGCCATTCCGGACTGCGTGCTCGCCGTGGACCTGGCTGCCCGCCGGATGACCGTGCGCCTCCAGGAATGGGAAGACTGAGCCATGCGGATCGACATACTGTCCCTCTTTCCGGAATTCGTGGAAGCCTTCTTCCGCCAGAGCATCATCAAGCGGGCCATCGAGGCGGGGCGCATCGAAATGGGCGTCACCAACCCGCGGGACTTCGCCCACAACAAGCACCGCCAGGTAGACGACACCCTCTGCGGCGGCGGCGCGGGGATGCTCATGATGTGCGGGCCCCTCTTCGAGGCCTGCGAGGCGGTCCTGCCGGAGAAACACCCCCGGAGCCGGGTCATCCTCCTCTCTCCCGCAGGCGAGACCTTCACCCAGGACAAGGCGAAGGCCCTCTGCCGGGACTACGACCACCTCGTGCTCATCTGCGGGCACTATGAAGGGGTGGACCACCGGGTGGAGGAACACCTGGCGGACGAGCTCATCTCCATCGGCGACTATGTTTTGACCGGGGGCGAGCTCGGCGCCATGGTCATCGCCGACGCGGTGGCCCGCATGGTGCCCGGCGTCCTGGGCGACGCGGGAAGCGCCGCCTCCGACTCCTTCTACGAGCCCATCCTCGAGTACCCCCAGTACACCCGCCCCGTGGAATACAGGGGCTGGCGCGTCCCCGACGTGCTCCTCTCAGGCCACCACGCCAACATCGCCCGATGGCGGAGAAAAGAGGCCCTCCGCCGGACCCTGCGCGTCCGCCCGGACCTCATGGAAAAGCTCACCCTCACAAAGGAAGACCGGCGGCTCATAGAGGAAATCAGAAAAGAGGAAGGAACATGGCGCCCTGCTACATCGGACTGATACATTACCCCATCTACAACAAACACATGGACGTAGTCACCACGGCGCTCACCAACTACGACCTGAATGATATCTCCCGCACGGCGAAAACCTACAACCTGCGGGCCTACTTCATCATCCACCCCGTGGAATCGCAGCGAAAGCTCGCCGCCCGCATCATGACCCACTGGCAGACCGGCGAGGGGAGCCGGTACAACCCCAACCGGCGGGAAGCCTTCGAGGAAACGGTCCTCGCAAGCGACCTGGCATCGGCCATCGCGCAGATAGAGGAAGAGACGGGAGAGAAGCCCCTCATCGTCACCACCGACGCGCGGGTCTATCCCAATACAGTCTCCTACCGCTTCCTGCGGGAGCGGATCCGGGAAGGGACGCGGCCGGTCCTGATCCTCTTCGGCACAGGCTACGGCATGACCCGGGAAATGATGAAAGAATTCGACTACATACTGGAACCGGTTTACGGAGGCGGCATCTACAATCACCTCTGCGTGAGAAGCGCCGCCGCGATCATCCTCGACCGCCTGCTCGGCGAAGCATGGTGGGAGGAAACAAAGGAGGAATAACATGTCCGGACATTCGAAATGGGAAAACATAAAGCGGAAAAAAGGCAAAACCGACGCCATCCGCGCGAGAATCACCACGAAGATCTCCAAGGAAATCACCGTGGCAGCCCGCATGGGCGGCGGAGACCCCGTAGGCAACATGCGCCTCAAGCTGGCCCTCACCAAGGCGAAGCAGAATAACGTACCCAAGGAAAACATCCAGCGCGCCATCGCCAAGGGCGTGGGCGCAGCGAGCGGCGTAGGCTTCGACGAAGTCACCTACGAAGGCTACGGCCCGGGCGGCGCGGCCATCATCGCCGAATGCGCCACCGACAACCGCAACCGCATGGCCGCCGACATCCGCCACGCCTTCACCCACCACGGCGGAAGCCTCGGCGCGACAGGATGCGTCGCCTGGATGTTCAAGAAAAAGGGCTCCATCACCGTGGACAAGACCGCCGCTGACGAAGACACCGTCATGATGATCGCCCTCGACGCCGGCGCAGAAGACGTGGAAGTGACCGAAGACACCTACGAAATCACCACCGCCCCGGAAGACTTCATCACCGTCTCCGACGCCCTCGACAAAGAAGGCATCCCCGTCTCCGCCTCGGAACTCGCCATGGTGCCCGACACCACCGTCGCGCTCACCGGCGACCAGGCAAAAACCATGCAGCACCTCATCGACGAGCTCGAAGACATGGACGACGTGCAGGAAGTCTACACCAATGCAGACTTCCCCGATACGGACGAAGAATAATAAAAAAACACCGGATTTACCGGTGTTTTTTTATTAATTCGGAATTCAGTTCTTAGAGCTGAGATCTGAGATCTGAGAACTGAGATCTCTAAACTAAGCTCTAATACTTTGGCGCATTGGGATGCGGTCTCAGTTTCTCCGCTTCCTTTTTCACTCATTGGGACATGAACTCATTTGGATAATCCGTACGTGTTTGCTCATTTTCGAATATCTATGATTTTGGAATACGAGTCCATGGTCTCTTACTCT
>CAZPLS010000071.1:0-5581 GCA_964587685.1 uncultured Dialister sp.
AATTCTGATGGGTTTTCTTTGCCATCTTTTGACGAACATTTTTGTGCTCTATCTAAATTCCGCTTCATTCCGCCGCTGCATAAATCCATTCAGTAATTTTTCGCCCTGCAAAGCAAGCAAGCCCGACCGACCACAATTCCGATACAAAGGGAATGACCGACAAGTACGCCGGATCTGCCCATGTCCGCCAGGATTCAAACCCAGGCAACTGCACAGAAATGACCAGCGGCACATAGAGAAGGAAAAACCATAAAAAGGCAGTAAAAATGATTTGGATAATCCGTCGCATCCGCGGTTCCTCAAGGGAAAAATAGAGATAAAACACAATGCTCATTATACCCAAGACAATTTTAAGGAAAAGGATCCACGTCATTCCGCCAGACATAAAAATCACGAAAAGCACGGTGCTTCCTACGTTAGCCAAGGCAAACAGAAAGTACGCTGTCAGCAATGTGCCCGGAATCCATCCGATCAGGAAAGACAGCGTCAGCCACTGCGTAACGGCTTCGCCGCGGCAAGACAGGCGCCGGTAGAGAGCCAAGACGCCATAGTCCATAAGGAAAATCAAAAAAGTCACGAGAAGCAGACCTACCATACCGATGAAGGCAGACCACACAGGCCCAAGCCCTGTGGAAAAGGATACGCCTCCTGCCGCGAGCGCCCACAGAGACAGCCACAGCACCCCGCAGACAGAGAGGGCGCATTCAAGGTGTACTGCACAGCGCCGTTTCCCCCACTCCGCATTGTAACCGCTTTTCTTCATGGAAAAATAGAAAAAAGGCACCAGCGTGCTAAGCGCCGTGAAGATAAGCAGACCCCAAATAAGGGCATCAGCGGTCTGCACAGCAAACGCGCCCGCCGGAACGGGCACAATGCACACGGAAAGCCAGAGTGCCTGCTTCAAAAAATCATGAGTGGAATGCATATTCTTCCTCCAATACAACATTGTATTTTGCTATTGTACCACGAGTCTCCATCTTGCGGAGGCTCTCTCTTTTCTGCCATATGTTATAATACATCTGATTTAAACGCCGTTATTATAACAGGAGGTTTTATGGATACTTTCGTTTCTCTTGGCCTTTCCAGAGATATTGCCGACCAGCTTGCAAAACGGGGCATCACCTCGCCCACCCGCATCCAGCAGCAAGCCATCCCCGCCGCTTTGAAGGGCACCGATATCATCGGCCGCTCGCAAACCGGAACCGGCAAAACGCTCGCCTACCTGCTTCCCTTTACTCACCGCGTCAAGGCGGACAGCACGGGCACAAAAGTACTCATCATGACACCCACCAGAGAACTCGCCCGACAGGTCTTCGATGTGCTCCGTCCCTTTGCGGAAACCTTTGGCTTTGATGCCGCTGACGTGATCGGCGGACGCACCATAGAAAATCAGCTCCGCAAACTGAAGCGGTCCCCCCATTTCATCATTGGCACACCGGGACGGCTTCTTGACCATATCCGCCGCCATGCGGTCAACCTCTCCTCCGTGGAAGCGGTCATCCTCGATGAGGCCGATCAGATGCTCGCCGCGGGATTCCGGGAAGACATAGAGTCTATTATTGATGAAACACCGCGGAAGAGACAGCTCCTTCTCTTTTCCGCCACCATGCCGGAAGAAGCGGTCCGTTTGGCACGGAAGTACATGAACCATCCCGCTGTTATAGATGCGGCGCCCAAGGTAACTGCTTCCACCGTGGAGCAGCGCATTTACATGACGACGGCAGACCATAAATTCCGCCTGCTTCTGAAGCATCTTTCAGAAATGAATCCCTACATGGCGCTTGTTTTCTGCAACACCAGAGAGGAAGCGCACCAACTCTCCGAACGGCTGGCCGCCGCCTCCTCATTGACCGTGGATGAAATTCACGGCGATATGACACAAAGCCAGCGCAACCATGTCATTCGCAATTTTGAAAAGGCCAAAATTCAGGTGCTTGTCGCTTCCGACATTGCCGCCCGTGGGCTGGATGTGGAGGGAGTCTCTCATATCTTCAATTACGGCATTCCCCGCAATCTGGAATACTACGTGCACCGCATCGGGCGCACAGGTCGCGCAGGCACCAAAGGAATCGCCATCACCTATGCCACACCGGAAGATGCGCTTCTTCTCCGCCGCCTCGAGCATTCCATTCAGGAAACCATCACCCGCTACAGCGAAAGCGGTGATATTCTCAAGGTAAAACAGCCCCGTCCCAAACGCCGGGTTGTCACGCCGGGCATGTACAAACCCACGAAGAAAAAAGAGCACAAAGCCCTTGGCCACAGGGGACGCAACATGCGCCAACGCAAAAAAAAGGAAGCCCATACACCCCCATCACGCCGGGGCCGGTAAATAAAAATTGTCCGCACACGCAGAGATGTGCGGATTTTTATTGCCTATGAAATCCGAATTTCCTCCGGGAGCTGTGCTGTCAGGCCCAAAGGATCCGGCCCAAACCGATTCGGTCCCGGCGTCCCGCTTCGGAACCCGAACCGGATCGCCACATACAGCCAAATCATCAGGGCGGCCGCCATAAGGTACTTGGCCATCACCATTTCGGGAGCAGAAGCATCGTTTCCGTAAGCCACCACCACATAGATGAGGTACAAAAGAACAAAGAAAATGAAAGCAAAAAAGAGTCCACACCACCAGCCGGACACGTTCCGGTCATGAAACCGCCGTACCCACAGCGAAGCTGACCCGAGCCAAAATAAGACGGACATGGCCACTGAATAGGCGTTGACAAAAGAAGCGGATGCGCCCATAGCCGGCAACAGGTACACGCCAAGCGCGGCCAGCCCCTGGGCAAGGAGGTACCAAATACACAGGCGGAACCAGAAGCGCCGCCGGTTCAGCCGGCCCTGGAACGTGAAAAAGGTCGTATATATGCGGTGCAGCCATCCATTCATTGTTCCGATGTCTCCCTACCATCCAAATTTTCCTTGTGGGGCATCCCCTCTGTCATTTTTCCTTTCTTTGTTCCGGGCCCCTCAGTGCCTCCCACCTTGTCTGTTTTCTTCACGACTACCTTCCGAACACGGCGAGCCGATTTCTTTCCTTTTCCTTTCTGTCCTGCCTTCTGCGGCGGGGCGGCTCTCCGTACCCCCGGCTCCGGCCCATACTTATTATCGCCGGGCATGCTCTTGGTAAATCCGAATCGTGCCAGAATATACAGTCCTGCCAGCCCTACCAGTACGAGAAGTCCCAGTGCCGCATTGCTCATCGGTTCCTTCAGCGCTTCATCCTGCAGATGAAAGTTAGCCCAGATATTCATGGCAATCACTGCCGGGACGGCAAGGGCAAACAGACCGTACCACACGCCGGACACATTCCGATCATGGAACCGGCGCACCCACAGGGTTGTCAGACAGAACCAGTAAGTGATAAGCAGTACATTGACCCCGGAGGAAAAATTAATTGATGTATATTCCTCGGACAAGGTACCCATCGTATAAAACACAATGTAGGTAAATACATTGAGCAATACAATGCGAAGCCACAAGGTAAGGCGGTCCAGCCGGCCATCAAAAGACAGATACATTTTCCACACACTGGTTCCGCTTTCGCTGTAAAACCACTTCATTCGATACATCCTCCCATGCGGAACCTTCCCGCCAAAATTTCTTTTTTTATTATATCATCAACAATCTCCCGCCGACGGAAAAATTTTCCCGGGCATAAAAGAATCTGCGAGGCTGTCGGCAAACCGTTTCCATCCGCTGCCAGCAGAACCGCAGAAATCCTTCCTTTCGCTTCCCTCCACAAGGAAACGCTCGTAAATCCGCACCAGATGAGTCCCGCCCCCATGACATAGACAAATACCTTTGCCGCAAAGAGGGGCATCATGGCCAGGGCGCCGCCAAGGAGCACCTGAATAACCGCCGCGAAGAAGTATAGTCGGGGGCTCCGGATCAATGCCTTCGCCCGGAAGTAATAGACCACAAGCAGGATGCCCCGAGTCAGTATGTACGCCGCCAGCATAAAAAGAGGGAACAGCACTAGCAGACGGAAGTTTCCTGAAATGAGAAGCCACCCGCCGACGAGAACGTCCATCTCCGCCGTGACAAGCTGCCACCGGGATCTTCGCTCTCCCGCGGTGGAGAAATACCGCATGAGCTGCGACAGCCCGCTGAAAAACACAAGAAGTCCAATATAGAGCGCCACTGCTTTCATGGCCTTTTCGGGATGGATAAAATAGCAAACGCTGACTACTCCAAAAAAGACACTTGAGAGAATAAGTCAGAACGAATACTACACACTGCCCTGCCTCAGACAGTCAAAGTTTTCTGGGCTGGCCGATTTCCGCCAGCGCCAGCATGGATTCCAAATCCTTTTTCTGGAACGACGGGAATGAGGGCTTTTCCTTCAGCATGGTAAGCACATAGGCCAACGCCGCCTCCACGCCGTACACAAGTCCCCGTTCATCAACATCAAATTCCGGCGTGTGATGGTTGGCACCACTGCCCGTTTCCTCATCCTGAATGCCCGTAAATGCAAATACCCCCGGATAGGACAAAACAGTGAGTGCAAAGGTCTCCGCCGCCATCCACGGCGGCATATCAAAGAGCGCCTCCTCGCCGAGCACGGAGGCAATGGCTCTGCGCCCCACGTCCACGCATTCCTTTGTGTTCACCGTGGCGGGGAAGAACTGATCCTCCACCGCTTCCGCCGTGCAGCCGAAATCCTCGCACACATCATGAAGAAGCTTCCAGAAATCTGTCCGGAATTGTTCCCCGCTTTCGTTGTCCAGGTACCGGGCTGTCCCCGCGAACGTGAGCGTATCGGGAATGACATTCGGCGTATCTCCTGCCTGCACCATTCCAAAAGAATACGTAAAACTTGTATCTGGTCTGATACGGCGCATACGGTACGATTCCAGCGTCGTCGCAAATGCGGTAAAGCAATCAATGGGATTCACAGCCAAGTTCGGCATGGAACCGTGCCCGCTTTTTCCGTGAATCGTCCCCCGAAAAAAGAACGCCCCCGCAAGCATCGATCCATACATCAGCGCGATCTTCCCTACCGGCACGCAGTGCATCACATGCGAACCCCAGCACACATCAATATGTATGTGCTGTTTCTCCAGGTAGCGAAGCATCGAACTGATGCCGCGGTCCCCCATCTCCTCCGCTTCTTCAAACATGAAAACGATTTTGCCATCCCAGCTGTCTTTATGCTCCGCAAGAATTTTCGCTTCGGTAAGAAGCATCGCCATGTGGCCGTCATGTCCGCATGCATGGGATACGCCGGAATTTTCAGAAACACACGCCTTCTCACGCCGCAGGTTTGTTTTCGATTCCTGAATAGGCAGTGCGTCAATGTCAGACCGCATGAGCACCGTCCAGCCAGGTTTGCCGCTGTCAAGAAATCCCAAAACTCCGCCGTAGGGCACCCGCACAAAAGGAATATCCAGTTTCTTGAGCTCCGCTTCAATGAAATCCATCGTAGCAAATTCCTGCAGAGACAGCTCGGGATGCCGGTGAAAATGGCGGCGCAGCGCGGTGATCCGCTCCGCCTCCGCCTCGGCTAGTCTCTTTATATCCATCACAAAGAATCACTCCTTTTCCAATAACAAAAGTAGTTAATTTTAATTATATAAAG
>CAZPLS010000072.1:0-5470 GCA_964587685.1 uncultured Dialister sp.
GCGCTCGCTCAGACAAGCTGCGGGCTTCACGCTGAGTTCCGCCAATTTTGCCCCTCCGGGGCCGGTCAAAAAATAACGGGCGGGGAGCTGACACGGCGCTTACCGTTTGCAGCAATTTGTATTTACCCCGCATCGCCGCGAAAGTTTATCTCATGGCGCTCTGGTCTCAGCTTCGCCGCTGTCCTTTTACTGCATTCTGTTGGAATTGTCGCGTCGCCGCTTCGCGTCTCCAGTGCTGCTGTCCTTTGATAATGAGAAAAAGAAATTGCAATGGTATGAGGTAAATACTTGTTGACATAAAACGTAAACCGCTGGTTCAGCTCCCCGCCCATTTCAAACAGGCCGGTGCCCGCAGGGAGACAAAGGGCGCTGGTGGCGTTAGCCGGAGCGCTTGTCTGAGCGCCCGCAGGGCGCGAGTTGCGCGGAGGGTAGTGACCAGCGTCCTTTGTCAGGCCTGTTTGACTGGGCGGCGCTTCTTTCTCGGCCGACGCTCTTTCTGTGCGGACAGAAAGAGCGTCGGAGACCTTGGATTCTTATTCAAAAAACAGAGCCAGTCGAAAATGAGTTATCACGAGTGAATCTCGATGTGTATCCGTCACAAAATGAGAAAAAAGCAATCGTGATACAATGGACTTTAATTACGCATTCCGCATTCCGAATTACGAATTGTTTCTAAGTTCTCAGTTCTCAGTTCTCAGTTCTCAGTTCTAAATTCCCTGTTGACATGCTGCGGAAACTCTGCTATATTATGCAGTATCAAATCGTAAAAAGCCATGACGGAAAAAAGTACGTATGTCTGAGTCGCGCAGAGAGCCGGTGTGTGGTGAAAACCGGAGGGCAGGAGATGCGGAAGTTCTTTCCCGAGCTGCTTTGCTGAACATTGGAGTAGGCATAGCCGGAGTGATCCCACGTTACCGGATCGAGAGCTGATTTGAACAAAATCTAAAGCAGGGTGGTACCGCGGAGTGATTCGTCCCTCACGGCACTGCTTTTTTTATTTGTTCAGATAACTTGGGTGGTACCGCGATGCGTCTCCGTCGTCCCTTGTCTGGCATTGGCCGGCAGGGGACATTTTTTATCGTAAAAAAGGAGATGACTACTATGAAACAGTGGAAAAAGTACGCTGCCGCGGCGCTGCTCGCGGCCAGCCTCACCGCCGGCACGATGCTGCCTGCCGATGCGGCGCGCCTTGAGGACATCACCGATCGCGGCACCATCCGCATCGGCACCACCGGCGACTATCGCCCCATGTCCTACCTGAATAAGGAAACCGGCGAATACGAAGGCTTCGACGCGGCTCTCGCCCAGGCCATCGCCGATTCCCTCCATGTGAAGGTGGAATACGTGCCCACCACCTGGCCCACGCTCTCGGCGGATACGGCGGCGGACAAGTTCGACATCGCCATCTGCGGCATCACCCGCACCTATGACCGGGCGCGGACGCTGGAAATGTCCGACGGATACCTCCTTTTCGGCAAGACCATTCTCTGCCGGAGCGGGGATGCGGCGAAGTACCAGTCCATCGAGGACATGAACCGGCCGGAGGTGCGCGTCATGTTCAATCCGGGCGGCACGAATGAACGCTTCGCCCGGGAGCATCTGCCGAACGCCACCCTCCTCGTCCATGAGTTCAACGCGGAAATTCCCGGCCTCATCGCCGAGGGCGCAGCGGACATTATGATCACCGAAACCATGGAGGCCATCCGCTATGAAAAGATGGACAGCCGCCTGGCCGCCCCTCTCGCCAAGACGCCCTTCACGAAGAACCGTTTCGGCATTCTCATGGCCAAGGGGGATCAGGAATTCCTGAATTATATCAATTTCGTCCTGGCCGAGCTCACCATGAACGGCACCATGGCGGAACTGGAAAATACGTACATCAACTGATCGGAGGAATGACACACTATGAAACAATGGATGAAGTATGCGGCGGCGGCCCTGGCGGCGGGCGCGCTGATCGGGCTTTCCGGCTGCGGCGGCAGTGAGACGAAAACCGCCTCGCCTGCCGGTGACAAGAAAAGCATCGCCGTCGTGCAGATCGTACAGCACGGGTCGCTTGACGCGGCCAATCAGGGCTTCCTGGACGCGCTGTCAGCCAATGGCTACGGCGCAGACCGCATCACCGTGGATCAGCAGAACGCCCAGGGCGATCAGTCCAATCTGAAATCCATCGCGTCCCGCTTCGTCACGTCCCGCCCCGATCTCATCTGCGCCATCGGAACGCCCGCCGCCCAGTCCGTGGCCAATGAAATCACAGAGACGCCCATCGTGGGCATCGCCATCACAGACTACGTGCAGGCCAAGCTCGTCCAGTCCAATGAAGCGCCGGGCACCAATGTCACCGGCGCCAGCGACATGAACCCGCCGGAAGCGCAGATCGATCTGGCCCTGAAGATTCTTCCCCAGTCCAAAACTGTGGGCCTCATGTACTGCTCCAGCGAGGTGAACAGCGAAATCCAGGCCAACGAAGTGAAGGCCTATGCGGAAAGCAAGGGCCTTGCCGTGGAGACGCGCACCATATCCAGCGTCAATGACATCCAGCAGGCCGCCGAATCCATCGTGGGCAGCGTAGACTTCATCTACGTCCCCACGGACAATGTGATCGCCTCGTCTGTCCCCACCCTCGTCAAGGTGACGGATGCGGCCAAGGTTCCCGTCTTCGTCGGCGCTGACTCCATGGCCCGCGACGGCGCCTTTGCCTCCCTCTCGGTGGACTACTACCGCCTGGGCCAGCAGGCCGGCGACATCGCCGCCCGCATTTTGAACGGGGACGCGAAGCCGGAGACGACGCCCATCGAAACCCAGAAGGACCTCGTGGTCATCATCAACCAGAAGAACGCCCAGGCGCTGGGCATCACCATTCCGGAAGACATCGCCAAAACGGCAACCATGGTGTAATCCCGCTCACACATCCGACCGCCCCAGGCGGCCCGTCCCTATCCAAAGGAGAACCCCTATGAAACACTGGAAAACATACACCGCCGGCGCGCTCCTCGCTGCCGCCGCCCTGACCCTTGCCGGCTGCGGCGGATCCGGAGATACGAAATCCGCCGGGAGCGACAAGAAGCACGTCGCCGTCATCCAAATCATGCAGCACGGATCCCTTGACGCGGCCAACCAGGGCGTCATGGACCGCCTCGCCGACCGGGGCTGGACCGCAGAGAAAATCGAGGTGGACCAGCAGAACGCCCAGGGCGACCAGTCCAATCTGAAAAACATCTCCGCCCGCTTCAAGAGCGCCAAGCCGGACGTAATCATCGCCATCTCCACCCCCGCCGCCCAGTCCGTGGCCAATGAAATCCATGATATCCCGATCGTGGGCGTGGCCATCACCGACTTCGAAACGGCCAAGCTGGTGAAGTCCAACGCCAAACCGGAGACCAACGTCACCGGCGTCAATGACCGGGGCCCCGTGGAGGAACAGGTGGAAATGGGCCTGGTCTTCGTACCCAACGCGAAAACGATGGGCCTCCTCTACTGCGCGAGCGAAATCAACAGTGAAATCCAGGCCGGCGAAGCCCGGGCGCATGCGGCCAAGCTGGGCCTTTCCGTGGCCGAAGCCACCGTGTCGAATGTCAATGACATCCAGCAGGCCGCCGAATCCATCGTGGGCAGCGTAGACTTCATCTACGTCCCCACGGACAATGTATTCGCCTCGTCCATCCCCACTCTCGTCAAGGTGACCAATGAAGCAAAGGTGCCCGTTTTTGTCGGTGCTGATTCCATGGCCCGCGACGGCGCGCTGGGCTCCATTTCCGTCGATTTCTACAAGACGGGCCTCCAGGCAGGCGACATGGCCGCCGACATCCTCGAAGGCAAGGGCCAGCCCCAGGATATGCCCGTGCAGGATCCGGACGAGCTCACCGTCATCATCAACAAGTCGAACGCGGACATTCTGGGCATCGCCATTCCCGAACAATACAAGGACGCCGTCTTCGTGGAATAACCTATCCAAGTGAAAAGCCATCGCCATGCGGTGGCTTTTCATTTGCTTTTCTCACGAAAAAATCCTCCCGGAACTCCATCGTTTCGGGAGGATTTTTTTACGAAATTTTCAAATCAGAGGGTCTTATTCTCATAGAGCTGATCAAGCTTCGCATCGTCATAGCCGAGGTACTGCTTGAGGACCTCTCTGGTGTGCTGGCCGAGCACAGGCGCCGGGCCGGCCACACCGCCGGGGGTATCGCTCAGCTTAATCGGCACGCCTGCCATCTTGACTTCTCCTGCCACCGGATGCTGGGTGGTGACGATCATTTCACGTTCAATGATAGCCGGATCCCTTACGACGCGGGATACATCGTTGATCGGGCCGACGGGGATGCCGCCTTCCTTGAGGATGTGGAGCCATTCGTCCATCGTCTTCGTCTCGAAGGTCTTGGTCAGCTCTTCCGAGAGCACCTCCACATTGGCCGTGCGGAGCGGGTTCGTGGTGAACCGTTCATCCGCCTTGAGGTCAGGCCGTTCAATGAGATCGCAGAATTTCTTCCACAGCGTATCATTGCCTACCGCGATGATCACCCATCCGTCGGAGGTTTTCAGCGCCTGGAAGGGCGTGATGGACGCATGGCGGTTGCCGATCGGCTTCGGAGCCACACCGCTGTCGAGGTACCGGGCAATGGCATTTTCAAGGATCGCCACCTGGCAGTCCAGCATGGATACATCGATGAGCTGGCCCTTGCCGGTCTTCTCCCGGTTGTAGAGCGCAATCATGACGCCCACCGCAGAGAAAATGCCAGCGGTAATGTCGCCGATGGAGACGCCGCACTTGGTCGGTTCGCCGCCGGGCATGCCGGTGATGGACATAATGCCGCCCATACCCTGAACGATAACGTCATAGGCCGGGTCATACTTGTACGGGCCGGTCATGCCGAAGCCGGTGCAGGCGGAATAAATCAGGCGCGGATTGATTTCCTTGAGCACATCATAGCCCAGGCCGAGCTTTTCCATCGTGCCGCCGCGGAAATTTTCCACCAGAACGTCCGCCTTCTTTACCAGATCCTTCAGAATCTGCTTGCCTTCCTCGGTCTTCATGTTGAGTGTCACGGAACGTTTGCCCCGGTTCAGGCTCATGTAGTATACGCTTTCCCCATTCTTAAACGGGCTGTACTGCCGGGAGTCATCGCCCTGACCGGGTCTTTCAATCTTGATAACATCTGCACCCATATCAGCAAGAATCATGCCGGTATAGGGAGCTGCGAGAACTCTGGACAGATCCAGAACAACGACGCCTTCCAACGGTTTTGCCATGTCTGTAACCTCCTTGTCACCTATGAAAATAATACTTTAAGTGCTGTCGGCACCCTTGCGTGCCTCAGCTTTCCATAAATATTATAGCATACGTCACTATTACTTCAATAAAAACCAGTCTTTGTATTGTATCGTTTTTTATATATAATTGCCATAACATATATTGATACGCATATAAAATTCCGATTCAATACCTATCAGTTTATGCATGCACTATCGATAC
>CAZPLS010000073.1:0-5385 GCA_964587685.1 uncultured Dialister sp.
GCTCTAAGTTCTCAGTTCTAAGACCGGCATTGCCAATTACCTATATACCCATTAAAAAAGGCGTCTCGTGCAGTTCATTCTGTATGAGGCGTCTTTTTGGCTGTGTTTTATGGATTGTCTGCGGGCGCGATGGTCACTGCCACGTTTACGCTCCCTTTTCCCACCGCTTTTTCCAAACCCGCCGGGTTGGCTATGCGGCCAAGCCGGGTGTAGGAATAGACGGTGCGGAAGGTGCGGTAGAAGAGGACGAGGCAGTCTGTGCCGTAGAGCATGAGGTCGCCTGCTTCTATGCGAAGGGGACGCTTTGGCGCGGAGGGAAGGGATTCAGAAAGATAGACATATTTCTCGTTCCCATTGAGTTCCTTCATGGTCCAGGCCGCGGGGAGGCGATCCGCCAAGGCCCGGGCGGCAGGGTTGTCTTCGAGGTGGGCGGTATATTCTGCCCCGTTGATGGTGAGCTTTATTTTCATGACGGCCTCACAGGGCGCGGCCCATTTCGTGGGCTTGTTTTTCCGCGTCAGAGCCCGCCGCCATGCCGGGAGCGTCATACCCGCCGGCGAATACCGTCCCGGCAAGATGGGCCTTCTCGAAGCAGGCTACCCAGCCCTCGATGGCTTTTTTCGGACCTTCGAGGGCTTCCTCTGAATCCTCCGCTGCTGCGGAGAGGAAGTACACGTCACGGAAGGCATAGTCCGATGGGAAGAGGGGATTCAGCCGGTCAAGGAGGGTTTTGAGACTGCCGGAGATGCTGTAGTAGTATACCGGGGAGGCGAAGACGAGCACATCCGCCTCCCTGGCTTTTTCCGCGATGGCCAAGGCGTCGTCATGGATGACGCAGCGCTCTGTTTTCTGGCAGGCCAGGCAGCCCCGGCAGAATTCGATATGCTTGTCCGTCAGGGAGATGATCTCTGTCTCGTGGCCGGCTTCTCTCGCGCCGGCAGCGAAGGCTTCGGCGAGGATGGCGGAGTTGCTCCTCCGTCGGAGACTGGATGAAAGGATGAGTACGTGCTTCATAGGCCCTCCTTGCTGGCGGGGCGGCAGTGCACCGTGCCGCCCGTAATGACCGCGCCCCGGGCGCTGGGGTCGTCCCAGATGAAGGCGCCTACGGCGGGGGCGGCGATGAGGCCGGAGGCGGGATTTTTCACGCTCTCAATGGGGGTGGTCACCGTGGCCTCCACATCGGATTCTTCGAAGGCCAGGTCCGTCCCTTCCATGGCGCAGTCGATGAGGCGGAGGCGGCGGCAGCAGCAGAGGGGCTGCGTGCCGATGATGCGGCAGCGGATGAAGGTCACGTTGTCCGAGTACCACGCCAGGTACTCCCCCTTCACCACGCTGTCCCGTACCACCACGTTTTCCGCGTGCCAGAAGGCGTCCTTCGTGTCGAAGGTGCAGTGGTCAAATTCGGCGTTTTTGATGTACTGGAAGCTGTACTTCCCCGTGCAGTCCACCTGGGAGAAGCGGAGGTTTTCGCTCCGCATGAGCATGTACTGGCTCTCCAGGCGGCACCGCTCCATGGTGACGTTGGTGAGCATCCACCCAAATTCGGGGGACTGGATGTCGCAGTCTGTGACGGTCACGTCCGTGCATTCCCGGAGGGCCTTGATGCCGTGGAGGCGGGACTGTTCGATGTGCACGTTCTGGGAATACCACAGGGCGGCCCGGCAGAGCTCGGTCATGTCCGCCCGGCGGATGGTGAGGTGCCGGTCATGCCAGAAGGGGTAGCGGAGATTGAAAAAGGAGTCCTCCGCGGTGAGGTCCGTGCAGGCCTTGAAGGCGCTCTCCCCATCGGCAGGGCCGTCGATGCGGCAGTGCCTGATGGAGAGATCCTTTTGGCCGTAGAAGGCCCGTTCCTCGTCAAAGGATTGGTCAGTGATAATCGTAATGCATGCCTCCTTTTACCGGTACGCTTTGGCAAAGATGCCCGCGCAGTCTTCGTCGTTGAGCGGGCAGGGGTTGGCCAGGAAGAGGCCGCCCATGGTTTCCCGTGCGTTCACGGCAAGGGTCATGAATTCATCCGGGGTGATGCCGTAGTCGCTCATTTTCAGGTCCGCCACGCCGCACGCTTCCTGGAGGGCAGCGAGGGCGGTGAGGAAATCCTCCGGCTTGTCCGCGTCGGGGATGCCCATGACGCGGGCCATCTTGATGAACTGGCTGTCCGCGGCATGGCGTTCAATGAAGTAGGACGCGAAGGCGAGAGACAGCATGATGAGTCCTGCCCCGTGGGGAAGGTTCGGGTGGAAGGCGCTCATGGCGTGCTCCATGGAGTGCTGCGCCGTGGTGGAGGTGAGCTGCATGGTGATGCCTGCCATGGTGCTGGCGTAGGCCACGTGTTCCCGTGCCTCCAGGTCAAACCCGTCAGCCACGGCCCGGGGGAGGTACTTGTTGATATTTTCAATGGCAGAGAGGGCGATGGTTTCGCTCAGAATGTTCACGCTGTTGGACATCGTCACTTCCGTGTTGTGGAAGAGGGCGTCGAAGCCCTGGTAGGCGGTGTACTTGGGCGGAACGGTGCGGATGTAGAGGGGATCCACCACGGCGAGCTTCGGGATGAGCCGCGGGTCGCCGCCGAAGCCGATTTTTTCGTGCGTGTCCAGCTTGGAAATGACGCCCCAGTTGTTCATTTCCGACCCCGTGCCGGAGGTGAGGGTCACCGCCACGATGGGGAGGGGATCACAGGGAAGGGGCAGGGCCTTGCCCGTGCCGCCTACGACGTAGTCCCAGAGGTCGCCCGGGTTGGTCGCCATGGCGGCCACGCCCACCGCCGCGTCGAGGACCGCCCCGCCGCCGAGGGCGAGAATGAAATCGCACCCATTGTCCCGGGCGCAGGCTGCCGCGTCCATGACCAGATCCTTCGTGGGATTTTCCTGGATATTGGGACAGGGCACATAGGCAATGCCCGCTTTCTCGAGCTGGTCCACTGTCACATCCAGGGCGCCGCTCTTCTTGGCGGACGTGCCCGCCGAGAGAAGGAGGAGCGCCTTCTTCCCCGGGAGGGGCTGGGAGGCGAGCTTGGCCAGCGTGCCCGTGCCGAACAGGAGCTGGGTGGGGGAATAGAGAGTGAAATGCATGGGATCCATAGAAATACCTCCTTTACTTTTTGTTCATGGAATAGACAAGGTAATCGAGACAGTCGATGCGCGCCTGCTGCTCGTGAAGCTCTTCGAGCAGGGCGCTCCGCTTCCGCGCCAGGAAGAGGCGGCGATCCGCCGGGGTGAGGGCGGAAAAGCGGCGAATGTCCGCGTCGGTGCATCCCGCGTCCCGGAGATTCCGCTCCAGGAGCCGCTCCTCTGACAAGTGGTTGTTCATGGCCTGCCTTCTTTCTCCGGCTCTGCCGGTGTTCTGTATACAGCGTACTCTTTTAAAGCGTCCATAGCCAATACTTCATATAAATGACATAAAATGCTTGACGGGCATTGGAGAACCCCGTATGATGCAGAAAGAAAGACAGGTGATATGTATGGAACTGCGGGTGCTCCGCTATTTTCTCGCCGTGGCCAGGGAGGAATCCATCACCGGCGCGGCGAATTATCTTCATCTCACCCAGCCCACCTTGTCCCGGCAGATCCGGGATCTGGAAATCGAGCTGGGGCAGAAGCTCCTCGTGCGGGGCAGCCACCGGGTTGTCCTCACGGCTGAGGGAATGCTTCTCCGGAAGCGCGCCGAGGAAATTATCGCCATGGCGGACAAGACGGAGGAGGAATTCCGGGCCATGCACGGCCAGCTTTCCGGCGACGTATACATCGGAAGCGGGGAAACGGTGGTGATGAATCTCATCGCCTCGGTGTGCCGTTCCATTCAGGAGAGCTACCCGAATATTCGCTGGCACCTCTATAGCGGGAACGCCGAGGACGTGACGGACCGGCTCGACAAGGGTCTCCTCGATTTCGGCATCCTTATCCAGCCCACGGATATCACGAGGTACAATTATCTTCCCATTCCGGCCAAAGACCGGTGGGGCGTCATCGTGCGGACCGATCACCCCCTGGCGGAGAAGGAAACGGTGGGGCCGCAGGACCTTCTGCCCTATGATCTTCTCTTTTCCCGGCAGGTGCTTGAGAGCCGGGCAGAGGAAAACGGCGTGGCGAAATGGTTCGGCGACGCGTGGAAGGAGCTGCGTATCACCGGCACGTACAATCTTTTTTACAACGCCGGCGTCATGGCCCGGCAGGGCGCGGGCTGCGTCGTTTCCCTCGACGGGCTGGCAGACACGTCGGAGGCGAGCGGCCTGCGCTTTATTCCCTTCGAGCCGGTGCTTGAATCAGGTCTCGACGTGGTGTGGAAAAAGTACCAGATATTCTCCACCGCGGCGGGTCTCTTTCTCGAGGCGCTGCGGGAGCGGTTCGGGAGCATGGCAGAGTGAAGCGGCGCTATGGGTGTACCCGAAGACACTGCGGCGGGGGCGGAGAAATGAGCTGCAAATGCATAAAAATTGACAGAAATGAATAAAAATGTTATTATCCATACTATATAAGAGAATTTTAATGCATAGGAGGCAAAACAATGCATACAGGCATGATGAAAAAAGCAGCGCTCGCGGCGATGGCAGCGGCGGGCATTCTGCTCCTGGCCGGCTGCGGCGGCGGAGAAAAGAAGGAAGCGGCGCCGGCTCAGGGCGCATCCCAGGGCAAGATCCTGCAGCAGATCAAGGAGCGGGGCAAGGTGATCGTGGGCACCGCATCGGGCTATCCGCCCTATGAATTCATAGACGTATCCAAGGGCGAAAAGACCGTCATCGGCGTGGATATGGAGCTGGCGCAGGCCCTCGCGGACAAGCTCGGCGTGGCTCTCGAGGTGCAGGACATGAACTTCCAGTCCGTTCTGGCATCGCTGGCCAGCGGCAAGATAGACATCGCCATTGCGGGCATCAATCCGACGGATGAACGGCGCAAGAGCATGGATTTCTCCGACATCTACATGCCCACGGAGCAGAAGATACTCATCCGGAAGGCGGACGCGGACAAGCTCCGGAAGCTGGAGGACTTCTTCGGCAAGAACATCGCCGTGCAGAAATCCACCACCCAGGAAACACTGGCAAACACTGAAATCAAGGACGCAAAGGTTGTCGGGCTGACCCACGTACCGGAAGCGGTGCTCGAGCTCAAGCACGGCAAGGCGGACGGCGTCGTGGTGGAAGGCATCTGCGGCAAGCAGTACCTCATTTACAACGACGACATCATGTTTGCAGAGGAAGTTCATTTCGAGAACGGCATCAAAAATTCCGCCGCGGCCCTGCAGAAGGGGAACGAGGACTTCCTGGCCATTGTGAACGAGGTCATCAAGGAAAACATGGACAACGGCAATTTCGCTAAATGGGAAGAAGAATACAGCCTGAAGGCAGTGGAAAACGCGCGGCTTAACGGATAAATAAAAACAAAAAAAGGGGGG
>CAZPLS010000074.1:0-5377 GCA_964587685.1 uncultured Dialister sp.
TTTGCCTGCTATTTTTTATTCAGCTGTTCGAGGTACCATCAAAAAGCCGGTTGCATTCGTGTTTAGGTGTGTTATGATAATTACACCGAAAGGCTAAAATCAATTTCTTCAGAGGCTCAAAAAGGGGACGGTGTCGCATACCGCCCCTTTTGCTTGCTATTTATTTTGACGAGATGGTTTTCATCCAAAAGGGCAGGTAATCAGGAAAACAATTTGAATGATAAATCAGGCGGAAGCCGTTTGCATTTCCCGATGCCCGTGTTATAATAAATGTACAAAAACTAAAACACATTAGATCCTCCAAAGGGTCAAAAATAGGACAGGCTGGCACCTGTCCTATTTGCCTGCTATTTTTTTCTCCGCATGAGCCACCATTCAAGAATGATGAGCAATGCAGGGGCGAGCAGGCTCGTCCACACTAAAACACATATCTCCTCCAAAAGTCGCACCTCCCTTCTACAGGAGGATCGAATTTATTATATCATAAAGATACATTCTGATGTATTGAAGCAGAAGCCGGTTTCTGATGTGCTCCCCATTAAGTAGACAATTAAATATGCCTAATTTTTGGCTTGAGGTATTTTGTTGAAAGGTTTACCTTTCAACAAAATACCTCAGGCCGTTTTCGCAATGTATTTCATATGCTTTTCCATCGGGGTTAAGACGCCTGGTTTCCGATGGACTCTTGTTGGGACAAGAAAAGAATGAAGAGACCATGGACTCGTATAGTCAATTCGTAATTCGGAATGCGTAATGCATAATTAAAGGATAGCAGCACGGGAGATGTGCAGCGGCATATTTAGAGCTGAGAGCTTAGAACTGAGAATTGAGAACTAAAATCTCAGATCTCAGCTCTCAGATCTAAGAACCGAATTACGCATTGTTTCTTCATAGGGTATAATATTATAGAGAAACCGGGGTTCCGGGGAAAGGAAGGGCCGCTTTGCGGCCGGGTACTACAACCATGGATGATATTAAGGATCTGCTGAGCCGGCTTATGCGGCGGGATCAGGACGCGGATAAGGCCGCGGCGGATGATCTGAACCGGAAAATCAATGCTTTGTACAGCATCTACGCCTCTCTTGTGGGGCCGGAGGAGCTGGTGGTGCATTCGAGCCGCTATGAGGCGCTGAAGTTTATACATAATGAGAATCCCCGGGTGCGGATTGTGGGGCTGGAGCGCCTTATTATGGAGAGCCGGGATTTCAATACGCCCCCTACGGATGAGGAGATCCCCCAGGTGCTGGATCGGCTGGAGGACCGCCTCTCGGACATGCTCGCCCGGCGGGCGGTGGAGGAGCAGCTGGAGCGGAAGATTACGGACCGGCTGGAGGCGCGCCACCAGGAGTATGTGGAGGAGATTCGCCGGGAGGTCATCGAGGAGGAGGCGGCCGATGCGGAGACGCCCCAGACCCGGCGGCGGCTGGAGAAGCTCGAGGCCATGGACAAGGTGGCGCTCACCGATACGGTCATGCAGGTGCTTCGTCCTCACAGGATGGAGGAAATCATCGGGCAGGACCTGGCGGTGGAGGCCATGCTGGCGAAGCTGGGGTCGCCCTATCCGCAGCACATGATTCTTTACGGCCCCCCCGGCGTGGGGAAGACCACCGCGGCGCGGCTCGTGCTGGAGGCGGTGCGGGGGCGGGGCGCTTCGGTGTTTGCCGGGGATGCTCCTTTTGTGGAGTGCGACGGCACGACGCTCCGCTGGGACAGCCGGGACATGACGAATCCTCTCATTGGCTCGGTGCATGACCCCATTTACCAGGGGGCGAACCGGGACCTGGCGGAGGAAGGGATTCCTGAGCCGAAGCCCGGGCTGGTGACGGATGCCCACGGGGGCGTGCTTTTCATTGATGAAATCGGCGAGCTCGATCCCATTTTGCTCAATAAGCTCCTGAAGGTTCTCGAGGACAAGCGGGTGTTCTTCGAATCGGCGTACTACGATGAGGAGGACGAGCGGGTGCCTGCGTACATCCGCAAGCTTTTCCGGGACGGGGCGCCGGCGGATTTCATTCTCATCGGTGCGACGACGCGCCTGCCGGAGGAAATCAATCCGGCCATCCGGTCGCGGTGCGCGGAGATTTTCTTCGAGCCCCTGTCGCCGGAGTCGGTGGCGGCCATCGCGGCGGACGCGGCGGATCGGCTCGGCGTGCCTATCGAGCCGGGGGCGGCGGCGCTCATCAGCGAGTACACCATGGAGGGGCGCAAGGCGGTGAATCTGCTCTCCGACGCGTACGGCCGCGCGGTGTACCGGTCAGGACAGCCCGCCGGGGCGGTCATCACGGAGGATCTGGTGCGGGCCACCGCCCGGGCGGCGCGGCTCACCCCCTGGCGGGATCGGGCGGCCACGGATGTGCCCCGGGTGGGCCATGTGTACGGTCTCGGCGTGGCGGGCTATTGGGGGAGCGTCATTGAAATTGAGGCGGCGGCCTATCCCGCCCGGGAGGCGGGCAAGGGAAGCATCCGCTTCAATGAGACGGCGGGCTCCATGGCAAAGGATTCGGTGGCCACGGCGGCGTCGGTGGTGCGCAGGCTCCTCGGCAAGGACCTCGCCGATTACGACCTGCATGTGAACATCGTGGGGGGCGGCAACATTGACGGCCCGTCGGCGGGGTGCGCCATTACGGCGGCCATTCTGTCTGCCGTGGAGGGACGCCCCATCCGGCAGGACGCGGCGGTGACCGGGGAGATTTCCCTCTCCGGCGAGGTGAAGCCCGTGGGCGGCGTGGCGGAGAAGGCCTTCGGCGCCTGCCAGGCGGGGATGAAGACGCTCCTCGTGCCGGAGAAGAATAAGAATGATATCGGCGCGGGCCATCTCGGCCTTACGGTGGTGCCCGTCCGGACGATTCAGGAAGTGTGCGCGAGACTGATGGTGAGAGAGGAGGATAGCCGTGCCGTTTGACAGAGACAGGAAGCCCGCACGCCGGGAAGAGGCAGTGCTGTCGGTGGACCGCATTCCTCCCCAGAGCATTGAGGCGGAGCAGTCCGTCCTCGGGGCGATGCTCATGGACAAGGACGCGCTCATCGTGGGGGAGGACTTGCTCCGGCAGGAGGATTTTTACCGGGAAGCGAACGCGGTCATTTTCAATGCCATTCTCAACCTGGCCCGGCAGGGCAAGGAGGTGGACATTCTCACCGTGTCGGAGGAGCTGCGCCGCATGGGCCGCCTCGACGACGTGGGGGGCATCATCTATGTGAATGAGCTCCCGGAGCATTCCATCCTTCCCAAGGCGGTGCGGCGCCACGCGGAAATTGTGGCGGACAAGGCGAAGCTGCGCCGCCTCATTGACGCGGCCAATTTTATCGCCGCCAGCGCCTACGCCGGGGAGGATGAAACCTTCCAGATCGTGGACGATGCGGAGCGGCGCATCCTCGAGGTGGCCCGGGACGACCGGCGGGGGGATTTCGTGTCCCTCGGCGAAGCGGTGCAGCAGGAGCTCACCGATATCAATACGAAGTACCAGAACCGCACGGGCATTACGGGGCTGTCCTCGGGGTACGCGAAGCTTGACGCCCTCACGAGCGGATTCCAGAAGGGGGATTTCATCATCATCGCCGCCCGCCCGTCCATGGGTAAGACCGCCTTTGTGCTGAATGTGGCGAAGAATGTGGCCCTCGGCGGGAAGAAGACGGTGGCGTTCTTTTCCCTCGAAATGCCCCGGAGCCAGCTCGTGCAGCGCCTCCTCTGCTCGACGGCGCTCATTGACAGCCAGAAGCTGCGCACGGGGCGGCTCGCCACGCAGAAGGACTGGACAAACCTGGCCACGGCGGCGTCGGTGCTCATGGATGCGCCCCTCTACATCGACGACACGTCGGGCATTACTGTGGGAGAAATCCGGTCGAAATCGCGCCGGCTCAAGGCGGAGCGGGGGCTGGACCTCATTATCATCGACTACCTCCAGCTCATGCAGAGCCGCACCACCCGGAGCGGGGACAACCGGCAGCAGGAAATTTCCGACATTTCCCGGTCGCTCAAGGGGCTGGCCCGGGAGCTCAATGTGCCCGTCATCGCCCTCTCCCAGCTCTCCCGCAGCGTGGAGGCCCGGCAGGACCACCGGCCCTTCCTCTCCGACCTGCGCGAATCGGGGTCCCTCGAGCAGGACGCGGACATGGTGGGCTTCCTCTACCGGGAGGCGTACTACAAAAAGGAGCTCGAGGCGGACGAAAACGAAAGGAACCGCACGGAGGTCATCCTCGCAAAGAACCGCAATGGCCCGGTGGGTACGGTGGAAATGTACTTCATGGGTCAGTACACCCTCTTTTACGAATTAACGGAACGGGACGAGCCGGAAGGAGCATAACCGATGGATTTATGGGGACATGAAGACGAAGAAGACCGGCAGGGCGCTCACTTCCCCTCCCACAAAGCGCTGGCCGCGGCCATTCACCACTGCGCGGCATGCCGCCTCCGGCAGGAGGGCAACTTAGGGCCGGTCCTCTCCACAGGCCCGGTGCCGTCGCCCCTCATGCTCGTAGGCGAGGGCCCCGGCGGCGTGGAGGACGACTACGGCGCGCCCCTGGTGGGTCCGTCAGGCCAGCTCCTCGACAAAGCCCTCCTCTCCGTGGGCATCACCCGGGATCGGGTGTATGTGACCAACGTGGTCAAATGCCGCCCCCGGGGCAACCGCACCCCCGACATGGCAGAAGGCGCCTTCTGCGCCGACCGGTGGCTCCGGGAGGAAATCCGTCTGGTGCAGCCCGCCGCCATCGTGGCGCTGGGCAAGGCGGCGCTCCGATACTTCCTCGGCCACGAAGCAGGCATCGTCCGCGCCCGGGGCCACTGGATCTCCTGGAAAGGCATCCCCGTCATGCCCACCTACCACCCGGCGTACCTCCTCCGCCAATACGGCCGGGACCTGGTGCAGGCCAAATGGGACGTGTACTATGACCTGGCGGCGGCGAAAGAACAAGCCGCCAAAGCCGCCCCGGACTGGGTGTGGAGGAGTGAAACCCCGCCGGATCTCCTCGACGAATTTGCATCTGTGAGAGCAGATAGGCACAATGTTAGTTCTTAGATCTTAGATCTGAGAACTGAGAGCTGAGAACGGAAAAATAATTCGTAATTCGTAATGCGGAATGCGTAATTAAATCCCATTGTATCACGATTGCTTTTTTCTCATTTTGTGACGGATACACATCGAAATTCACTCGTGATGACTCATTGGTCTCCGACACTTTTTCTGTCCGCACAGAAAAAGTGTCGGCCGAAAAAGAAGCGCCGCCCAGTCAAACAGGCCTGACAAAGGACGCTGGTCACTACCCTGCGGCGGGCTCGCGCCCTTTGGGCGCTCAGACAAGCGCTACGGCCGACGCCACCAGCCCCCTCCTTCTCCCTACGGGCACCGGCCTGTTTGAAATGGGCGGGGAGCTGAACCAG
>CAZPLS010000075.1:0-5137 GCA_964587685.1 uncultured Dialister sp.
GGGCTGGCTGATGAGGGAGGCCATGGGGCCGCCGAAGACGGTGCCGAGCCAGGCATCGATGCCCGTTGTCGTAATGGCGCCCGCCAGATTGATGGCGCCGCCGATGAAGAAAAGAGAGTTCCAGCTGATGCGCTGGTTGAAATCGGCCACGCTGATCACACCAAAAGCCAGCAGGATGGAAACCCCGCCGATGGCGGTGATGGCGGCGGGCACGGAAAGGACCCGCTCCATTACCCAGAAGAAAAGACAGGCCGTGAGCACAGCCAGGGTCAGCTTTTCTTCCCGGCTCATGGGGCCCAGGGATTCTGCCATGGCGCGGATATCCTCCCGGGTGAGCTTCGGCGTGTGCCCCGAAGCGTAGTGGAGCTGTATGAGCAGGAAGCCGCCGATGGCGGTGAGGAGGAACCACGGAGCCATGGCGATAAACCAGTAGGACCACGTAAAGGTCTCCTGCACGGAGGCGGGAAGGAGTCCTAAGATAATGTAGGCGATAAAGGACGCGGAGAGAAAGGAGGGGCTCAATTGGTTATACCCCAGGTACATGGAGGACCAGAGGCCGGCCATACCTTTGGACCGGGGCGCGTAGCCCAGCTTTTCTCCGATGTCCGTGGCCATGGCGCCCACGATGGACACCTTGACGAGGGTGGAGGGGATGAAGGGGCCGATGACGAGGCCCGAGAGGGTGAGCGCCAGGGACTGGCCGCGGAAGGAGGGCGGCGCCAGGCTCATCACTGTGACGGCCACCCGCGCAAGGAGTCCGCTCCTGGAGACGGCCACGCTGATGCCCATGGCGGCGATGAGGAGCCACACCGTGGGGCTTGAGAAGCTGGCGAAGGCCGCCGGAAAGGGGAGAATGTCCAAAAGGACCCAGGCGGAGCACATCACGAGAACGCACACAAAGTCGGGCACCACATTGGTCATCCAATTCACGATGGCCCAGGCGAGCAGGCCCAGCACCCACATGGCGGACTGCCCGAGGCCGTCTGGCGGGGGCAAGCAGGCGATGGAAAGACCGGCGGCAACAGCCAGGGCTTCCATAAGAAGTTTTTTTCTGCCTGTATGATCCAAGAAGAACACCTCCTGTACCTGTAAAAACGTATGGAAACATTCCCTGAGGATGCCTGTATGCGCAGCGGCAGGGCCACAGGCCCGGATGGGTTGCGATACTGCTATCTGGACTATACCATGCTTTTGACAGAGGGGTCAAACGAGGAGATGGGGAAGCGGGAAAGGGAGGCGATACAGAAAACGGGCATGAAAAAAGCCCGGAACAATCCGGGCTATGGTGCGCCCAATGTGATTCGAACACACGACACACGGTTTAGGAAACCGCTGCTCTATCCAGCTGAGCTATGGACGCATGGCTTGCCTATTTAGTATAACACATTCCGGTGCGGCCGGAAATGGTCAGTCCTTATCCCTGTGCCAGAGGCGGGAGAGCCGGCCCAGAAGGCGGGGGGACTTCTTCTCTCCTTTGGCGTGCGGCCCATGCTTTATTTCCTTCCCGGGGCGGGCTTCCCTTTTCGGCGGGGAGACTGGGTCCGGGGCGGTAAAGGAGGGCATGCGGAGTGCCGGCGGCACGGGAGGCGCCTTGGGAAAGGGCGCGGGCGGCGCCGATTCTTCCCGGCGCTCCGGGGTGTAGTGGTAGGCCGTTGCGGTGGGGTCCGGTATGGAGCGCTGGGCAAAGTACCGGATGTGGCTGAATTCTGTCCCGTTTAAGCGCTCCGCCAGGATGGTTCCTGCAATCTGCGGGGAGAAGTAGGAGAAGGGCAGGGGCGGCGCCGTGCGGGCCACAGTGGAGAGAAAGGCCGCCTTTACCGCCTGGTCGGTGAGGGAGAGGTCCCGCCGGAGCTGGTTCATGAGGACGATGATGCCCTTCTGGGTGGGAAAGAGCTTTTCGTAGGGCACAAGGCGGTTCCTGTTTTCCATGCCCGACAGGTCGAGGAAGAACACCACAAAGAGGTAGGTGAGGGCCTTTTCCTTGTCGCCCTCGCGGAGCCAGAAGCCGGAGAGGCGGTAGTACAGGTTGCGCAGCTTCGCCCATTCGCCGGCCATGACAAAGAGAGCGCCTTTTTGAGAAAAGGCCTGGACCAGGATGTCGGGCCCGGAAGGGGTCTCGCCCCTGGATCCCAGTGCCCTTCGGGCTTCGCCGATTTCCCCGTCGGAAAAGCCGTAGTCGTGGCGGGCATTGAGCACATAGGCCATGTGGTCTGCGATGGCTTTGGCGCCCTTGGCTGTGGGGAAGTAGACCATAGGTACGGCGTGGGTGTATTCGCTCTGGGGAATGTTCTCGGTTATCCGGCGTACCAGGTCCGCGTGGGTGCCGTCAGCGGACAGGCCGCGGGCCGTCAGAGCCTGGGCGAGTGCCTTGTCCGGCAGCTTGTCCAATGTTTCTTCCGGCTGGCTCACCCGGGCCCAGCCATCCTCACAGAGGGCGCGCATGCGCGAGTCGCCGTCGGCGCCGTAAAGGCGGTGATGGTATTTCGGTATTTTCGTGTGAATGGGTTTTCCGTTGTAGTAGTCAAGAAGGAGAATATCCCGAATGGATAGGTTCATACGCTGCCTCGATTGCTTCAAAAGTGTTATTCTCTTAGTATATATGGCCAGCCCTGTTTTGGATAGAGACAAGCAAGATTTAAGATGAAGAAAAGGGCGGGCGGACCAGACGCGTTTCCCCTATTCATTTTCCAATAGATTGGGTAAAATATAGTAAAATGCATATCTCTTTTCAAAAGTACAAGGAAGTACTGTATGCCGGCCAGTCCGGCTGTCTGTGTTTGCGAGGTCTGCCATGACAAATTGGAAACGGCTTGTCTATATTGTCGCCGCTCTGCAGGTGGGGCTGGGCATCACCATCATCGGCGTGGTTTCGTTCATTCCCCTCTTTCTGACATCGGAGCTGGGCGTGACGGATCCGGGAGAAGCGGCATTCTGGGCGGGGCTCATTTCCGGGGCCGCTCCGTTTTTTGTGGCCTTTTTCACCCCCATCTGGACGATGATGGCCCAGAAGCACGGGGAAAAGGCCGCCCTTTCAGGCATTCTTTTTCTGCTGACTCTGATTCTGCTGCTCAATACCTTCGTGCAGACACCCGAGCAGTTTCTCCTTCTCCGGGTGATTCAGGGGATGACGGGCGGGTTTGTGGCCATCGGCATGGCCCTTGTGATGAATATCACGCCCAAGGAACACCTTCCCTGGTCTATGGGCATTTTCCAGGCCTCCATGGTCATGGGTCTCATGCTCGGCCCGCTGGCGGGAGGCCTGATTGCCGACCTGTTTGGCTATCGCATGCCCTTCCTGGCCTTTGCCGTACTTACCCTGCTCTGCCTGTATGTGACGCTTCGGTATATTCCCCGCCATGCCGGGCCGGAGGCGCCAAAAAAACACCTGCCCTTCCGCACGCAGCTGTCGCTCTTTATCCATAACCCAGTCATCCGGCTCATGATCATGCTGCAGTTTCTCTGCAACTTTGGCATGTCCGGCATCGGGCCCATCCTGCCCCTCTACATCCAGCGGATGATGGGCGGAGATGCGGCCATCGTGGCGACCATCGTGGGCATTATCATCTTTGCGGCCGGGGGCATGAGCGTGTGCTCCTCCCTCATGGTGCCGCGGGTAACGGAGCATTTCCCCATGTCGAAAATCATCGCTGTGGCGACCTTCCTGTCGGGCGTCAATTTCGTTCTGCAGTACATGATGCCCACCGTGACGACACTGGGCATCATGCGGGGCATGACGGGGCTCACCCTCGGCATGGTCATGCCCATCGCCAATACGATCATCGCCTCGACCGTGACGGCGGAACAGCGCAGCATGGTGGTGGGATTTGCCGCGAGCTTTTCCATCATGGGCAACGTGGCCGGGCCGGTGACCTCGGGGGCCATCGCCATGCATTTTGGATACGCTTCCGTCTTCTGGTTCACGGCGGCGTGCTTCTTCGTGGCCTCCTTCCTCATTTACAAGCGGCGGCGCCTCATCCGTGCGGGGCTTGCGGTGGGGAAAAACAAATGAAACGATAAGAGAAATGATTGACAGCCCCATGCTCCCATGCTATAATTTTCGCATCCAATTACATATCCATTCATCAAGAGCGCCGGAGGGACTGGCCCTGGGAAGGCGCGGCAACCGCATGAGAAAGGTGCCAAATCCAGCGAGAGTTCTCGAAAGATGAGTAGCCATAGGAATTCCTGTCTTTCGGGCAGGAATTTTTTATGCCTGCCTGCAGGGTCCGCTTGATGAAGGAAAGCAAAGAAGGAGGAACATCTATGAATTGGAAAAAAGTCATTATCACCGCGGCCGCGGCCGCTGCTGTGGCAGGCTTCGTCGCCGGCTGCGGCGGTGAGGAAAAGAAGGCGGACGCTGCGCCGGCGCGGGAGCTCACCATTGGCATCAATCCGGGCTACGGGGAACGGATCATGGAATTTGTCAAGGAAAATGCGGCTAAGAACGGCCTGACCGTCAACATCCAGATCTTTGCGGACTACGTCACGCCCAACCTGGCGCTGGCTGCGGGGGACATTGACCTCAACGCATTCCAGCACAAGCCCTTCCTCGACGCGTTCAACGCACAGAACGGAGAAAACCTGGTGCCCATCGGCAACACCTACCTGGCGCCGCTCCGTCTCTACTCCTACAAGTACAAGAGCGTGGATGAAATTCCCGAAGGCTCCACCATCGCCATCCCCAATGACCCCACCAACGAAGCACGGGCCCTCATGATGCTGGAAAAGAACGGAATGGTGAAGCTGAAAGAAAACATCGATCCCATCAAGGCTGTGGCTGCGGACATTGCGGAAAACCCGAAGAACTTCGTATTCGTCGAACTCGAAGCGCCCCAGCTGCCCCGCTCCCTTGAAGACACCGCCGCATCCATCATCAACGCAGGCTACGCCACCGACGCGGGACTGGGCGTAGAATACGGCATCGTTGTAGAAGACGACACCAGCCCCTACGTCAATATCATCGCCGCCCGCCCCGAGGACAAGGATAACCCGGTGTACCAGGAATTTGTGAAAACCTTCCAGACCGAAGAAGTCCGCCAGTTCATCATCGACAACTGCGACGGCTCCCTCGTGCCGGGATTCTGATCCCATCAAAAAAGACCGGAAGCGTCTGTACAAAGACGTCCGGTCTTTTTTT
>CAZPLS010000076.1:0-5000 GCA_964587685.1 uncultured Dialister sp.
GGTCGAGGGGGAGCCCATTGTGGTATTCAATATGGCCGTCGAGGGTCACGCATTCTCCCCCGTCGGACACGGCAGAGTCCAGGTCCAGGGACCGGGCCACGGCGTAGGCGTCCGCCTGGATGCGCCCTGTAGAGAGCGCCACGAAATGGCCCGCTGCCCGCAGGCGCCGGAGGGCCTCCCGGGTGCTCTCGGGGACCTCCGAGGTCAATGGATGGGTGAGCGTGCCGTCTATATCGAAGAAGAAGTAGAGTTTCACAGGAGCCTCCTTTGCCTATCGCATTTCTTCTATGTATTTACCCTATTGTAACGAATTTGCCTGCCCTGCCGCAAGACGGGACGGGGAATTTCCTCCCTTGGCATGGGCGCTTTTCCGCGCTTATAATATATACGTCACTATGTTTTACTGGGAAAGGAGTATCCTATGAACCGTTTCATTCTTTCATTGGCTGTGGCCGCGTGCCTTTCGGTATCTTACGCCGCGGCGGAAGCGCCGTACCAGCGCCTCTCTGTCACGGAGGTGCGCCCCCGGGTTCAGCTCATTTCGGACGTGGTGTATGAGCAGGTGCCCACCTGGGGCTACCAGGTCCGCTCCATGGGGATGGATCTCCTCGTGCCGCAGACGAAGGAGCCTAAGCCGGCCATCCTGGTCATCACCGGAGGGGGCTTCATCAACGCCAACAAGGACAATTACATTCAGGAGCGGATGCGCCTCGCTGAGGAGGGGTACGTGGTGGCCTCCATGGAATACCGCACGGCTCCCACCGCGGTCTATCCCGAGCCGGTAACGGACGTGAAGGCAGCGGTGCGCTACCTCCGGGCCCATGCAGCGGACTTCTCCATTGATCCGGACCGGATCGGCGTGCTCGGCGGCTCCGCCGGGGGGTATCTTGCCGCCATGGCGGGCCTGACGAACGGCCTGGCCGAGTTTGATACGGGAGACAATCTGGACGTGTCGAGCGATGTGGCTGCCGTGGTGGATCTCTACGGCGTGTCCGACCTTACATCCATCGGAGCGGATTATGCCCCCGCGGTGCAAGCCCTTCACCGCGAGTCCGGCGCCACGGAGGCGCTCTGGCTGAAGGGGAGCCCTGTCTTCACCGGCCAGGGGGGCGGCGTGGATGTGTACGCCGAGGAGGCCCGCGCGGCCAGCCCCATCCACTACGTCTCGCCCTCGGCACCGCCCTTCCTCATCATGCACGGCGATAAGGATGTGGTCGTCTCCCCCAGCCAGTCTGCCGCCCTGCACGAGGCGCTCTCCGCCGCAGGGGCGGACTCCACCCGCTACGTGGTGGAGGGAGCGGGCCACGGCGGCGTCCCCTGGGTGCAGGACGAGGTGCTCCGGGTCATTATCGATTTCTTCAATGCTCATCTGAAAAATAAGTAATTCAGATGTATCCGTTTCCCACAGGCTCACCGCTTGGCGGCGGGCCTTTTGCATTGGAAATTTTTGTACCCTTTTCCAGGAAAATCGAAAATTTTCGAAATTTTATATTGAATATTTTGAATATATATGGTATGCTACTGACAGATAAAGGAATAATAACCCATACATTATGCAGGTAATATTCTCTTCGCCCATTCCCGGCAGGCGGCCCTGCTCCGCCCCGCCGATAGCATATAGGGGCACGATCCCCATCCAATGCATTGCTTTCTCTATGAAAGGAGACCAACCATGTTAAATAAAACGCTTATTAACGCTATGAATCAGTACCTGGCCAACCTTACGGTAATGTACGTGAAGCTGCACAATCTTCACTGGAATGTGGTGGGCCCGGATTTCAAGCAGGTCCATGAATACCTGGAATCCATGTATGATGACACGGCAGACAATCTCGATGAGGCGGCAGAGCTTTTGAAAATTCACGGCGCGCAGCCCCTGGCTTCCATGGAGGACTGCCTGGCCACCGCGTCCATTCAGGAGCTTCCCTCGGAGGAGGTTCGTTCCGGCGCCGCGCTGGCCATCGTACAGAGCGACCTCATGGCGCTCCTCGACCAGTGCGAGGCCATCCGCGCAGAAGCGGATGAAGCCCATCTGAGCGACATTGTATCCTTTGCTGAGGACCAGATCGCCTCGTTCAACAAGACCCTCTGGTTTATTCGCGCCATGCTGAAGTAAGAAAGGAGCTTATCATGAACGAGTACAAAACCTATCCCTTCGAATTGACACCGCTTCCCTATGCGTACAACGCACTGGAGCCCTATATCGATGAGGCGACCATGCATTTCCATCACGACAAGCATTTGAAGACGTATGTGGATAATCTGAACAACGCGCTGAAGGGATATCCCCAGTTCCATTCGTGGACGCTGGAAACGATCCTGCAGAACCTGGATCAGCTCCCCGGTGAAATCCGCAGCGCTGTGAGAAACAACGGCGGCGGCGTGTACAATCATGATCTCTTCTTCGCTATGATGTCGCCGGATGGCGGCGAAATGCCCGAGGCAGCGGCAGAGGCCTTCGGCGGCGAAGAATCCTTCAAAAAGGCGATGAAGGCGGCGGCGACGGGCCAGTTCGGCTCAGGCTTCGCCTGGCTGGTACAGGATGGCAAGGGCAAGCTGAGCATTATGGCCCTGCCCAATCAGGACAATCCTCTCTCCCAGTCCTTCTATCCCATCCTTCCTCTCGATGTGTGGGAACACGCCTACTACCTGAAGTACCAAAATCTGAGAGCCGATTACATCGACGCCTGGTTCCATGTGGTCAACTGGGCAGCCGTGCAGAAACGCATGAAAAAAGGCTGACCGGCGCCGCTATCGTCCGCCTTCCCCTAAGCGGACAGAAAAGAGCATCCTTCCTCTCAGGATGCTCTTTTTTCTTGCTGTTTTTAATAATCCTTTACACCGTTTCTCGGACGATGGCCATCATTTCCGCTATGGTGAGGGGCGCCCGGGCGATGGCTGCGTAGGCATGGCCGCCCCGCTCCCACGTGGCAAGGCGCATGAGGCTGCCGTTGCCCTTCATACGCACATTGATGTCATCCACCTTGATGGTTTTTACCGTCGCATAGGAGGAGTAGTCGCCGCTCACGTCCCGTCGGCCCGTCCCCTTACGGAGGCGCAGCGCTTCCCGGCCCTCGCTGCCGTAAATGACCTCAAGCACCTGCCCGGGAACGGCCCGGTAGGCGACGCTGTCATAGCGGGTACCCACGTTCGGAAGAGACAGTGTCACCCCCGCCGCGTCCGACGCCTCCCTCAAGGTACTGTAGTTCTCAAACTCACTCTTCGCATGGATCGCACCCACCGATTCGGCTGGAGCGCTCTCAGCCAGCGCCTCATCAGAGGGGACGTTCTCCCAGGTGATGCTTTCCGTATCCTCCTCTGCAGCGCTTTCATCAAACCACAGGATATCTCCCTCAGAAGCACTCTCCTCCGGTTCAGAAATAACCGTCTCTTCCGGCTCGGACTCCTTTATCTCTTCCTTTTTATTTTCTTTCATATATTTCTTATAGTCCTCGTCGGATTCGTCAATGACGCCCTCACCGCCCACCACGAGGGCAGTACCGCTGGATACAAGCTTCTGCCCATCCTCCAGCATGTACGTAAAGGCGACGGCGGGCACGTAGGTTTCATTGTTCCGCAGGTACGGCGCGGGGAGATACATGGAGAGATCCGTCACCGAGCCGTCCTTTTCTGTGCGGGTTATTATGTATCGGGTGTCTCCCACGATGAGGGACATAGTCAGGTTGTCCTTCTCCACGAAGGTCTGCCCATTGTCCCAGAACACCTTGAATCCCAGAGCCTCCGCCACGGTGCGGAGGGGGAGCACCACATCGGCCTCCGCTTCCAGATCCTTCTTTCCGTCTATCTGCAGAGTAAAGGCCGCATCCGCGCTGCCGCCGAAAAGGAGCAGAGCCAGAGCGACAGGCCACAATTTCTTTTTCATACTTCCATCCTTTCCGCCTTCCGGCTCAACCAATCTTTCCCTATCATAATTCAAAAGGCGGGCGGGGTGCAACCACTCCACTTACCTCCTTTGGCACAAAAAAAAGGAACAGGGGCAAGCTGTTCCAAGGGGAATAAAACCCGGAAAAAAGGGGGAAGGCGGATACCGCCTCAGGAGAAAGACGGGCCTTACGGCCAATATATAGGAACCTCGTATGAGGATCATGGACATGCAGGAAAGCGCAGCGCGCCCTTCCTCCCGCATGGAGAATGGTGTTCCCTGTCACCATCCTCCGAAGAGGCGTGCGGAAAATCCTCATCATCCGCACGTGCATGGTATCATAAAAAATCTGCACCACGGCCATGGTACAGATGCTGTCACCATCCCCATCGCTCGCAGGTCCATCGGTGCCTCATGCAGGCAGTTCTCCTGACTTTGCTTCCCTGCGTCTCCAGCCTTCCCAGTTTCCCAGTGGCATTCCTGAAGCCGCTCCGCATTACAGTGGCGGGACCGTGCCGGTTTCTCACCGGCTTCCCTATTAAGCCCTTTCGGGCACCTGCATGGTTCATACAATTGTCATTAAAAAAGCTCTTTTCCCACATGGAAAAGAGAACCAATCCCCTTCCCATCGCTCGTGGGTCAAATGGCGGATGCTAAACAGGCAGTTCTCCTGACTTTGCTTCCCTGCGTCTCCAGCCTTCCCAGTTTCCCAGTGGCATTCCTGAAGCCGCTCCGCATTACAGTGGCGGGACCGTGCCGGTTTCTCACCGGCTTCCCTATTAAGCCCTTTCGGGCACCTGTTCCTTCTTTAATGTTATATGTATTGTAGCACCCTTGTACATGGATGTCAATTGGTATTTAAAATTATAATAACCTCTTTATTAGCAATAAATAAGAATCAGATTATACCAGGGCTTAAGGCTTAGAACTTAGATCTTAGATCTGAGAACTGAGAAAAAGGATAGCAGCACTGGAGACGCGAAGCGGCGACACAACCTTTAGAGCTTAGTGCTTAATTCTCAGATCTCAGTATTGCGAATTACCTATACGAGTCCATCGGGGACCTACCTCTTTCTTTGGCCTGCCAAAGAAAGAGGTAGTCGAGAAAGAAAACAGC
>CAZPLS010000077.1:0-4831 GCA_964587685.1 uncultured Dialister sp.
GCAGGATCTGTTTGGAAAGCACAAATTCATGCTTCTCAGAGCAAAGGTATTGATAAGGCCGAATGATGCGCAGAGCGAAACACTTGCTTTTGTCTGCAACGGCATTTTCTTTCATCATGAGTATTGATCCCGGACTGCAATGAGCAACAGAAAAGAATCCAAAATGAGAAAAAATAATTACGCATTACGCATTACGAATTCCGAATTAATAAAGCCACCAATTCCACGTGCGTTGTCTGGGGGAACATGTCCACGGGCTGGACCCTGGTGAGGGTGTAGCCCAGGGGGCGGAGGCGGGCGGCGTCTCGGGCGAAGGTGGCGGGGTTGCAGGAGACGTAGACGATGCGGCGGGGCTGCATGGCTGCTGCGGCGGCAAGGACGCTCTCGCTGCAGCCGGCGCGGACGGGGTCGCACACGATGACGTCCGGCGTGAGGCCGTCTTCGTAAAGCTTCGGCATGAGGCGGCCCGCGTCGGCGGCGTAAAATTCCGCGTTGCTGATGCCGTTGGCCCGGGCGTTTTTCTTCGCGTCCCCGATGGCGGCGGGGACGATTTCTATGCCGATGACGCGGCGCGCCTTTCGTGCCAGGCAGAGCGAGATGGTGCCGGTGCCGCAGTAGGCGTCGATGACCGTTTCCTGTCCGGTGAGCTCTGCGAACGCAAGCGCTGTGTCGTAGAGAACCTCCGCCTGCTCGGGATTGATCTGGAAGAAGGAGTAGGGCGAGACGGCAAAGGTGAGGCCGCAGAGGGAGGCGGTGAGGGACGCTTTGCCCCAGAGGCGGCGGATGGAGGGGCCCAGGATGACATTGTCCGGCCGGGGCTGGACGTTGTGCCAGAGGGAGACGAGCTCGGGGAGGGCGCGCCGGGCCTCGCGTACCCAGTCGGATTCGAAGGGAAGATCGCCTGCGGTGACGATGACGGCCATGAGGGCGCCCGCATCGCCCGTGCGGCCGAGGATGTGGCGCACGGCGCCCGTGCGGGTCTTCTCGTTGTAGGGGGCGATGTTGTGACGGTTCATGAAATCCTCGGCGAAGGCGGCGAGGCGGTTGTTGGCTTCCCGCTGGATGAGGCACCTCCGGGCAGGGACGATGTCGTGGCTTCCCTGGCGGTAGCATCCGAGGCGGACGCGGCCGCCTTTCTGCCCGACGGGCATGGCCATTTTGTTCCGGTAGGCAAAGGGGGCGGGGGCGGCGATGACGGGGCGCACCAGGTCCGCCGAATAACCCCCGATTTTTGTGACGGCGTCGGCAGTGCGCTTCCATTTCGCCCGGAGCTGGCCCTCGTAGGTGAGGTGGGAAATCTGGCAGCCCCCGCAGTCCGCGTAGACCGGGCAGGTGGGGCGGGTCCGGTCCGGTGAGGGGGTAAGAATCTCCGCCAGACGGCCCACGGCGTAGTTCTTCTTGACGAGGGTCACCCGGGTGCGGACGGTCTCGCCGGGGAGCGCTCCGGGGACGAAGAGGGTGAAGCCCCGGTACTTGCCGATGCCCTCGCCGTGGATGCCCAGGTCGTCAATGGCCACTTCGCAGAGATCGCCCTGCGCAACGGGGCGGAGTTCAGCGCACATTTTGCGCCAGCAGGGCTCTGTTTGCCGCGTCCCGCTCCTCCGGGGTGAGGGAGAAGTAATTGCCCGCTATGGCGTACACCCACGCGCCATAGACAGGATTGGGGAATACGATGTACTTCGTGCCGAAGGAGGCGCTGTGTTCATCGATGATGGCCGCCCGCTCAGCCCGATCCTTGCCGTAGGTGCCGAGGGGGAGATCCCCCGCGTTGTCCCCCATGTAGAGGATGACGTCGTAGTCTGCCGCCACCTGGTCGAACCGGGGCTGCTTATTCCCCGTGGTCGTGGCGAGGAGGAGGTGCTCCCGGGTCGCCTGGGGGAATCCCAGCTCGGTAAGGTTGCGCTCCGTGCCCTCGTAGGTGAGGGAATCCGTGCGGTTCGTCACGTAGAAAATGGCTACGCCCTTGGCGTCCACCGCCTGGAGGAATTCCACCGCGCCGGGCATGGCGAAGGCTTCGCCCCGGGCGGACCAGTCGTTCCACCAGTCTGTATTGTAAATCCCGCTGCCGGCGAGCTGCGTGGCGGCCAGGCCCGGCGTATTGTCCACCACCGTTTCATCGCAGTCGAGCACGATGGCCAGGGGCTTTCCGCTCCGCGTCGGATCCGCCAGCGCCCGGTCGATTTCCGCCATGGCCGCGTTGTACCCCTGGTAGCAGAGGGCGCGGTACTCCGCCGCCGTGCGCATCCAGAGGAGCGCCATGGTCTGCGCCTCTGCAGTCTGCTCCGCGCTCGATGTATAATGGGCCGGCGCGGCCTCCGCTGTCCACCCGCACCACGGCGCGGCGAGGAGCGCTGCCGCAAGCATGATGTTTCCAGTCCATTTCATAGGAATCATCCTTTCTTTTTTTCTTACCATCATACCACAGGGCGGGAGAAATACAGAGCGGCGGCCAGGGCAGAATGCTGTAAGAAATATCGGAAAAGTAAGGGAAATCAGAATAGTTTCTATCATTTGCAAAAAACTTGCCATTTCCTGCCGGATTCCCGCCCCGCGGGCAGGCGGGGATGGGATTCATGTGTGCTATAATAAATAATACGATGCAAAAGGTCAGGAAAGAGCAGACACCCTTTTGCAGGAAGCTTTGGTCTGAGGGAAAGGGTATGAGCACGAAGGTTACGAAACGGATTGTGGTCAATGCGGATGATTTCGGCAGGCACAGGGAAATCAACCGGGCGGTGGCGGAGTGCGTCGAGCGGGGCTGTCTTCGGTCGGCGTCGCTCATGCCCGGGGGCGAGGCCTTCGACGACGCGGTGGATGTGGCCCGGGCCCATCCGGAGCTTGGCGTGGGCATTCATTTCACCCTGGCCAACGGCCGCCCCGTGCTGCCCCGCATTTACATTCTCTCCCTCGTGAAGGAGAACGGCGAATTTTACGACGATTACCATGTCTTCGTGAAGCGGTTCCTCGCGGGGAAGGTGCACATGGAGGAGGTGCGCCGGGAGCTGGCCGCGCAGGTGCGGAAGGCCCAGAGCACAGGCCTTCCCCTCACGCATGTGGACGGCCACCAGCATCTCCACGTCCTGCCGGGGATTTTTGACGCGGTGCTCACCGCGGCGGAGGCGGCGGGCATCCGCACCGTGCGCATTCCCGGGGCGCCTCTCTTCTCCGGCGATGCGGGGGCCTTTACAGGCCGGGCGGGTCTGTCCCTCCTGGCGGGCCGGGCGAGAGGACAGGCGAAGGCGCGCGGATTCCGCTATGCGGATCACTTCGAGGGCATCGTCGCCGGCGGCGCGGTGAATGAGGAGCGCCTTCTCCGCATGGTGGAAAAGCTCCGATCGGGAGTGACGGAGGTCATGATGCACCCCGGTTCCGACACGGCGGTGCTGAAGGCGGCCTGCCAGTGGGACCATGATTTCGAGGCGGAGCGGGACGCCATCGTGTCGCCGAAGGTCATGGCCCTCCTGAAGGAAAAGGACGCGGAGGTCATCAGCTTCCGGGATGTGTAAGGCGCCGGCAGGCATGGGGCGCTGCGCTCCCGGCGGCGGAGGATGCGTGGGAAACGCTTTTCAAGGATGTTGCCGCGCCGGTTCTGTGGTAATATACTATTAATGGTAATGTATTTTTTAGAGACTTCTTGGTCTCATGAGTTCCATGGAGTGTGGAATGGATACAATCGCTATTATCGTGCCCTGTTACAATGAGGAAGATGTGCTGGCGCTGTTTTACCGAACCACGGAAAGCGTCATCCAAAAGGTGGACGACTGCCGGTTCCGGTACTACTTCATCAACGACGGCAGCCGGGACGGCACGCTGGCCATTATGCGCCGCCTGGCGGAGGAGGACCCGAAGGTGTCCTACCTGAGCTTCACGCGCAATTTCGGCAAGGAAGCGGCCATGCTCGCCGGGCTGGACTATGCGGAATGCGATGCGGCGATCATCATGGACGCAGATTTGCAGCACCCGCCGGAAATGATTCCCGCCATGATCGAATGGTGGCGGAAGGGATACGATGACGTGTGCACCCGGCGGATCGACCGGAAGGACGAAGGGTTCGTGAAGCGCCATCTCACCAATTTTTACTACGACATGCTCAAGCGGTCGAGCCGCACGGACATGCAGCGGAACGTGGGAGATTTCCGCCTCCTCGACCGGCGGTGCATTGCCGCGCTCCGGCTCATGCGCGAGGGCGAGCGCTACACCAAGGGCATGTTCAGCTGGGTGGGGTACCGGAAGAAGGAGCTCCCCTTCCATGTCCATCCCCGGGCGGCGGGAAAGACCACGTGGAATTACTGGTCTCTCTTCAATCTGGCCGTGGAGGGACTCACCTCCTTCACCGCTGCACCGATGCGCCTGGCTCTCTTCTGCGGCGCCGCCGTGATCGTCGCATCCCTCCTCTACACGATGGGGGCCCTCTTTGCCTCTGCAGCCTTTGGCCGGATCGTGGACATTCACGCGGCCATTATGACAGCGGTGCTCTTCATGGGGGGCTTGCAGCTTCTGGCGCTGGGCATCATCGGCGAATACCTCGGGCGGGTGTTCAACGAGAGCAAGCACCGTCCCCTCTACCTCGTGGACGAATGGAACGGGCGGAAGGTGGAATACGTGCCCACGCCAATGCCGAAGGAACGGCAGGTGACCGAGGGCGCATCCCGCGCGGAACATAGCGATGCCGACTGACAGGCCGACTGATACGGTGACGTACAGACGGCTATTTTTTTACCCTTCAGACAAGCAAAAAGAAAGAAAATATAAATAAAACATAAAAAAATAGCGCCAAAACAAAGTATTGACAATACACCTAAAAGAATAGATAATGGCAGTAATATAGGTA
>CAZPLS010000078.1:0-4811 GCA_964587685.1 uncultured Dialister sp.
TTTTTTCCTTCGAATCTCTTCTCTCCTTCGAACGTCTTCAGGATCCTCCTTCCATCCGAGAGATACCTGCACGTCTTCGTTCCATTGGCGAAACAGTTTCTCAAATTTAGCGCCCCCATCGCCGACGGACAGGGCATATATGTAGGCTGCACCAAGGGCGCGCATGTACTCATCACAGGCATCGCACAAATACCTCTGCCAGGCCAGATTTTCCGCCTCCATTTCACTCCACCGGCCGTTCCCTCTTGTGGGGAAGGCGCTCAGATATTTTCCGTAGGCGTTTTTGTACTGCCTCTCCACACTCTTCATATTGATTTCCATGGGTGCACCTCCTTATTTTTCCGCCTCACCCTGGCGCTGCGATGGGTCATGACCAAACACTCCTGCCGAGTCGTGGACATACCTCAATTCCCCATCCCCAAGTAAAATGCCCAAATCACTGCTATGATGAACAGGATGCCAATCGTATATATCGGAATCCACAGGACATCCGCCGGACGAAATCGTTTCAGTATGTCTCCCGGCGTCAGCTCTTGTCCGCTTCTCTGCACAATGGCCCCTGCCTTGCCGAGAATCAAAAGGATGACGATGCCTGCCGCCACCAGCTTGACTATCAGAGGATGCTTCATTGCCAGGTAGACAAACTCATCCAAACCGTCCAGTGCCATTCCCAAAAAACTCAATATAAGAAAAATTGTCAAGCATCCCCCCACGGTATTCACTTCCTTTCTTCTGTACACGTCTTTATACGCCGCCTGCCGGCGGGCTCATCTGATTACCCTTCCCTGTAATGGCCCTTCAACATTTGACGCCATCACTCCACCTTGATTTCCTGACCATATAACACTATCTCCATAAAATCCGGCCTAAAGAAACGTTCACCGTTTGTCCAGTCCAGCCCGGATAAGACCTTTTCCAGCGCGGATTCTGTCAAGACAGTAGAAAAGGTAAATCCCAATCCGAAAATTTTCAAGCGATAGTTCGTTTTGCCCGAATCGATCGCCGATGCCATTTGCTCTCATGCATGTTCCCATACAGCGGACCATCTATGAGCGATTGTCGTTATTGCTGCCATGCCTTTTTCTCTTCCTTTCACTTATATTATAGCGTAATAGCTATGACAGTTTGTGTCTAACTGCAAGTCAGGAAGAAAATTTTTTGCCATTTACCCAATTTTTTGCATAAAAATGCTTTGCCGCCTTCCCGCCTTTTCCATACAAAAAGACCGGCCGCGATGGGTCGGTCTTTTCTATGTGTGTAGGGCAGATTTTTCTTTACCCATCAGGACGCCCTGCCCATTTCTGACAGGATCTCGCCCAGTCTCTGGATGTAGGCGCCGTAGCCGGCCCAGTCTCCGCTCCGCTGGGCGTTCTGGGAGGCTTCGTAGAGGCGCTGCGCTTCGGCGATGAGGCTGGCCATGCGGTCTCTTTCTCCTCCATCCGCCAGTGCAGAGAGCGGCGCGGCGGCTCTTTCATCCAAACGCTCCGGGGAAGACGCTTCGCTTCCGTCCGGCTCCTCGTCGGCGAGGTGGACCCGCCGGCCCATGAGCTGGGTCAGGGCGCCGCCGAAGTGTTCGTCCCAGGCGACGCGGCCGCCGGTGGATACGATGACCCGCTTCAGTTCAGGGAGCTCGCCCGTTTCTGCTTTCAAATAGAGGGGCTGCACATAGAGCAGGGATTTTCCAATGGGGATGACCAGGAGGTCGCCCCGGATGACGTCGGATCCGCGCTGGCTCCAGAGAGAGAGCTGGGCGGAAATGTCCGGGTTCTGGTCGATGAGGGCCTCCACCTGGGCCGGGCCGTAGATGAGTGTCTGCTTGGGGAATTCGTACACGAGAAGCTCGCCGTACTGCCCCGGGTCGCACCGCCCTGCCATCCAGCCGATGAGGTTGTTCCGTCCAAGCGGCATGTAGGGCACGATGATGGAAAATTCCGCCTTTTCCCCGCCGTAGAGGCGCATGGTCACGTAGTTCGGCGCGATGCGGCGCTGGCGGCCCTCGGGGGTGACCTCCCACACGTCCTCCCGGTTGTAGTAGGTGTTCGTGTCCGTCATATGGTAGGTGCAGTACATGTCGGTCTGCACCTCAAAGAGGTCCTCCGGATAGCGGGCGTGCTTCCAGAGCTCCTCCGACATGTCGGCCTTTCCCTTGAAGAGGCCCGGGAAGATGGCCATCCACGAGCGCACCACCGGATCTTCCTCGTCCACGGCGTAAAATTCCATGCGGCCTGTGTAGGCGTCAGCGACGGCCTTCACGCTGTTTCGCACATAGTTCACCCCGTACAGATGGAGGAGGAGCCTGTCCTGCGTGCGGAAGGGCTTGGCGTAGGGATAGCGGTCGGAGCTGGTGAAGGCGTCCTGCATCCATTTCAGCCGGCCGTCGATGATGACCGGGTAGGTATCGAGGTCATAGGTGAGGAAGGGCGCGATTTCCCGGAAGGCGTCGGGGACGCAGCGATTGAAGAGCACCCGGCTCTCCGGGGTGAGCGCTCCCGTGAAGAGGATGCCCGTGTCGCGGAAGCGAAGGGCAAAGAGGATGCGCCGCCAGAGGGAGCCTATGGACACGCCTCCGTCCTCTTCGTAGGTGGAGCGCACGTTCGAATCCCCCATGGGGTAGTCAAATTCCCGCACGTTCGTATTCACAAAGACGTAGGGGTCCTGCCAGAGACCGAAGTACACCTCCGGCCGATCGAGGGCCACGTCCACCTCGGTCTGGACGGGAATGTCCTTCATGAAGAAATGGGGCTGTCCCCCGGAAGCAATGACGTTCACCGGATTCATCACCACGCCGTAGCCGTGGGTGAATTCGAGGTGCGTGTTCTGCCAGGTGCGGTTCTGCAGGTTCGAGGGATCCAGGCTGCGCACCGCCACCATGACCTGCCGGCTCGTTCCGTCTATGTCGTAGCGGTCCACGTAGACGTCGCTGAAGTTGTAGTAGGTGCGGATGGCCTGGAGCTGGCGGTAGGTGCGGAGAAGGGGCGAATAGTCCCACATGCGGATGTTGCGCACCGTGTCCTCATTTTCCGCAAGCTCCTCCGGGGTGACCTCGCTCTCCGGCGAGAAGGCCACGGAACGCACCCGGTCGAGGCCGAAGCCTTTCCGCGTGTGCTCCAGGTGCCATTCCAGGTATGGCTTCTCCCGCTCGTATTCGTTCGGCTTGACGATGTACTGCTGCACCAGGGCGGGCACGGCAAGGCGCGCTGCCCAGCCGCCCACGAGGAGGAGTCCCAGGAGAATGAAGAGGGACCGTCTCACCGGGGTGAAGGCATGGACGAAGAGGAGGAGCGCTCCCAGGAGTGCCACCGCCGCCAGGGCGGTCAGCGCAGGAAGCACTACGTGCACATCCGTATACCCTGCGCCCCACACCACGCCGGTGGAGGAGAAAAGCAGGTCATACCGGCTGAGCCAGTACCCGGCGGCCCAGAAAAGGAAGTACAGCCCCGCCAGGAAGGAGAGGTGCCGTCCCGCCGGGGGCGCCACAAAGAGGCGGCGCACCTGGAAGTAGCGGGCGCAGAGCATGAGGTAGAGCACCGCCGTGCCGAGGAGGGTGAGGAAGAGCGCCCCCTGCCCCCAGGTACGGAGGAATTCCAGGAATGGAAGGGTGAACACGTAGAACCCCGCGTCCATGGCAAAGAGGGGATCCGTCTCGCCGAAGGAAACGGGATGGAGGAATTTCAGCGCCTCCATCCACTGCCGCGAGGCGGCCAGCCCGTTTACCGCTGCAAAAAACGCCGCAAGCAACAGAACCAGCCGGCCCATGACGGTTACGGCTGCGGGATCCAGGGTCGCCTCCGCGAAGGCCGCGCCCCGCCGGAGGGCCAGGCGCCAGTTCACCGCATACAGGGCAAAGGAAACAACAAAGAAGAGCGCAAAGAGCCCCCACTGGGTCGTGTAGGTCCGCCAGAACACATCCTCGTACCCATTGGCCTCGAACCAGTAGAGGTCCGTAATGAACCCGGCGCCCTTCCACAGCGACCCCGCCGCTATGGCGATAAGCAGCACGGGAAGGATCCGCCGCCAGCGAATGCCCTCCAGCTCGGAAATCCGCCGCGGCCCGTCAAAGCGCCTCTCGCTCATGCGCTGGCGCAGTCTGTCAAAGAGATTCAAACCATCACCCCGTTTCTGAAAAATAGTACGCCCGCATCCCGCCCCGGCTCTTTCTGCTTCTCAGCACAGCCGCAGGGTGCGGGATGTCCCTGCCTCGATTCTTTTTCTTCATTATACGGTATGCATGGGGCCGGTGCATCCCTCATACCCCGGGAGTCCGCAAAATTCCCGCTTTATTTGCTGAACACTTCGATGAGCCCGCAAATGACAACCGACCAGAAGCCCCACAGAGCCATAATGGCCGTGGGTACGATAATCACCAGCACATCCAGGAAATCCCACTTCATACCGCTGTCATTATCGCGGGAACCACCGCCGTACCGACACCGCATATAGAGAAAGACAGCCCCTATGTAGGCGAAGAATACAGCCAGGAATATCCGGGCGGTTCTCGAACCCTCATCCTCCCCCGTGAGAAAGGCCAGGAATGAGCCCAGAACGATGCCCCCACATACCAGATTTCCAACGGTATCTCCATCCATTCGTTTTCTCTTCATCCTGTATCGGGCCGCCCCTGTGCCCGCTCACCCCTTTCCTTTTTTCCTATGTTAGCGCTTTCCCTGTGACAGGCTATGTCTATCTATGGAAAATTACAAATTTTTTTCTTCCTTTTCTTACTGCACCTGCTGTTTTCTCCACAGAAAAATACCCATAGAAAAAACCGGCCGCATGGGTCGGTCTTTTCTGTATGGATGGGTCAGAGATGG
>CAZPLS010000079.1:0-4811 GCA_964587685.1 uncultured Dialister sp.
AAAAAACCTGTATTTTCGAATACAGGCCTTTCTCATATATGTCATCTTATCGTCTTTGTCTCCGTACCTTGTCTGCAGCGGCCAGGAAAATAGGCGCGGCGCCGGCGCCGTAGAGCATGAGTGCGGCCACGAAAGAAAGAGCATACTGCGATGGCTCCGCCATGTCACTGCCGCTGGGGAAAGCTGCTTCTGCCGGGGTGAGGATGGCCGCTTCTGTACCGTTTCCGAAAGCGGACATGAGCACGCCCCCTCCGGGAAAAGGGGAAAAGGCCGCACCGTAAGCGCCTGCACCTTCGGAGGCAAGTGCAGCGTACCCCGCTTCATCTGCTTCCCGCAGAAAGTACAAGAGCGCCTCCTCCTGCTCGGGAATGCGGAACGGGGCGGATACGATGTTCTCCAGCCCGGAACCGCCCGCCTCAGGGTTAAGCAAGGAGCGCACGCCTTCCTTTCCCTCTTCATAGCAACATTTTTCTTTCTCTGTATAGAAAGAAACTCTCTGCATGCCGCACGCCAGTAGAAGGCTCGCCAGTTCTCCCTCTGCCACCGTCGGCCACCCCCAGACGATGGCAACTGCATTTTGTTCCACCTGCGCCGCGCGCCGCCATGAGGCCATCCGCGCCGCCAGCACCGCTATGGGCGGCTCGTTCCATACTACTGCCATGCCAGCCTCCTCATCCATCCCCATCACTGCTTCTTCCACGGGTTCGAGGGCGGCTGAAACACCGCACCCGATAATTTCCGCAGAGACACGGGCCGACCCGAGAGTGCATCAAGCTTTCTCTTCCGCTCATCCTGTGCCGCCACTTTCTCTCCGTACCCCACCGCATTAGCAATCAACCCCACGGCGCAGAGATTCGTCACAAGCGCCGTCCCGCCGAAGCTGATGAAGGGGAGCGGGATCCCTGTGACAGGGAAAACACCGATGACCATAGCCATGTTCAGGAAGCCCTCCACTGCAATCATCATGGCCAGGCCGTACACCAAGAGGGCCGGAAAGAGACGCGGAATCTGTCTGGCCATGAGAAAGCCTATGACCAGTATGGACGTAAAGAGGAAGAACACAAATCCCGAGGCGAGGAACCCCCCTTCCTGACTCAGCACGGCAAAAGCAAAGTCGGTGTACTGTTCTGGCAGATACAGGAATTTGGCCAACCCTTCCCCTGTGCCCTGCCCAAACAATCCCCCCGAACCGACGGCAATGAGGCTCTGCACCACTTGGTAGCCCTCATCGCTCGCATAGGGGAACGGATCAAAGAGCACCTTTACCCGCTCCCACCGGTAGGGCTCCGCATAGGCCAGGGCAAGCAGCCCTGCAAAGGCCAGTATTCCCGATCCGACCACATCGCTCCAGGGCGCGCCGCACAGGACATATAAAAAAACTGGGAACCCCAGAATCAGCGCCGCCGTCCCCATATCCGGCTGGAAAATGACAAAGACTGCAAAGGCCGCGGGCACAAAGAGTGGCACATACCCATCAGCCACGTCCGTCCATTGCTGCACCTTTCCGCGGAAGGGCATGTGAAAAAAATAATGCACGATGGCCCCAAGGAAGGAAACCGGCTTCCCCGACTCCACCCGATCAGTAAGGCACGCCGCCGTCCAAATGATGGCCACCACCTTGGCAAATTCCGAGGGCTGCACGCTGATGCTGCCGATAACAAACCACCGCTGCGCCCCGTTAATGACGGGCCCCGCCGCCATGACAAGGAGAAAGAGCGCAAAAATCGGCATGGCAAGCATTCCCTTCAGACGCTTCAGCCAGTTGATGGAAACGGCTCGGCAGAACAGAAGCCCCACCATCCCCGCTGCGAGGTAGCCCGCATGGCGCATTACATGGTGGTAGGGACTCACCCCGTTTTCCATGTTCATGTAAAACGTCGCGCTGTACACATTGAAAAGTCCAAGCACGGCGAGCATAAATATGACCAGATAAAACCATCCGAGAAGAACCAGATTGTTTATTCGCTCTTTTCCTCCGGCTTTACGGCGGCGAGACGGCATATACGGTTCCCCTTTCTGCTGAACTTCTCTTCATATTCCGTCGGGGCATCCCCATCGACCGGATGGGCATGCAAATGAAAGGTCACCTGTTGAAACCGCCATCCCATGGCGGCCAATTCCCCGATGGAAAAGGCAAAGAGCCCCTGGTTGTCCGTCTTGAAGCGCACCTCTCCGTCTTTCTTCAGAATGCGGGCATACTGCGCCAGGTAGCTTCTGTAGGTAAGGCGCCGCTTCGCGTGACGCTTCTTTGGCCAGGGATCACTGAAATTCAAATAGAGGCAATCCACCTCACCAGGAGCAAAGAGCTCAGACAAAGCGTCCGCATCAGCCCGGAGAAGGCGCACATTCTCCAGCGGGGGATCCGCCTCGCTGACCTTCTTCCCCGCATAGTAAATCACGCCCGTTTCCCGTTCGATTCCCACAAAATTGATGTAAGGATGCATTGCTGCCATGCGGACGATAAACTGTCCCTTTCCACTTCCAATCTCCACGTGCAGTGGATATTCAGGATGAGAAAACAGCGTCCGCCACCGGCCATCCATGCCCCCCGGCAGTTCAAGAAAAAGAAACTCTCCATAAGCTTTGACAGCTTCATCAATCCACGGTTTTCTTCGAAGTCGCATAGTATCTCCTTTATCTTATACCTTGATCTGCCTGCATATCCTGCACCACAGCTCTGTCCACCTCAATTGAGGGCGCTTCTACATGCGGTATTTCTTTATCATCGGCTGCCTCTGCCGATTCCTGTATATTCACCGATTCGACAGCCACTGCCGCTTCTGTATTCTTTTTGGATTCCTCTTCGGCATTCTGTACTGTCAACGCCGCTTCCTCCTCATTCGTGCCGACAAGCGAAGCCGACGCCCCATCGGTCGGCTGCTCTGCTTGCACCGCCGGTTCCTCCAGATCCGGGAAGCCAAGCTTTTCCTCCGCCGGCACTTCCGTCCATGCTTCCAGTTCCTGTACGGACTTTGCATGCACCTCCTTGCCGTCCTTGTCCTCCGGGAAAGTCAGACCGTCCAGGTAGGCGTGTCCCGGCGCCAGCCCCTCCGTGTCCTGAGCAATCCGCACCCGGCCGTACATCGTCGTAAGCATCTCCACAGGTCTGTCATATCCCTCGCCGAAGAGATTGCTCTCTGGATCGTAGTGCACCTCCCGAATGCCCATAAGGCCAAGGACGGTATCATAGAGCATGTCATTCGTAAAGGGCGTGTGCTCCCGTTCCTTTATCCACGCCATGGTTTGGGAGTGCACATTCTGGTACCGGTCAGAGGTATACACCCAAAAAGGAATGTGCACCATGGTGAAATTAAACATATCCGCATTGTGCCCGGGCCGTTCCGTCACCTCTTCCGCATGGTCGGAAAAGTAGAGTACCCCGTCCGCCTGGAGCCAGTTCACCGCCGTATCCATAATACCCTCCATAACATAATCATTATACAGGACAGAATTGTCATATTCATCCGTCATGATCTCTCCCGTATCCCGAGCCCTGGTGTAATCCACCGGGAAGTGATAGAAACGGCTGGGGTAGCGGTCCCAGTAGCTGATGTGGCTGCCCATGAGGTGCATCACGATAAGCTGCCGCCGATTGTCCGGGTTCACCCTCTGAAGGTAAGGAATAAGCGCCTCATCATAGTCCTCCGTAATAACCCCTTTGCCAATGTATTCATTCACCCAGTACTGCACATCGCAGGTGGAGCCGACGGCACCGATGGGTGTGTCCCACACGCCGTACCGGGACTGGTTGGATATCCACGTAGTTTTGAAACCTGCCGCACGTGCCATATCAATGATGGAATAAGCGTCCGCCAATTCCATATCATTGTACTGATTCTTCTCCGTGAGGGCGTAGGTCAGCGCCTGCACCGTCTGCGTATAGCAGGCATAGGCCTTGTCAAAAAAGGTGTAATGCGCCGCATCCTCCCGAGCCGCGGTCTGGAAAGGCGTCGTATCCCTGGGATACCCGTACACATTCATATGATCCCGATTGAGCGACTCTCCGATAACCAGGACATATACCCCGTCCGGCACCTCCCGCAGACGCGCAAGTGCCTCTTCGTCCGTGATCTGCATGTGCTTCCTGTTGTCAAGAATCGCCTTGTACTGGCGGAAGCTGAGCAGAATATCTTTTGCTTCATACATAACATGGGCCAGCTGCGTCTCTGAGGCAGACAAGACGGCGATACCCAGATTACCCGCAAAGAGCACCAGCACAATGGCCCGTTCCGCCCGTGACATGGTGCGCTTACGGATAAAGCTCAGCCGGCTCATGCGAAAGAGCATCCACCCCAGACAGAGAAGCGCCGCGACCGCCGCGAGCAGCCCTGCATAGGGAATGTTTACCCGGATAAATTCCAGCGCCTCTGATAAATTGGTCTGCGCCAGCGCAAGAAGCATATTAAGCGACAGGAGCGAATGTGCAATGAGGTAGTACCCCACATAGGTAAACTGAATGAACATGTAAAGAAAAATCAGAATGAGGCAGAAAATTCGCACCAATATACGACCCCGCCCCGGGAGGAGCCATGCCGCGGTAAGGCACGATAAAAAGAGGTATAGGGGCGTGCTCATTTCAAAGGACATGTCCGCCATATCAATGAGATGACTGGTCTGCGACGCCAGGTACGGCACCACCAGAGAAAGCACCCACAAAAGGATGATGGTGGCCCACAAACTCAACGCCGCCTGATAAATCCGGTGGCTGCAGAAAAAGGCTGTAATGAACCCAACCTGCAGGAACAAAAACAGCATTTTCAGCTGAGACGACACTTCCCAGCCACCGGGCGAGCCGAAGAGCCAGCTCAGCA
>CAZPLS010000080.1:0-4653 GCA_964587685.1 uncultured Dialister sp.
CTTTTTATTTGTATGAAATTCTTGAATCAGGGCTGGTTGTCAATGATCGCGTCGCCGCCCATTTCGCCCGTGCGGATTTTCACCGCCGTAACGAGCTCGGATACGAAAATTTTCCCGTCCCCTACGTTTCCGGAGCAGCATACCTCGCGGATGGCATCGATGAGCGTCTGCAGGGGCGTTTCGTAAATGACGATTTCCAGCTTGATTTTCGGCATCAGATTGATGGCGATGGCCTTGCCGCGGTAGATTTGCTTCTGCCCTCTCGTAAGGCCGCAGCCGTACACATCCGATACGGTAATGCCCGTGACACCGATGGTGTAGAGCTTGTCCTTCACCTCATCCAGCTTTTCCGGCCGGATGATCGCTTCCACTTTATAAATTCTCCTTGTATCCATAAGGCACCTCCTTACAGCTTGCTATAGGAACGTTCGCCATGTTCAATCAAATCCAGCCCCTGCGCTTCCTCCGAGGCGGTGGCGCGAACGCGGAAGAAGAGGCCTACCACCTTGATGAGAATGGCGGTGATGATGACTGCCATGGCGATACCCACGAGGATGCTCGTAATCTGGGGAACCATCTGGGCCGGATTGCCCGCGAGAAGACCGTCTGCCCCGTCAGGGTTCACCGCGGTGGTGCAGAAGACGCCGGTCATGAGCGCGCCCCACACGCCGCCGATGCCGTGGCAGCCGAAGGCGTCGAGGGAGTCATCGTAACGGAAATGCGCCTTCACACAGGCGATGAAGAAGTAGCAGATGCACGGCGTGGTGAGGCCGATGAAGAAGGCCGCCGTGCTGTTCACGAATCCCGCCGCCGGCGTGATCCCCACCAGGCCTGCCACGATGCCGGTCATGAAGCCCACTGAGCTGACCTTGCCATGCACCATTTTTTCAATGATGGCCCACACGAGACCGGCCGTGCAGGAGGCAATGCCCGTATTGCCAAGGGCCTGGGCCATCACATCGGAGGAGGTCAGTCCCGCGCCGGAATTGAAGCCGAACCAGCCGAGCCAGAGGAAGCTCGCCCCGAGGCACACATAGGGAATGTTGTGAGGACGAACCGCCGCCGTGCCGAAATCCTTGCGCTTTCCGATAAGGATGGCCGCGGTGAGAGCGGAGAAGCCTGACGTAATATGAATGACCGTGCCCCCTGCGAAGTCCAGCGCTCCCATCTCGCCGATGAAGCCCCCATTGCCCCACACCATGTGGCACATGGGATCATACACGAAGGTGCCCCACAGCAGTATGAAGAGGCAGTATGCGGGGAAACGGGTACGCTCCACGATGCCCCCGGAGACGATGGCCGGCGTCAGGATCGCAAAGGCCATCTGGAACATGCAGAAGAGAATGTGCGGAATGGTGGCGGAATAATCAGGATAGGCCTCCATCCCCACACCGCTCAGAAACGCCCAGTCCAGGCTGCCGATGACGCCTCCCACATCGGGACCAAAGGACAGGGAATAGCCGAAGAGAAACCACTGCACCGTAAATATGCCCAGGCAGATGAATGACATCATCATCGTATTGATGGTATTTTTGCGACGCACCAGACCACCGTAGAAAAATCCAAGTGCCGGCGTCATGATAAGCACAAGGAGCGTCGCCACGGCCACATAGGCCATATCACCGGAAGACAATTCCGATGCAGGCTCCTCTGCTGCCAGGGCGACCGCCGGAAGAAGCGCCGCCAATCCGGTAAAGACCATAGATCGATTCATTTTCATTTTCCTTTCTCCTACAATCCAAAGATACACCCAGCGGATGAACAGACTCTTCTCAGATTGGTATCACCCCAGTTTCTTCTCCCCGAGACTCCGGAAATGCAAGGAAGCCGCTTCGGGTATTCCCCAAAAGCGGCTTCCTTGCGCATGCGCGTTCCGAAAACAGAAAAACCTGCTCCGCAGAGCAGGCTTCGTTGTCTCGATATTCAATTAATTATGGATACAGTGTACTCGCAAAGCCCCTGACGTGCAAGGGGCTGCCATTGCTTTCTCCGCAAGAATCATTGCATATTCTGCAAGAGCTGCCGGACGCCTTTTGCATTCCGCTTACGAGCGGGCTGCGCCCATCAGATAAACAGGAGCACCACCCGCATGATAATCATGCCGATAATCGCATTGACCACGCTGATGACCATGAGAAGGGGCCAGTACTTTTTCGGCACGTCCGCCGTCCCGAGAAGGCGCCCCATGTACTGGAGCTGAGAGCCCATCAGCACAAACGCGGGAAGGAGGATCGTGATATGCTCCGGATTCAGGTGGCCTGACGAAAAGAACGCTGCCGCCACCCCCACGCCGGCCGAGCAGGACAGCCAGACCGTGAGAAGAACGATGAGCGCCTCACCGGGAAGCCCCAGGAGCCCCATCACAGGACCGCATACAGCCCCTATGAAATCCATCACACCGAGAACGCTCAGGATGTAGGCAATGACATACGCCATGAGAATATTCGGAATCAGATTGTTTACACCGATATTCCAGCCCTTGCGTGCCCCGCTGACGAAAATATCAAATATGTTGCCCGACGGTGCGGATGCTTCCTTCTGCACCGCTGCTTTGGTCGTTACATCCGGTGCTTTATTTTCCATGAACAAAATCCCCCTTATATACGGTATCAAGAACGATACGGCACACCACCGCGCCAAAGAACTTTAAAACGAAAATGATCAGGAGCGGAAGAACAACAGGCACGAGGGCATAGCTGAAGAGCGCCCCCACAATGGCGAAATAATTGGTAATCATACCTGCGCCGGAATACTGCCAGGCCGCAATGATCACCTGTTCTCTCCGGTCGATGAGCTTTTCATCAATGAGTTCCTTCGTGAGCGCGGCCCCGGCATCGGTGCTCTGCATGTCCGTAATAAGTGTCAGTCCCACCAGGCCAGGCACATCCATGATGGGCTTAAGCAGCGGCGTCATCAGTCTCTGTGCAGCGTTGAGCGCTCCATAGTGGGAAAACACCTCCACCGCTCCCACTGCCAGCATAACAGAGGGAATCAGCGAAATGGCAAACAAAAAACCACCCCGCGCAGAGAAACCGCCCGCACCCACAAATGTGGCCTTATCAGAGCTCATCGTTCCGAACCTGCCCACAAGGGTACTGAAATCAAAGGCCTTCAGCCATTCTGCCTGCTGAATCGACGCAAAAATGCCTGCAAAAAAGAGTATGGCAAAAATAAAGGCCGCATACCCCTTCCAGCCCACTTTTGGCAATTGCAATAACTTTTCTTCTTCTTTGTTCATACAATCCCTCCTCCGCTGTACGGAACATCTCCGGGCACATCGGGCCGTCTATAAAATAAAGACTGTTCCTGCAAAACCAAAAACAAGAGCAGCCCCATTACCCGTCTTTATGAAATTAAAGGCATTGTACCATATCGGTAAACAGCAAGAAAGATTATTTTCTACATTTTATAGTTGTTTTATATATCTCTTTGAAATCATTACTTTTTATCCAAACCAAAACATAAACGACAAGTATTCTGTACATTTCTCTAATATTTTTAAAAAGTCTCGTTCTGCATTCGTGAGCGCCCTTGTAAATTCTTTGTGTTTTATAGAATAATTAACATATCTCAAGATATCCATATCAGCTCAAAAAGGAGGAGTCGCTCTATGGAAACAACCGTATACAAACATTTCGACTATCTGCACACCATCCCTGAGGTGGGCATGCAGGAATTTAAAACCTCCGCTTACGTGGCATCCGTCCTGAAGGAAGCGGGCTACGAGGTAGAGACCCAGGTAAACGGGGGCACTGGCGTGATCGGCGTGCTTGACAGCGGTGTACCCGGACCGGTACTCGGACTCCGCGCCGATATGGACGCCCTTGCCACGGCAGACGGCGCAGCGCACCTTTGCGGCCACGATGCGCACATGTCCATGCTGCTCACCGCGGCGGAGGAAATCATGGCAGAAGGCCTCGTCAAAAAGGGCAAGCTGAAAGTTCTCTTCCAGCCGGCAGAGGAAACGAGCCAGGGCGCCATTTCCATGCTCGACGGCGGCGCAGTGGAGGATGTGGAATACCTCATCGGCATGCACATCCGCCCCATTCAGGAATGCCGCCTCGGCCAGGCCGCGCCGGCCATGTACTACTCCTCCGCGGGCCACGTGATCATCACCGTCCACGGCCAGCAGAGCCACGGCGCCCGACCCTACCTGGGCGTGAACGCCCTCGATGCAGGGTGCCTCATCGTGCAGGCCGCCAACGCGCTGCGCTTCAATTCCAACATCGTAAACAACCTGAAGGCCACCCGTTTCCTCTGCGACGCAGGCGTGCTGAACGCGGTTCCCGGCACGTCAGAGGTCGCCTTTGACCTTCGCAGCCAGGACAATGACCTCATGGACAGCATGCTCGAGCAGCTCCACCGTGCGGCAGAAAACGCCGCCGCCTCCATCGGCGCGTCCATCGAGTGGAAGCTGAACAACATCACCCCTGCCTCCATCATCACCCCGGAGGTGACGGACATCATCGCAGACATCATCCGGGAAGAGATGGGAGAAGAGGCGCTGGTAGCACCCATCACCACCGCAGGAGGCGAGGACTTCTTCTGGTACCCCCGCAAGCGGCCCCACCTCAAAGTAGGCTTCATCGGCCTCGGCGCCGACGCAGAGCCAGGCCTCCACGCGCCAGGCATGCACTTCAACCACGACTGCCT
>CAZPLS010000081.1:0-4579 GCA_964587685.1 uncultured Dialister sp.
AGCTGCATTTTTTGTCCTGGCAGGGGCAGGCGGGATCGAACCGCCGCATAACGGAGTCAAAGTCCGTTGCCTTACCACTTGGCTATGCCCCTATATTCAATTCACCTGGGTGCCCCGCAATCATCTGCATAAAAAAATGGGGCGAGTGATGGGGATCGAACCCATGCATAACGGAGCCACAATCCGCCGTGTTAGCCACTTCACCACACCCGCCACATCAGCCGTCATGAGTTTCCTACATGACGGATTGTATTGTACCATATGCGCATCTTTCCGTCAAGATTTCCCGGGGAAATCCGCGCCTTACTCGTTTTCCGCCGCTTCCTTAATCATCTGAAAAACGTCCGCAAAGGGCAGGTCCTCCGCCTCGGCGATGCGCTTCACCGCCTCGTACTCGGGGTAGTACTTCACCGTATCGCCCACGGTGCAGCACTTCACCTGCGCCTCTCCGTAGGGCGTGGCCACGGTGATTTCCTTCCGGGGCAGAATGGACCGCTGTACCGGGATTTCCCGGATGCCGATGGTGGTGGTTTCCCGGAAAATGATTTCCTCCATCTTCGCCGCCTCGTCCCGGCCGCAGATGACCGTGAGCTCCCAGGCGGGGCGGTTCTTCTTCATGAACACCGGCCCGTAGTGCACGTCCCGCGCGCCCGCTGAAAGGAGCCGCTCCATGACGTACCCCAGGGTTTCTCCCGTGGAGTCGTCAATATCGCTCTCGAGGACAACCACCTCGTCCTTCATGCCCTCTTCGCCGGAGGCAATGAGCATGGCCCGCAGGAAGGGCGGCCGGTCGGTATACGCGCGCTTGCCTGCGCCGAGGCCGATTTTTTCAATGCGGAAATTGGCGGGGAGCGTCCGGCTCGTCATAATCGCCGCCGCAATGGCCGCGCCCGTGGGGGTGACAAATTCTCCCTCGGCGTTCATGATCTGCAGGGACAGACCGTGGGCCTCGGCAATATTGACCACCGCCGGCACCGGCACGGGAAGGATGCCGTGCTGGCACCGCACCGTCCCCCGCCCCTCTGACAGGGAGGGAATGATGACCTCCGAAATGCCCAGGTTGTCGAAGCACACCGCCGCGGCAATGATGTCGGCGATGGAATCCACCGCGCCCACCTCGTGGAAATGAACCTCCCCGATGGGCAGGCGGTGCGCCTTCGCCTCCGCCTCTGCCACGATGCGGAAGATCCGCTTCGCCAGCGCCCGCGCCTTGTCCGTCATGGCCGTGCCGTCAATGATGGCCTCCACGTCCGCCAGATGGCGGTGCCCCGCATGGTCATGGCTGTGGGCTCCTGCATGGCCATGGCAGCAATGCCCCTGTCCGTGTTCCTCATGCGCGCCGTGATCGTGCATGCCATGGCCGTGGCAGCAGTGCCCCTGTCCGTGTTCCTCATGCGCGCCATGATCGTGCATACCGTGGCCGTGGCAGCAGTGTCCCTGTCCATGCCCTTCATGCGCGCCGTGATCGTGCATGCCGTGACCGTGGCAGCAGTGCCCCTGTCCATGCTCCTCATGTGCGCCGTGACCGTGCATACCGTGACAGCAGTGCCCCTGGCCATGCGCCTCATGCGCACCGTGACCGTGGCAGCAGTGTCCGTCCCCGTGGATGTGAATGTGTCCCGCCAGGGGCATTTCCTCCGCGCCGTGGCAGTGGAGGGGCAGCTTCCCTCCGCGGATGACCTCCTCCGCGTCCTCATGGGTGTGCAGGCCCTGCGCGCCCTGGATTTCTCCGGTGCAGGCGCTCCCCGCGGTGTGCGCCGCCGCGGCCGCTGCCGCCCGGGGCGTGCCGTAGAGGTAGGCCATATCGTGGTCGTGATTCTCATGGGCCTCATCGAGGAGTACCCGGAAATCGGCGCAGTCGATGCCGTTTTTCATGACCCGCCCGATTTCCACGGAAAATCCCTCCGCCGGGATGGAATGGAGCGCCTTCATGAGCACCTCCCGGTCCGCCCCCAGGTCCAGGAGCGCCCCCACGAACATGTCGCCGCTAATGCCCGACGTGCCTTCGATATAGAGTACTTTCTTCCGTTCTGCCATTATATTTTTCCCCTTTCCGCGAGGCGGTTGATCTGCGTCGCCACATACCCCGCGCCGAAACCATTATCTATATTGACCACTGTGATGCCGTTGGCGCAGGAATTGAGCATGGTCATGAGCGCGGAAAGCCCATGGAAGCTCGCGCCGTACCCCACCGACGTGGGCACCGCGACGACCGGGTTGCGCACCAGCCCGCCGATGACGCTGGCCAGGGCCCCTTCCATGCCCGCCACGGCAATGACGCAGTTCGCACTGGCGATGGCGTCCTCCTTCGCCAGCAGCCGGTGAATCCCCGATACGCCCACGTCGTAAATGCGCTCCACACAGGTGCCGAAGTACTCCGCCGTCTGGGCCGCCTCCTCCGCCACGGGAATGTCCGACGTCCCCGCCGTGCAGACCGCCACGCGGCCGATGCGCGCCTTCCCCGGCATTTCTTTCTTCAAAATCCGGGAAATGGGGTCGTACTCCACGTCGGGAATCACCGCCCGCACCAGCTCCGCCTGATGGGGCGACGCCCGCGTGCCGAAGACCTCCCCGTTCGCCTCCCAGAGCCGCTCATAAATTGCCGCCAGGTACGCGTCCGGCTTGCCCTCGCAGAAAATCACCTCTTCGAAGCCCGACCGCGCCTTCCGGCCCGTATCCAGCTTGGCGTAGCCCAGCTCCTGGTACATTTTTTCCTGCCGCTTTTCCGCAAAAAAAGCCGCGCCCTCCTCCACCGAGAGCGTGCCGTTTTTCACCTGCTCCAAAAGCTCCTTTATATTCATTCCTTCACTCCGCTCTGCGCCGCCTCATCCATACTGCCCATGCGGTATCCCATGAGGTCCAGCGTTACATACAGAAATCCCAACGCACGAAAGGCCGCCGCCGTCTCATCGGCCAGGCCATAGAGGCGATCCATATCCGCCCGGGGCACCTCGATGCGCGCGAGCAGCCCGTGGGACCGCACGCGAAACTGGGTGAACCCGTGATTCCAGAGGAAATCCTCCGCCCCCTCCGTGCGGCGAAGCTTCTCCTCCGTGATGCGCTCCCCGTAAGGGAACCGCGTGGCGAGACACGCAAAGGCAGGCTTGCTCCACGTGGGGAGATCCGCTTCCTTCGACAGCGCCCGGATATCATTCTTCCGGAGCTCCGCCAGCCGGAGAGGACTCGCCACGCCCAATTCTGCGATGGCCCGCATGCCCGGCCGGTAATGGTCCGCGTCGTCCCGGTTCGTTCCGTCGAGAACGAAGGGGAACCCTTCCTTTTCTGCAAAGTTCAGCACCGTCTCGAACAGATAGCGCTTGCACAGGTAGCACCGATCCGGCGGATTGTCCGCAAAGCCCGGCGCGGAAAACTGGTCAATAGACAGCACCACCTGGCGGATCCCCCGGGTGCGGCAGAAATCCGCTGCCTCGGCGAGCTCCCGCTCTGGCACCGACGCCAGGCGCATCGTCACGGCAATCACATTCTCCGTGCCGAGCACCTCCTGCGCCTCATACAGCAGGTACGTCGAATCCACCCCGCCGGAGAAAGCCACCGCCGCCCGGCCGTATCCGGCAAGCAGCGCCCGGAGTGCCTGTTGTTTCTCTTTCAGTTCATCGGACATGGCGCACCTCCTCCCTTATTCTGTCATATCTTTTCCCTATTCTGCCATATAAAGCGTCCTTCAAGTCAAGACCGGTCCAGGAAGGCCGCCGCCTCAGGATGCTGCCGGAGCGCCTCCTTGTCCGCCTCTGTGGGGTAGGACGGCCGGTCCCGGTCAGCATTCACGAGACAAAGAAAGCCCAGGGCCTCCCCCATGTCCGCCTTGAACTGGTGCCACGCCCAGGGCGGGATGGAGAGGAAATCCCCCTCATGCACCTCGTAGACGTCGTGGCCCACGAGGGCGTGCCCCGCGCCGCGGAAAATGACCACCGCGTGCATGTGCTCGTGGCGCTCAAAAGAGGACCATCCGCCCGGCTCCACCTGAAAGTAGCGGAGCTGGACGGGAAGGTCGCCTTCCCGTTCAAATAGGATTTGTTTGGTTACGTCGCGGAAGAGGTTGGTGTCCTTTTTGTACACTACCGTGTCGGTTTGGTCCCAGCGGTATGATTTGCTGTCAAATTTTTTAAACATGTGGGGTTTCCTCCGGAACGGAGTTTAGAACTGAGATCTGAGAACTAAGCTCTAAACTCTCAGTTCTTAGCTCTAAGCTCTAATTACGCATTCCGCATTGCCAATTACGAATTGCCTATACGAGTCCATTGTCTCTTCATTTCTTCTCTTGCCCCGGCAAGAGAAGAAACGAAGCAAAGAAGAGAAACGGCCGCCGCGGAATTTTTTGGCCTAAAATTGACGGCCCTCAGCTACCCTCCGCTAAACTCGCTCGCTGCGCTCGCTCAGACACGCTGCGGGCTTCACGCTGAGTGCCGCCAATTTTGCCCCTTCGGGGCCGGCCAAAAAATAACGGGCGGGGAGCTGACACGAATCTTGCCTTTCGCGGCAATGGGTATTTACCACGCATCGCCACTAACGTTTTGCGCATTGTGTTGTGGTCTCGATTTCGCCGCTATCCTTAATTCTC
>CAZPLS010000082.1:0-4318 GCA_964587685.1 uncultured Dialister sp.
TTATGCTTTTTTGAACCAGGGCATGGGTTTTCCCAGCGGCCAGAAGGGGCGGCCGAAGAAGTTGTTCAGGAAGACGGCCCCGGCGCCGTACATGGAGAGGAGCGCTATGGACAGCTCCGCATACGCCGCTGCGCCGTGCGCCCAGTGTCCGCCCAGGCCCAGCGTGTCGAGGGCGAGGCAGAGAAGGAGCACGTCAATCAGGAACATGTCGAAGAACAGGAATTTATTCGCTGCCGACGCGGCAATGGTGCCCACGCAGGCGAACAGGAAGTAGCCAAAGAAGGCAAAGCCCAGTGCTTTCGGATCGGCGGTGGCCTGGAGTGTCTCTCCGAATACGCCTGCGCCTATCATCCAGCTCATGGCTACCCCGGCCCAGAAGAAACCGAAGGCGCCGAAGATGGACGCGCCGAAAATGTTTTTGTGGCTGAAATCGAAGTAAGCGGCGAGCAGTTGAGCAAAGGAACCGCAAACCAGTGCCCATGGGATGACCCAGGATACGCCGTCCACCACGCCGAGCTTCTGCATGGAAGCCACGAGTGTCACAATGGACAGCCCAAACAGGCCGAGCGGCGTCGGGTCGGCAACGGCGATCTGCACATGTCTGGTTGAATTGTTGTCTGAACTCATCGTATTCCTCCTTTTTGTAACAAACTAACGTATTCATTGTAAAGGCACAGCCTTTGCTCCGTCAATGGATTTTATGCAATTTTCTCGTATATCGAAATGATTTTCTTATATATGTTGAAAATTAAAAGGAACCGGATGTACCGATTCCCTGTTTTCTCGTCAGATGGTTTCTCCTGCGCAGCCCTCTGCTTCTACTGCAAACCACCCGGGGCGCTGCCGGAGGGCTTCGGCGATGTACTGCCGTTCTTCTCCCCCGGTGAGGAGGAAGAAGGCGGAGCCGCTCCCGGTCATGAGGGCAGGCGCGCCGAAGGAAGCAATGACCCGTGCGGCCGCGGCCAATTCTTCCGGCATGACCGCCTCGAAGGTATTGGCAAGCGCCTCTGCCAGGCCCTCTCTGTCCCGGGCGGCGATGGCGGCGGCCGCCCTTTCTGCGGTGCTCACGCCCTGTATGCCCTGCCGGTCAATGTCTCCGTAGGCCGCGCCCGTACTCACTGAGAGGGGCGGGCGGACGATGAGGAGGGACAGTCCCTCCCAGGGCGGGAGCGGCTCTATGATATCCCCCACACCGCGGCACCGGGCGCAGCCGCCGACAATGCAGAAGGGCACGTCCGCCCCAAGCGCCGCCCCCATACGGCAGAGCGCCTCTGCGGAGAGGCCCGCGCCGGTGAGGCGGTTCAGCCCGCGGAGCACCGCCGCCGCGTCAGCGGAGCCGCCACCAAGGCCCGCCTCAGAGGGAATGCGCTTGGTGAGACGCATGGCCGCGCCCCCCGGAAGACCCGTTTCCCGGAAAAAGAGCGCCGCCGCCCGCCACATGAGGTTGTCCGCCCCTGCGGGCGCCTGGCCCTCCACGGCCAGAGAGAGTGTCCCGCTTTCAGCGATTTCCACCGTATCGGCCAGCGTCACCGTGTGCATCACTGTATCGAGCTCGTGGTATCCATCGGGCCGCTTCCCGAGAACGGCCAGAGACAGATTGATTTTCCCCCGGGCCCTTTCTGTCACTGTCTTCATTTCAAAATCCTTCATGCTATAATACAGATAAGTAGACCGCTCATCATGCGGCATCGTTTGTATTGTATCGCGTCCGCCGGGAGAAAGGAATGCTCATGGATAAAATCCATTTTCGCCTCAATTCGTACGTCTTCGTATCCATGGTGACCGTTCTGGGCTGTTTTTTCTATTCGCTGGGCATCAATCTGTTCTTTGTTCCCCATCACTTTATCGCCGGAGGGTTCACGGGCATCGCCATGATTCTCTACTATCTGACGGGCTTCCCCATCGGCATCATGAACGCGCTGCTGAATATCCCCATCCTGCTCCTGGCGCTGCGCTTCATGGGGCGCTTTTACACGGTGATCACCATCATCGGCACGCTCACCAGCTCATGGATGATTGATGCCATGTCCTTTCTTTCGTCCTGGGAGGGCGTAAAGGATCCCCTCATCGCGGCCATTTCCGGGGGCGTGCTCCTCGGCGTGGGCGGCGGCATCCTCTACCGCTACAATGCGAACAGCGGCGGCCTGGATGTGATCGGCGCCATTGTAAAGAAGTACTACAACCTGGAAATCGGCTACGTGGTTTTTGCGCTGAACTGCCTCATCGTGGCGGCGTCGGGCTTCTTCTTCTCCGTGGAGGCGACCATCAGCACGCTGGTGGCCATGTACATCAGCGCCAACGTATCCGGCCGCATCGTCATCGGCTTCGCCCAGAGAAAGGCCGCCTTTATCGTATCAGAAAAGCCCAATGCCGTGGCAGACACGCTGCTTCGGAACCTGCGCCACGGGGCAACCCTCCTCTACGGGCAGGGCGCCTACACGGGGGGCGACAAGAAAATCATTTTCGCCATCATCAATCTGACCCAGATCGCCCGGCTGAAATGGCTCATCCGCACCGTGGATCCTCACGCCTTTCTCTTCATTATGAATACGACAGACGTCATCGGGCGCGGCTTCACCAGCCCCCTCTCCCGCGCGTCGGACATTGCCACAGACCGTTACCACCCGGGCCCGGACAACTCACTCATCCCCACCGACGAATGGCAGCAGGTCCTCTCCCGGGAAGAGCGGGGTGAACCGGACCCAGACAACCGAAAATAAGGAGGGTATCTCCATGAAAACTCTGTGTCTCTGCCTCACTGCGGCCCTTTTCTGTACCCTGTCCGCCAGCGCGGCGGAGAAGGATCCTGGCGTATTCCGGACCTCCTCCGCCTGGCATTCATCCGTCATCTCATCGGAGAGCCGGGGCGGCCGCCATCACAGCACCTCCTCCCTCCTCTACACCGACGGCGCAGGCCGCCTCACCGCCTTTGACATGAAATGGGAGGCTGGGGTCATCACCATCACCATCCGCCAGGACGGCGCGGTGGTATGGCACCGCTCCTGGACGGAGGAAAATGCGTCCTTCTCCGTATCCCGCCGGGAAGAAAACGGCCGGGTGTACTTCCTTATCACCGCAGGAGACCGCATCCTCACCGCCGAGCCGGACAGCACCGGTGCATGGGACGTGCGTCCCGCCGGCAAAAACCCGCAGGCAGTACCCCTGTGACCCGCCCGGCAAGCCTGCACCGCCAAATATTCAGATGAAATCATAAAATTCTGGACGGCAGAATCAATATAGAGTATAGTATATTATGTATTCATTCTGAGCATATGTTTTTTGGAGGCGGCCTTTATGATGGAAGATACGGCTCTCTTGAAGGCATCGGATTTCCTCGACGAGGACGATCCCCTGCTGACCTTCATGCTGCATAATATCCGAAACGCCATCGTGAACCGGGCCAATGCGACGGCCGGACAGTATGGGTTCACCCTGCGTCAATTTCTTGTGGTGTCCTTCATCGACCGGCACAGCGGAGAAATCGTCACCCAGAAGACGCTGGAGGACCACATGCACCTGTCCAATCCCACCATCACCGTGCTCATTCAGAACATGATGAGAAAGGGACTGATTCAGCGTGTGCGGGTGCCCGAGGACGGGCGCAAGTACCAGCTCCTCCTCACGGAAAAGGCCAAGGAATCGTGCGACAAGTGCTGCACCGACCTGGCACGGGACGACAAGCTCGTCTACGAAGGCGTCACCAATGAGGAAAAGCAAATCCTTTTCTCCATCTTCCGGAAAATTGAGACCAATCTGGGCTATTCCAGCACATCTGACTAAACACCGCACCGCGGTGTTTTTTTATGCCCATTTCCGCAGGCACGAAAAAAGGATGACCGAAGAGGAGAAAAGCGGTCATCCTTTCAGCCCGAAGGCGGGGGAAGGCAAGCCCTCCCCATATATTCCAGGGCAGGGACATCTATACCATCCGCCCCTGCCTGTCACCTGGCAGCGCTCTGCTTCCTGCCATCGCCCTTTTCCGTATGACGCGAAGAAGGCGCTCCAATCCACCAGGGAATATCTTCGCTCCGAATGTCTTTTCGTTCGTCTCTTTCGTATACCGGCTTCTTTTTCATGGAACCCTCCTTCTGAAACATAGCGTGCTATCTTTATGTATTCATATAGTACACTATGTTTTTCCGTCGCGCAAGCCCCTTCCCATAAAATCTTATTACCAATTTCATAAAACTTTTTATTAAAAAATCTACCTCTTTATTTAGAGCTTGGATTTCAGTTCTCAGATCAGCCTTGACTGTATTGCGCATTACGAATTGCCTATATGAGTCCATCGGGAACCCACCTCTTTCTTTGGCCTGCC
>CAZPLS010000083.1:0-4255 GCA_964587685.1 uncultured Dialister sp.
GTGGGGTGGATGTAGCCGATGTCCATCACTTCGGCGGATTTCAAAAGGACCGGCACGATTTCCTCGCTGTCCGGGTCTGCGTTGAGCGCGCCGGAGGAAATGTTGTACCCCATCACGTCCGCCATGAGCTGGAACATGGTGGATTTGTCGGACACGACGATGCTCTGCTGCGCTTCTTCCGTGGAGTGGAGTTCTTCCGTGAAGTGGAAGGCGTGGTCGAGGCCCTGTTCGTAGGTCAGGCGGGGGAAGGGCTTGAGATCCTTCAGCGTCACCGACTTGCGGTGGGCCAGGGGGTGGTTCTTCGAGAGGAAGACGTGGGGCCGCGCCTTGAAGAGGGGGACGAAATTCAGCTCTGCGTTCTGGAAAATGCGCAGGAGCACGTCCCGGTTGAATTTGGACAGGTAGAGAATGCCCAGCTCGCTCCGCTGGGTGCGTACGTCCTCGATGATATCGTACGTGCGGGATTCGCGGAGGGCAAATTCGTACTGCTCGTCCCGGTAATCGTGAACGAGGGCGGCAAAGGCGTCCACCGCAAAGGCGTAGTGCTGGGAAGACACGGCGAACACGCGCCGGATGGGCGGCCCGAATTTATACTGGTGCTCCAGCAGGTCTGCCTGTTCCACAATCTGCCGGGCGTAGGCGAGGAATTTGGCCCCGTCGTCAGAGAGGTATACCCCGCGGTTATTGCGGTTAAAAATGGTGATGCCCATTTCTTTTTCCAGATCGGCCACCGATTTCGATAAGCTGGGCTGAGTGATGTACAGTTTCTGGGCGGCCATACTAATGGAGCCGGACTGAACGATTTGGATGATGTAGCGCAGCTGCTGCAGCGTCAATGGAATCGCCTCCTCGTGTTACCGGGAAAATAAAATCAACAATATTCACTATACCTTTTTTGTATAACATAAATATACAAAAAACGGTTATCTATGTCAAAAGCCTTTTAGTATGGATTAAAAAGCTTTATGCATGAATCCCGCCCTGATTGGGAAAAAGGGGAGCGTGCCCGATGCCCTCTTCTATGGGCATGGAGGCATATTCAGAGAACGTATGAGCCTTGCAGGGAATTGGAAAAATGCGGCGGGATTTCCCCTGCTGCCGGGGCCGCCCCCCATTTTCCCATCCCTTTGGGTGAGGCGGACAAGGCAGTCCTCTTTGCAGAGCGCTGCCGCGCCCAGGGCCTCTTTCCTTCTGCCATCCAACCGCCAACGATGCCGAGGGGTACGAGCCGCCTCCGCCTCACCGTTGCCGCGGCGCATACGGAGGGGGCCATTGACCGCACCGCACGCCCGTATTCGCACCTGGCAGGAGGCGGGGTAAATCCGCCATTGGCACCGGGCCGGGGATGTGCTATAATACATGTCACAGGCTCATGCGGGCGTAGTTCATCGGTAGAACGTCAGCTTCCCAAGCTGAATGTAGAGGGTTCGATTCCCTTCGCCCGCTCCACAGGCATTCTCGGGATGAGGGTGCCTTTTTTGCATGCAAAAAATCCCGGCGGTGCCGGGGAATGTTGGGTTTTGGGTCATTCCTCCGCCCAGTTTTCGATGGAAAGATGGGGAACGCGCTGAAATTCCCGCACATTGTTTGTTACAAGAATCAGGTTTTCTGCTCTGGCGTGGCCTGCGATGAGCATGTCCATCGTGCCGATGGGAGTGCCCTGCTGCTGCAGATAGGCGCATAGGCTTCCGTATTCGGCGGCAGCACGGTCATCGAACGGCAGCACATCCAGGATAGACAGAAGCTGCAGCAGTGCGGCCTTGTTTTTCATGGGATAGGCGCTCTTCTGAACGCCATGCTCCAGCTCAGCCAATGTGATGGCAGAGATGCAAAGACCGTCTGACAGATGCGCTTTCAGCTGGCTGAAGACGCTTGCCGGTGCATGCTTGATGGCGTAAATCACGATGTTGGTATCCAGCATGTACATCATAGCGATTCTCTCCGAACCGGATGGTTCGCATCACGGCCGTCTTCCATGAAGTCAGGGGTAAATGTATGAATGCCGTCAAGAAAGGTCTGCCAGGCTTCGTCCTTTGGAAGAAGAATAACGGCCCTGCCAAGGCGGCGGATCAGCACTTCGTCCCCGGAAAAACGGTATTTTTTGGGGAGACGGACCGCCTGACTCCGACCATTTTCGAATAATTTGGCCGTTTCCATGAAAATCACCTCCCGGAAAAAGATATATATCCTGATATATTACATATCAGATATGAAAGACGGTGTCAATGGCAGGATAAAGGAATGGTAATTAATAACATACAAGAGAGTCTAACCAATCCACAGCATCCATGATAGTGCGCATATGTACTATGTCATCTTGACACTGTATCTTTTTCTGAATACAATCAGATTACCAAATTGGTAATTAAATTTTCACGGAGGTGCACTTGCAAGTAGAATATGCCTCTGAACGGATAGAAACACTATGCTCCAGTCGCAAAGCGGCGAAAAAGTTCTTTGGCGGCTCGGATATACTTGCGATCAGTCTGATGGCTCGAATCAATGCGCTCCAGAACGCGGAAACTCTCATGGATATTATCAAAATGCCTCCGTTTCAATTCCATAATCTGAAAGGAAATTATGCCGGATATTATGCCATTGACGTCAAAACACGAAGAGATCCATGGCGAATTATTCTGGAGCCATTGAGGGAAGATAAAAGCACATATAGCCCCTGCCGCATAGACGAGGTGGCCATGTACGTAAAAATTGTAAAAATAATGGAGGTGAGCAAGCATTATGAGTAATTACGTGGAGTACAAGGATGAAATCGCGTTTCATCCTGGCTATTACATTCAGGAAATCCTTGAAGACAGCGGGTTGACTCAGGAAGATTTCGCCAAACGGCTTGGCACCACCCCAAAAAATCTTAGTTGTTTAATCAATGCAAAACAGGGCCTTTCTGCCGATATGGCAGCGAAGCTGTCCAGAATGCTGGGGACCAGCGAAGGGTATTGGCTGAATTTGCAGGCCGCCTATGATACGCTGACAGCCAAATTCAAATCGGATGAGGAATTGTCTCAGGAACGCGAAATTTTCAAACACATTGACTACAAATATTTCGTGGAAAATTTTCATCTGCCGGAGCTTTCTCATAAAATAGATGAACAAATGGCACAGGTGCGGAAATTTCTGAACGTGGCATCGCTTCGCGTTCTTGCGCAAAAGGATTGCGCCGTTAATTTCCGAAGTGCCGGGGAGACGCTTTCCGAGGCCAACACGGTCAGGGCCAATCTGATGATTTTACTGGCCGTCAATCGTGCTATGAAAATAAAGGCGCCCCCGTACAATAAAAAGAAGTTTGAAAAAGCGGCACAATATGCGCTAACACTGACGAAAAAACACGAAGAATTTTTCCCGCTGCTGCGAGAGGCATTCCTGGATGCGGGCGTCATATTTATCATTTTGCCAAACCTGACCGGGGCCAAAACCAATGGCGCAACGAAAAAAATCAATAATCAACGAATGCTGATGGTCAGTGACAGACGCCTCTATTCCGATACGTTCTGGTTTACCCTTTTTCATGAGATCGGCCATATTCTGCAGGGCAATCTTGGCGCATCTTTTGAGGAAGAAACGGGTGATGAGGAGAGAAAAGCGGATCAATACGCTTCAGATCAGCTTATTCCCCCGGAAAAATATAGTGAATTTGTTGCGGAAAGAAATTTTTCTCTGGAAGCGATCCATGCATTTGCTGAGGAGATTGATCGGGACCCTGCCATCGTTCTTGGACGACTGCAGCATGATCACTATGTCCATTACAAGAACAAACAGTATTCAACCCTTCGTCATCGGTATACGGTGCAAATAGCATAAAAGGCCCATCTTCACTGCAGCAGGCGATTGGGCAGGCAAAAGGGTTTACACACAAAAAAACAGGCCCGGCGGAGCCTGTTTTTTGAATGGAAGCGGATTTACACCCCGGTGAAGACCTTGGCCATGATTTTCCAGCCGGTCTCGTCCTTCTTCATGGCGTGGTAGTCCACGTAGTCTGCGCCGCAGTAATTTTCCAGCGTGACGCGGACAACCGCGATGTCGCCCACTACGTCCAGCACGTCCACCCGGGCGTGGGAATCGGTCGGGCCGGCCTCTGTTACGCCGTCAAACAGCGTCTGGATCGGCGCGCCGTTGATGGTGGCGCTTTCGTGGAACGCGGGCTGCATCAGCGCGCCGTCGCCTTTCGCGCATCCGTCCACGTACAGCTGTACTGTCTGCAGAATTTCTTCATAGTCTTTCAGTGTTGCCTGGCTCATGG
>CAZPLS010000084.1:0-4244 GCA_964587685.1 uncultured Dialister sp.
AGGACGAATACGACCTGGCCGTCGCCGACGCTGCCTATGAGGAATACCTCAAAAGCGGAGAAGCCTCCCGCCCTATCGAAGAGCTGTTTAAGGAAGCAGGCGTATGAGCTATACCATACCATTTACGCCGCGCCTTTTCCATGAATGCCGCCATCTCCTCTGATTCTTGCGACATTTCTTCCCGCCCCCGTTTCCTGCCTTGCGGGGGTATATTATAATGGAATAAATAAAGTACAAGGAGGCTCTTATGGCTGATCCGATTCCATTCCGCAAAAATACCAAGGCCAAGCCCTTCGAGGACTACCTGGCCAGTGAGAAACTTTCCTTTTTCGAGAAGCGCGTCGTGGGCGGCCCCTCGGATACGGTGGCTTTTGTGACGGCGCTGCCCGCCGGGCCCTTCCGCATCCCTGCGGCGGTCATTACGGACGCGAGCATTTACACCGTCATCCGCTGCCACCTCGGCGACCGTTTCGTGGGCGCCACGGACGAGGCGGAATTTCTCGAGTACCTCCGCCAATTGAACGCCCGCCACGCCTGCTTCAAGTACGCCGTCAATGAAGAGGGCGGGCTCTACCTGGATGTGTGCCTCCCCTCCCGGGAAGATACTTTTGATCCGGAACTCATCCGGTTTGTCCTCAATCTCATCGTGCACCACCTGCAGGATACCTACCCGGAAATTCGGAAATGGCTCTCCCTCTCCGAGGGTTCCGGCCAGAAATAACGCATTCAAAAAGCCCTTCGGTTCATTTCTGAAGGGCTTCCTTTTATTTGTTTATTTTCGCGTCACCGCCAGGACGGCCGCCACGATGCACGCCGCGCCCACGAGCTCCGCCGCGCCGAAGGTCATGCCCAGGAGGAGCACGGAGAAGACGATGGACGAGAGGGGCTCCATGGAATTTAAGAGGCTCGCCTCGCTGGGCTCAATGTAGGCCACGCTGGACACGTAGAGGCAGAAGGACGCTGCCGTGCCGAAGACGACCACGAAGGCAAGCGCGCCCAGGAAGGCCCCGTCTGTGGGCATGGCAAAGGGGGCCTGCACCGCCAGGGGCGCAAGGGTCACCCCGCCCAATATCATGCCCCACCCCACCACGAGGAGGGGGCTCCAGGTGCGGATGAGCGTTCTCGGCTGGATGGTGTAGAAGGCCGCGCCCGCCGCGGAGAGAAGTCCCCAGAAGAGGGCCGCCGGCGAAATGGCAAAGGTTCCCCATTCGCCCCGCGTCACGAGGAGCACCGTGCCCCCCACGGCCAGCGCCAGGGCAGCGAGCTCCCGCCCGGTAGGCCTGCGCCGCTCCGTCAGAGCCGCCCACAGGATGACCAGGATGGGCATGGTGTATTGGAGGATGGTGGCCGCCGCCGCATTGCTCAGCGCGATGGCCATGAAGTAGGTGTACTGCACGCCCACCATGCCCACCACGCCGAAGAGGAGGAGGCCAATGGCGGTTTTCCTGTCCCGCCAGAGTGAGAGAGCGGTGTCGGGAGAACGGAGCGCCCCCAGCAGGAGGAGGAGAATCCCCGCGCCCACCATGCGCACCGCCGAGAGCCATTCCGCCGGGCAGCCCCGGTCCTGCAGGAGGTACTGCCCCGCAATGCCCGACGCGCCCCAGAGGACGGAGCCGGACACGGCCAGCGCAATCCCCCGCACCCGCGCCGCCGTCATGATGCCCTCCCGGCTCGCCGGTACTGCGAGAGAAAGAGCCCCGTCATGATGAGGACAATGCCCGCCCATGCACGGAGGGTGAGAGATTCATCGAGGATGAACGCCGCGGAGACCACCGCCACAAGGGGGCTGGCGTAGATGTAGACCACCGTGCGGGCCGCGCCGAGAGTTTCCACGGAAAAGGTCCACAGGACGAAGCACAGGGCGGAGGCAAGCACGCCGAGGAAGAGGATATTCCCCAGATTCACCGGATCCGCCAGCCGCTCCAGACCGAGCCGGAAGGGAAGCACGCACGCGAGGAGCACCGTGAAGAGGAGGCCATAGAAGAAAATGTGGCACGTCGCCTCCACGGGGCGCTCTCCGAAGGCGGTGATTTTCTGATTAAACACGGAATAGACCGCCCAGGTCACCGCGCCGGCCACGGCGAGAAAGTCCCCGAAGGGATTGAGCGCGAGCTCCTCGGCGGTGCTGTAGGAAATGAGGCCGATGCCCGCCACCGCACAGAGGAATCCTGCAACGAAAAGGACGCCGATGGCGCTGTCCCGCAGAAAGAGCCGCGCCGCGAGGGCGGTGAGCATGGGCGCCGCCGCCATGATCATGGCCACATTTGACGCGTAGGTATACGTAAGAGCCATATTCTCCAGCAGGGAAAAGAAGGCAATGCCCGAAAACCCCGCCGCCGCGTAAAGCCACTCCTCCCGAAGCGGACGGAAGCGGATGCGCCCCGCTGCCAGAGCGAGGATGGCAAAACCGATGAGAAAGCGCAGAAACAGAATTTCCACGGGCTCATACGCCTCCAGAAGGACCTTCATGGACACGTACGTCATGCCCCACACAAAAATCGTCACCGATGCCGCCAGATGACCCGCCGCCAGGTGATGACCATGCATAAAACGCCGACCTCCCTTCTAATTTGGTTATGCCATTTATTATATCAGTCCCTGTCAAAGGGAAAAACGGGTCTGTAGGTGATTTTCCGCTTTTTTACCTTGCATACCATTAACTAATTGATTATAATGTGGATTGTAACATTCCCAAAGGAGCTCACGCCCGTGATCGAAACAATTTACAAAAGAAGAAGTACACGCCATTACATAAAAAAGAACATTCCCCCGGATGTGCTGGAGTCCATTCTCACCGCCGGCATTCAGGCGCCGTCGGAGAAGAACCAGCAGCCCTGGCGCTTCGTGGTCGTGCAGGGGCCGGAGCGGCGCAGTGTCATCCGCTGCATGAAGGAAGGCATCCGGAAGAACCGCGCCGGGGAAGGCATCTTTTCCAAGTATCCCCAGTTCATCCCCAGCGCCGTCTACACCACCCGCGTTCTCGAGCAGGCGCCGTGCCTCATCTTCGCGCTCAACGCGCTGGGCTATGACCTCGCCTATGAAAAGGACACCGCCGAGGCCCTCAAGGAATCGAGCGACATCCAGTCCGTGGCGGCCGCCATGGAAAACGTCGCCCTCGCCGCCACCAAATTCGGCGTCGGCAGCCTGTGGACCTGCGACATTTACTTCGCCTACCACGAGCTGAAGGAATGGCTCGGCGTGGAAGGCGAGCCTGTGGCCGCCATGGCCCTCGGCTACACGGATAAAGAAATCCCCCCCACCCCGAGAAAGCCCCTCTCCGAAGTGGTTTTCTACAAGGGAACCCCCGAGGGAGAATAATCCCATCACAGCCAAACAGCCCCGCAAGCGGAGCTGTTTTTTGATGCTGCCCAGGCAGCTTTTTTATTGCCCGAATACCTTCTGAAATGCCTCCCGGTTGTACCGCCCCGGCCCCTCGTCCCCGTAGACGGCAAAGACAATGCGGTCAAAGAGGGACTGCCACCCCTCCTCCACCAGGACGGCATGGAAATCCTCCGCCACGTGAGCCGCATCATGGCCAAAGGCGCCGCACCCCCACGCGCCGAGCGTGAGCGACCGGTACTCCATAAGCGCCGCCGCGGCCAAAAAAGCCCGCATGCGCCGCCGCATCACCTCTCTCACCACAGGCTCCGCCAGCCCCCACGAGGTGGAATGCAAATCCGGCGCCGCACAGGTAATGACCGCGCAGGTCCGAACCTCCTGCCTGAGTACATAGCCCTCATCCATGGGCGTACGGAAAATTTCCACATAGGGCGAAATAAGAAACGTATCCGCTTCCGGCCCCCTCCGCTTCCTGTTCACCTCATACATAGGCAGCGCCGCCCGGGAAGAAAGCGACGCATAGAGCGTGCTCGCCCGGCAGAGACACTCCTCCTGGGCCGCGCTCCCGCAGAGGTACGCCCCGCCCGGCTCATAGGCATCAGCAAAATTCAGCACCGCCGCCTGAGCATGCGCCAGCGTGTCACCGGCCACCACCGAAATCTCCGCCGCCGTGTCAGAAAGACGCCCCCGGGCCGACGTCACCAGCGCCTCATGCTCCTCCTCCGGAAACAGGCGGCACTCCCGAATGCGGGACGAAAAATCATGACGCACCCCGCCCGTCTCATACCCGCCCCAGGCGATAAACTCCTCATTCTCCTGCGCAATCTCCCGAAGCCACAACGTCCGTTCCCACCGCTCCATAGTCATGCCTCCCTTCTTTTTCTTCTATTATAAATGAAAAGGTA
>CAZPLS010000085.1:0-4184 GCA_964587685.1 uncultured Dialister sp.
TTGTCAGACAAACCAGCCCCTGGCGAACAGGGGACATATGGCCGAGAAGGAGGCGACAGTATGAAGAAGTATGAATTGATGTTCATCGTGAACGTGGCAGACGAGGAAGTAATTCGCTCTGCTGTGGAACTTGTCAGGAACACCATCGGAAAGATCGGCGGCACGGTTGACAAGGAAGATGAATGGGGCAAGCGGCAGCTGGCTTATGAAGTGAAGCATCAGACGGAAGGCTACTATGTAGTCGTTGATTTCCAGGCTGATCCCGCAGAGATCAAAGAACTTGACCGTGTCATCAAGATCCACGAAGAAATCATCCGTCACATCATTGTCAAATTGGACGACTAATCAGGAGAAGAGACGATGAATTCAGTACAGATTATGGGAAATCTGACGAGAGACCCGCAGATGCGTGCTACGAAAACCGGTAAGGCTGTGGCGTCTTTCAGTGTGGCTGTCAACAGAACGTACAGCGCACCCAATGGCGAGCAGAGAGAGCTGACCGATTTTGTCAGCGTGGTGGCCTGGGGTGCACTGGCGGAGGCCGTTGGCAATCAGCTGAAAAAGGGCACCCGCGTATTCGTGGAAGGGCGGTACTCTTCCCGGTCTTATGAGACGCAGGACGGACAGAAGCGGTATGTCACGGAGGTGACGGCCAATCTGATTGCACTGCCCATCGGCACGGCGCACGGCAATCAGCCTGGGCCGGATATGGGCAGCTACGCGCAGACCGGCGGTTTTGGTCAGTCCAGAGGGAATTTCAGTCAGTTTGGTGCTTCCAGAACGGATGAGGACATTCCGTTCTGACAGTGGAGGATACGATGATTAAGAGAGATAAAATCAGAAGACCGAGAAGAAAGGTCTGCCAGTGCTGCGTCGATCATGTAGACACGCTGGACTACAAGGACGTAGCCACGCTTCGCCATTTCATTTCCGAAAGAGGCAAGATTCTGCCCCGCCGTATTACGGGCACCTGCGCAAAGCATCAGCGCAAAATCACCCTGGCCATCAAGAGAGCCAGAGCGATTGCACTGCTTCCTTTCAGCGCAGACTAATCATTAAAAGGAACCGGTATGGAATAAAACCGTACCGGTTTTTTTGTGCGCTTTTGTGGCGGCTCTTTTGTTATAATAAAGAAAATGGAGGGGATAGGATGACAGAATTGGATGCGTTGGCCCTGGCCATGATCGAGTATGACAAGGGGGATCCGAAGCGGATTCACCATTTTTTGAAGGTCCATGATTTCGCCCGCCTCATCGGGCTGTCAGAGGGTCTGGATGCGCGGACACTGTTTCGCCTCGAGGCGGCGGCCTACGTGCACGATATAGGCATTCATGAGGGGGAACGGCGCTTCGGCCGCAATGACGGGAAGATCCAGGAGGAGCTCGGTCCGGCGGAGGCGGAAAGAATGCTTGCCGCACTGCACTTTGACAGGGCGGATATAGACCGCATTTGCTGGCTGGTGGGACACCACCATTCCTATGGGTCCATCGATGGGCCGGACGCGCAGATTCTGGCCGAGGCGGACATGCTGGTGAATGCGTACGAGGACGGCGCGCTGCGGGAGCAGAATGAGGCCCTCTACCACCGGCTGTACAGGACGGAGACGGGAAAGAAGCTCTTTGCCCGGCTCTATTTTGAGGAGTATCCCCATGCGTGACACATCCCTCGTGTATCCTATCCGCAGCGATGGGGCGGTTCTTCTGGGGCGGAAACGCCGGGGCATGGGATACGGGAAATGGAACGGCTTCGGCGGGAAAATCGAGGCGGGCGAAACGATGCGGGAATGCGCCGTTCGGGAGCTCTTCGAGGAGTGCGGCCTTGCGGCGGATCCGGCGTCGCTGGAGCTCGCGGCGGATCTCTACTTCTGCCAGCCCTCGGATATGACCTGGTCCCATGCGGGGGTGGTGTACCTGGCCCGGTCCTGGCGGGGCGAGCCGAGGGCGTCCGGTGAAATGGAGCCCCGGTGGTTTCTCCCCGGCGAGCTTCCCTATGAAGAGATGTGGGAGGCAGATAAAATCTGGCTTCCTATGGTGCTGGCGGGCAAGCGGCTCCGCGGCACGGTGTACTTTGCCGAAGACGGGGACCACGTGACGGAGACAGAATTCGAGGAGACTGTCCTTGGGTAGGCAGGGTTGGCCTTCCGCGCTCCTTGCCTGGTTTGACACGCACCGGCGAAATCTCCCCTGGCGCGAGGCGGAGCCCCGCAGTCCCTACCACGTGTGGATTGCAGAAATCATGCTGCAGCAGACCCGGGCGGAGGCGGTGCGGCCCTACTTCACCGCCTGGATGGAGCGGTTCCCCACCATTTCCCATGTGGCCGCGGCGGAAGAGGCGGAGGTGCTCCACGCCTGGCAGGGCCTGGGATATTACAGCCGGGCAAGAAATATACACCGCGCCGCCCGGATCATAGAGGAAAAGTGGGGCGGCGCCATGCCCTGCAGCATCGCAGACATCCGCGCCCTCCCCGGCATAGGAGAGTACACCGCCGGAGCCATTGCGTCCATTGCCTACGGGGCCCGGACGCCGGCGGTGGACGGGAATGTGCTTCGCGTGTACGCCCGGCTCTACGCGGTGACCGATGACGTGCTGAAGAGCCGGGGGCGGAAGCGCATCGCCGCCCTGGCGGAGGAAACGATGCCCGCGGACAGGCCGGGGGCCTTCAATGAAGCGCTTATGGACCTGGGAGCGGAGGTGTGCATCCCCAAACATCCCCGCTGTGCGGAATGCCCCCTGCGGCGGTGGTGCGAGGCGGTGGAACAGGGGCTGGAGACGGCCCTTCCGGTGCGTACGAAAAAGAAGCCCCAGCAGGAATGGTACGGGGCGTGCGCCGTGGTGGAGCGGGATGGGCGTTTCCTCCTGCACCGCCGGCCCGCGGAGGGCATGCTGGCGAATATGTGGGAATTCCCCATGGCCCTCGCTGCCAATGAGGAGGAGAGCCGGCGCGCCCTGGAACGCCTCCTCGCGGGGCAGACCGGGACGCTTCTCTGGTCGTACACCCATGTGTTCACCCACCGCATCTGGCATATGCGCGCCTATGAAATGGGCGATGTCCTGCCGCCCGCAGGGGAGGACTGGCAGTGGTTTGACCGCCCGGCGCTGCGCTCCATTCCCCTGGCGGGACCCCATGCCCGCCTGGCTGCTTTTGTGTAATTCAATTTTGGGAGGAATGTATGAATCAGGGACCGTTGGTTTCGTTTTCCCTGCTGATGATGGCCTTCACCTTCGTTGGCTTCTGGAACGGGTGCTGCGCGGCGCTGCTCTACCGGCGCCGGTTCTGGTGGAGCTGGGGGCTCCTTGATGCGGCGCTGGTCTATGGGGCGCAGGAGGTCTATTCGTGGTACCGCCTGGCCTATGCGGAGACGGGGACCGCTGCGGAGGTGCTCGCCTGTGCGGCGTGCGCGTTTTTCCTGGTCAATATGGCGGCGGCCGTGCCGCTGGCGCTGGTGACCGCGCTCTCTCTCGTCCGCGTTCTGCGGCGGCCCATGCAGTGGGTTGGCGCGGTCCTCATCTGGGGTCTTTTGAATGCGGGGCTTTACAGCGTGACCATCGGCAACGGGCCGGAGGAGCGCACCGTGCTGCCGGTGACCGTGCCCGGCTTGCCTGCCGCCTTTGAAGGGTACCGCATCGCTCAGATTTCCGATACGCACATCGGGCCCTACTACCACCCGGAGGACCTGGAGGCAGCCCTGGCCATGGCAAAGGAGGAGGGGGCGGACATAGTTGTCATCACGGGGGATCTTATCGATGACATTCGCTTCATGAACGATACGGCCTGGGTACTGGCCGCAGGAAAGGAAGATTTTCCTGACGGGATGATGTATGTCTGGGGAAATCATGAGTTCTTCCGCGGCCGGGATGCGGTGCGGGACGGACTGGACAAAGCGGGCATTCCCATCCTGGACAATGAGAACCGGGTGATCCGTCACGGCGAGGATGCGCTCTTCTTCGCCGGAGTGAACTATCCCTGGGCGCGGGACGAAGGACGCGCAGAGGAAATGAAAACCATGGCGGACGGCGCCTTTACGGGCATTCGCAGGGGAGACACAGTGATATTCCTCGCCCACCATTCCGATTTTATCGACGTGGGCCTCGCCCGCGGGGCGGCGCTCACCCTCACGGGGCATACCCATGGCATGCAGCTTGGATTTAACGGCAAGCCTGTAATCGAGCCGTTCAAGTACACC
>CAZPLS010000086.1:0-3776 GCA_964587685.1 uncultured Dialister sp.
TCTCAGATCTCAACTTTCTCCACAAGTCTCTTCAGGTAAGCCGCAAAGCTTGGGCCGAGGTCTTTTCTTCGAAGGGCGTATTCCACCGTCGCTTCGAGGAAGCCTTCCTTGCTGCCCACGTCATAGCGGCGGCCTTCAAAGGCGTAGGCGTAGACCTCCCGGTTGCGTGCCATCACCCGAAGGGCATCGGTGAGCTGTATCTCCCCGCCCTTGCCGGGCTTTGTCTCCTCCAGGATGGGGAAGATTTCGGGCATGATGATGTATCGGCCCAGCACGGCCATGCGGCTCGGCGCTTCTTCGAGGGAGGGCTTTTCCACCATGTCATCCACCCGCATGAGGCGGGAGGCGTCCATGACGCGGCCCTTCACGATGCCGTAGGAGGAGACCTCCTCCGGGGCCACCTCCTGGCAGCCGAGGACGGTAGCGCCGCACTGGTTGTATACGTCAATGAGCTGCGCCAGGGCGGGCTTTCCTTCCTGATAGACCACGTCGTCGCCGAGAAGGACCGCGAAGGGCTCATTGTCCACGAAGGTTTTCGCGCAGAGGATGGCGTCCCCCAGGCCGCGCATATACTTCTGCCGCACATAGTGCACGGTGACGGAGGAAACCTTCTGTATTTCCTTCAAAAGATCTATTTTCCCGTGCTCATACAGATGGGTCTCCAGCTCGGGGGAGGAATCGAAATGGTCCTCAATGGCGCGTTTGGCGTGGCCGCTGATGATGAGGATTTCATCAATGCCGCTGTCCACGATTTCTTCCACGATGTACTGGATGGTCGGTTTATCCACAAGGGGCAGCATTTCCTTCGGCATGGCCTTCGTCGCCGGGAGGAAGCGCGTCCCAAATCCCGCAGCGGGAATGACTGCTTTTCTTACAGACTTCATAGGGACTCTCCTTTTTCGCGGGGAAAGCATGCCTTCCGCCCGCAAGCTATATGTATAACTATGTATAACAAAAAAATCCGTCAGGCCTGCCGACGGATTCTCATGGTGACCCCAGAGGGATTCGAACCCCCGACACCTTGATTCGTAGTCAAGTGCTCTATCCAGACTGAGCTATGGAGCCAAGTGGCAGGGGCAGAGGGACTCAAACCCCCAACCTACAGTTTTGGAGACTGTTGCTCTATCAATTGCGCTATGCCCCTGCACTGCCACGTTTCATATGTGACTTGTATATAATAACAGAAGTTTCTCCTTTTGGCAAGGGCTCAAATTTTTTCATCAAATTCTTTTCCCGCGGACCCGGGCCAGCAGTCTCTGCCAGTACGGCCCTATCCACCGCCCGTACATCCAGCATCCCAGAAGGGGCCCGAAGAGCCCTGCCGCCAGGTACAGCACGTCCTCCCGGGGGATCGGCGTTTGGATGCGGTAGTAAATGGATGTCATGTACTTGTCATACTCAAAATAGGTGCGAATCCATTCACTCTTCGCCGCTCCGGCCCAGAGCGCCGCATTGACCAGCCAGAAGAAAAACTGGTGGTGCATCATCACGGGCAGGGTATGACGCCCCAGGTAAGACAGGAAGCGGGGCCGCCGCACTCTGGCGGCGATGTGGTCTGCCAGCTGCAGGTAGAAGCAGATCCCCGTCGCGGCCGTGACGAGAGGCATCCAGTAGGAATGGGCGGGGAAATCCATGTGGTGGATATTGAAGGCAAGCATGGATGAACTGCCCGTAAGGGAAATGAGGCCGAGATTGACCGCCGCACAGAGGGCAATTTTCACCGCACTCCCCCTGACAGACGGGGCCGCCCCCGTCTCTATGTACCGGCGGTACGCTCCGCCGCTCCAGTAGAAAAGGAGGAAGAAAAGCACCCGTTCTATCCCGATGCCCGCACCATGCAGAGCGGAAGCAAAGCCCGTGTCATGCAGGTAGAGAGACAGGCCATACGCCGCCGCGCTTACCCCCCCCGGTTAGTAATAAGTTCTTTTTAGTGATCTTGTATATGCCCCAGTACAGGAGCTGCGTCCAGAAAAGGGTGCTCAGAAACCAGGCGGGCACATTGAACTGCGGATTCCACCCCTGTACGAGGGAGCGCCACAGGATGGTGGAAAGGTCCGAAGAATAGTGCCACCCCGCCAGCCCCATGTCATGAAGGCCATTGGTAAAGCACGTGTAGAACAGGCTCCACAGGGCCAGGGGCAGGATGAGCCGGACGAACTTTTTCCGGAAAAATTCAGGAAAGGGCCGAGCCTGGAAAAAGTACCCCGAAATAAAGATGAAGAGGGGCATGTGAAAGGAATAAACGGGAAACTGGCGGATGAAGCTGATGCCGCAGTGTCCCGCCACCACCAGGATGATGCCCATGGCGCTCAGCATGTTCATTTTCTGATTGAGTGCTGTCATGGTCGCCTCCGGCTCACTTCCCTACGCAGAAGCGGCTGAAAATGGAGGTGATGAGCTCGTCGTCCACCACGTCTCCCGTGATTTCGCCGAGGCGCTGCCAGGCTTCGGTGAGGTCCACAGTGATGCAGTCCGCGGGCATCCCCGCCGCCGCGCCGGCCTTCGCCCGCTCCACCGCGGCGAGAGCCTCCCGCACGAGCTCGGTGTGGCGCAGGTTCGTGAGGAAGAGCGCTCGTCCTGCGTCCATGTCCTCCCCCTCGGAGAGCGTCCGGAGCGTTTCCTCCAAGGCTGCGATGCCGTCCCCGTTTCTGGCAGAGAGGGCAATCACCGGCGCACCCCCGGAGAGCTGCGCCGCCTCGTCGGCGGAAACTGCCTGAGGCAGGTCGGATTTATTCAGAATGACCAACCCCTTCCGTCCCTTGAGGAAGGAAAGAATCTCCCTGTCCTCCGCCTCCATGGGAACGGACCCGTCGAGCACGGCCAGAATGAGGTCCGCCCGTTCCATGGACCGGCGAGCCCGCTCGATGCCGATTTTCTCTACCTGGCTCTCCGTGCGGCGCAACCCCGCCGTATCCATGAGTACGAGAGGCACCCCGCCAATGCGCACCGATTCCTCGATGGTGTCCCGCGTCGTGCCGGGGATATCTGTCACAATGGCCCTCTCCTCCTGGAGAAGGGCATTCAGGAGGCTCGACTTCCCCGCGTTCGGCCGGCCCACAATGGCCGTGCGAAGCCCCTCCCGGATGATGCGCCCCCGCTCCGACCGGGCGAGAAGCGCCGCCATGGGCCCCTCAATCTCCTCGAGCCCCTGCTGAATCTCCGCGAGAGTGAGGTCCTCCAGGTCCTCCTCAGGATAGTCAATGGTCACCTCCAGGCGGATGATGAAATCAGTGAGCGCCTCCCGCACGCCCCGCACATACTGAGACAGCGCCCCGGCGAGGTGGCTCTCCGCCTGCGCCAGGGACGCCCGCCCCCGGGCGGTAATAATGTCCATCACCGCCTCGGCCTGGGAGAGATCGATGCGCCCGTTCAGAAAAGCGCGCTTCGTAAATTCCCCCCGCTCGGCCGACACCGCCCCGGCAGCGAGCGCCAGCGCCAGCGTCTGCCGGAGCGCCTCCATACTCCCGTGGATCTGGATCTCCACCACGTCCTCCCCCGTGTACGACCGGGGCGCCTTCATGTACACCGCAAGCCCTTCATCGACAAACACACCGCCGCCTGCCACGTGCCCATAGTACAGCCGCCACGGCTCTGCCTCACGGAAAGAGCCGCCCCGCTTCCGCTGAAATATGCGATCCGCCACCTCCGCCGCGTCCCGCCCGCTGATGCGGACAATGCCAATGCCCCCCTCGCCGGGCGCCGTGGCAATGGCCGCAATGGTCGTCTCCTCGTACATATGATTCCTCCGGATGTCTTTTATATTTCCTATTATAGCA
>CAZPLS010000087.1:0-3687 GCA_964587685.1 uncultured Dialister sp.
ATCCTTTAATTACGCATTCCGCATTACGAATTACGAATTGTCTTTCCGTTCTCAGTTCTCAGCTCTAAGATCTATCCTTTTCTTTTCCCCCGCTTTCTGATATATTGAATTACATATATAGAAAGAAATAAATAACAGAAAGGACATTCCCATGAAGCCAGCTCAATCGGGCAGCACCAATGCGGTGGTCGCCGCCGGCATGAGCACCGCTGTGGCGGTGGTGCTCTCCATGCTGGGGCTCTACCTGCCCATTTTTTCCACGGTCATCTTTCTCCTCATTCCGCTCCCCATCGCCTATATCGGCGTGATACACGGGGCGCGGTGGGCCATTCTCGTCACGGCGGGGACGCTCATTCTGGACTCGGTCTTCTTCGGCGTCTTCTCCGGTGCGGTGGTGTGCGCCATCTTTGCCGTTCTCGGCACGGCGCTGGGCATCTGCTACCGCCGGCGGGCGCGGCCGGCGGCGACCCTCTTTGCGGGGGCGGCGGCGGTGTTTGCTGCCTTTGCCCTGCAGATTCTCTTCGGCGTGCTCGTCCTGGGCGTGGACCTTTCCGTGCTGAACGGGGAATTCCTCGAATCGGTGCGCCAGTCCACAGAGGAGCTCCTGCCCCAGTTCTACTCCGGGGAGGCACTGGAAGCGGCCCGGGCGGGGATGGACGAGACCTATGAAATCCTTCGCAAATCCATGGCATTCATCGCCATCACCGTGTGCATCATCTACTCCTGGGCGGCCATGACACTGTCCCACTACATTTTCTCCCGCCTGGGCCTCAAGGACATCCCGTCCCTGCCGCCCCTTTCCCGGTGGGAGCTCCCCGTGGCCACCGTCTACGCCTACCTGGCCTTCGTGGGTGCGGGCTATATCATCAGCGACGACGAGGTTCTGACCTCCCTCCTATACAACCTGCAGATGATGTGCAATTTCGTCTTCCTTCTCCAGGGCATCTCCTTCGTATGGTGGCTCCCGGTGCGCTTTCCCATTTTCTCCACCCTCCGGTGGTTCCTCGTTATCGGCGCCTTCTTCCTGCCCTTCCTCCAGTCCCTCATCGTAGTGATGGGCCTCTTCGACCTCCTCTTCCACTACCGGCAGAGACGGAACTACCAGTAAGGCAGCTGACAGACATGACTCACTCCTTCGGGGGTGAGTTTTTTCCATTTCTGCACAAGCTGTTTTTATATTTAGCAAATTTTAGTATAATATATAGAATCCAGAAACAAACGGACCGGCGGCACTGCCGCGGGAAAGGAGGTCCTATGCTGGAAAAGGTATGGGTGCAGAAAAGTAACGAAAAGCTCTTCTTCGCCCTCATCCTCACAAATCTTCTGGCACTTCTCAGCCAGAACTGGATGCTCGGCGTGCTCATGGGCATTGTGGACGCGGCGTGCTTCCTTTTTATCAAGAAAAACGACATGGAGCAGGAGCGGGTGCTCATGCGCTACCTCGACGACATTTCCGCCGGGGTGGAAGCGGGTACGATGTACGCTGTGAAAAACCTGCCCCTTGGTATCGCCATGGTCAACGAGAAACGCCTCGTCGTGTGGGCCAATGACGTGTTCCGCTCCTGGGCGGACACACAGGAGACGGACTCGCCGGAAATCGACAAGCTCCTCCCGGGGACGCACGCCGCGCGCCTCTGGGGCAAATCGGGGTGGTTCGACTGCCGTGTGAACGGCGCGAGCTTTCGGGTGTACCACAAGTTCGTGGAATCCTGCAGCGAGGACGAGGCGGCCTACCTCCTCTTCTACTTAATCGACCGTTCCGACATGGAGCGGGCCGTGGCGGCCTGCGAGGAGGCCATGCCCGTATTCTGCCTCATCCGCATCGACAACATATCCGAGGTTTCCGCGGACATGACCGACGCGGAAAAATCGGGCCTGCTTTCCGACGTGGGGGAATGCATTCTCGACGAATTCACCCGCCGGGAGGGATTCATCAAGCAGTACACCACGGCGGACTTCGTGGCGTGCATCTCCCGCACGGCCCTGGCGCAGCTCATGGACAGCCACTTTGAAGTCCTCGACAAGGTGCGGGCCATCAAGACAGTAAACCGCATCCCTGTGACGCTCTCCATCGGCATCGCGGAAAAGCATGATTCCTTCGCCAAACAGGCCGAGGAGGCGCAGGTCTCCCTGGATCTGGCCCTGTCCCGGGGCGGCGACCAGGCGGTGGTGCGCGTCGGCCGGGACGTGAAGGTCTTCGGCGGCAAGGTGCCCGCCACAGGCACCCGCACCCGGGTGCGCGTCCGCGTGGTGGCCCAGGCCTTAAGAGAAATCATCGAAGGATGCGACCGCGTCCTCGTCATGGGCCACGCCAGCGAAGACTACGACGCCATCGGCTCGGCCCTCGGCCTGGCCTGGCTGGGCAAATCCTCCGGCAAGGAAGTCTATGTGGTCGTCTCCAAATACGACGACACATCGAAGAAGATGCGCCGCGCCATCGAGGATGACGAAGAGCTCGCCGACCTGCTCATCGACGAGAGCGAGGCCAGGGACCTCGTCACCGACCAGACACTCCTCTTCGTCACCGACACCCACGTGCCGGACATGGTGGCCGCACCGGAGGTATTGAAGCGCGCCTCCCGGCGGATCATCATCGACCATCACCGCCGGGGCAGCACCATCATCGACAATACACTCCTCACCTACATGGAGCCCTCCGCGTCATCCGCGTCGGAGCTCGTCACGGAGCTCGTCCAGTACTACGGAGCGGGGAAAGACCTCCCCGAGCTCATCGCCTCCTGCCTCTACGCGGGCATCGTGGTGGACACGAAGAACTTCGCCGTCCAGACGGGGGTGCGCACCTTCGACGCGGCGAGCTTCCTCCGCCGGAGCGGGGCAAACACCAAATTCGTGCAGGAGCTCTTCGCGGCGGACATAGAAACCACAAAAATCAAGTCGGCCATCATGGCTGACATGGAAATCATAGACGGCTGCGTGGCCATCGCCGAATGCCCGGACGACGCAGCGCAGCCCCAGGTCATCGCCGGCCAGGTGGCAGACTTCCTCATCACAGTGGAAGGCATCCGGGCGAGCATACTCTTCTATCCCATGGACAAAAAAATCGGCGTTTCCGCCCGAAGCGACGGGTCCATCAACATGCAGGTGGTCATGGAAGCCATCGGCGGAGGGGGGCACCTCACCGTGTCGGGGGCGCAGATCAGAGAGCAGGACAGGGAAGAGGCAGAAAAAACAATCATTGCGGCCATTCGGGCGCAGCTGAAGGAGGAAAAACCATGAAAGTAGTGCTTTTGCAGGACGTGAAAAAATTAGGCAAGCGGGGCGATGTGGTGGAGGTGGCCGACGGCTACGGCCGCAACGTCCTCATTCGCCGCGGCCTCGGCCAGGAGGGCACAAAGGCGGCCCTCAACACGGCGGCGCAGCGGAAGGAATCGAAGGAATTCAAATCCAGGGTAGCCGCCGACGAGGCGCAGGTCATGGCGTCTCAGCTGAAAAAGGTCCGCGCGGAAATCCGCGTGAAGGTAGGGGGCGACGGACGCATCTTCGGCAGCGTCACCGCCAAAGACATCAGCGAAACCCTGGAGAAAAAATACGGCTTCAAGCTGGATAAGAAAAACATCCGCCTCAAAGAACCGATCAAGCAGACCGGAGACTACGACATAGAAGTGTGGGTCCACCCCCAGGTGACCAGCACCATCCACCTCTCCGTCGTAGCGGACTGAGTTTAGA
>CAZPLS010000088.1:0-3629 GCA_964587685.1 uncultured Dialister sp.
GAGAGGTTTGCCAGGAGCGGGGGCCAGACGCGGCTGTTCAGGTCGTAGCTCCAGGGGGTGCGGTACACTGCGGTCATCACTGCCAGGGATGAGGCGAGAATGAGGTGCATGGAAAGGAGGATCTCCTCATTGCACCGGGGTACGTCCCGCAGGAAATCGGGGGAATGGCTGTGAAAGGCGGCGCTCGCCCGTCGGTCCAGGGCGCGGATGTTTCTGTGAAAGGAGCGGAGCTGGGGGAGTGAGGCGGTGAGGCTCTCCGGCAGGGGCGGCATCATGACATAGCGGGTAAGCCGTCCTGCCCGGTGAATCTGTCCGTCCCGGGTGCGGTATTCCGCCCAGGCGGGGAGGAGGGTGCGGAGCTTTTGGTAGGCCGCCGCTGATTCGTCCCATTTCTCAGCGCTCTCTGCGGCGAGGTACCGCCAGTACCAATAGGACAGGCCCTTCGTGGCCCACCCGTTGTACAGATCGGCGTAATTTTCCAGCATGTGCCGCAGCAGACCGTAGGGGAGGCTCGTCTCGCTCATGCGGCCCGAGCTGGAATTGTCCAGCAGGATGAGGGCCAGCCCGTTGAAGGCGGCGGCGATGCGGTGGTAGAGCCAGAAGGTGTAGTCCGCCCGGATGGAATGGCCCTCCGCCCGGGCGGAAGCGATGAAGCGGTCTTCCCGTTCAAATTCCTTCAGCGCGGCGAGGAGCTGCTGAAGATGGCGGGTGAAATTCGGTGCCAGTGCAAAGGGCATGGGAGCCTCCTTTCCCGTAGGCGTGGGGCCTCACAGGTGCTTTTTGTAATACTCCCCGTATGCCGCGAGGGCTTCAATGATGGGGCGCATGGACTTGCCCAGGTCGGTTAAGGCGTACTCCACCCGGGGCGGCACTTCCGGGTAGACCGTGCGGGAAATGAGGCCGTCCGCTTCCATGGAGCGCAGGCTGTCTGTGAGCACCTTCTGGCTGATCCCGTCCAGGGATTTTTTCAATTCATTAAACCGCCACGGGCGCTCGAGAAGATTCCGCAGCAGCAGCAATTTCCATTTTCCGCCAATCAGCTGTACCGTGGTGGCCACAGGGCATTCGGGCAGTTCCGCTTTTGTCATCATAGCAGGATCCTCCATAGGTTTAAATTTGAATGTTATATCCAAATTGTAGTATAAGTTCCCAATTTGCGCAAATTTGATGAGTTACTGCAAAGTAACTAAGGCATAGATTTGTGCGTACTTTTCCGCCTTCGGGAAAATCCGTACAATGGATACAAAAAGGAGTCGGCTTGCCGGCTCAGGAAAAAGAGGTGCCGTGATGGATATACTGGAATTGATTAAACACCGCCGGGCGATCCGCAAGTACGAGGACCGGCAGATTCCCCGGGAGGTGCTGGAGCAAATCATGGAAGCGGGACTTTACGCGCCGAGCGCCGGCGGCGGGCAGCGCGCCCTGATTTACGCACTCCGGGATCGGAAACTCTCCGAATTCATAGGAAAGCTCAATGTGGCGAAATTTGACCGGAAGGCACTGGCGGGGTACCGCGTATCCAGCGAGCAGCCGAGCGTCATTGATGACTGGAGCATTCAGAGCGGCTTTTACGGCGCTCCCACGGTGTGTTTTATCTTCGGACCGAAGGACGCTCCCTACAGCATACAGGACGCGTTCTGCTGCGCCGAAAATATGATCCTCGCCGCTGAGGGCTTGGGCATCGCTTCCTGTATCATCGGCCGGGCGGAGGAGACCTTTGACAATGAGGTGGGGGCGGACATTCTGCAGCAGTGGGAACTGCCGGAGGGATACATTGCCCGCTGCATTGTGCTGCTCGGCTACTGTCGGGGCGCATATCCGGCAAGCGGCAAGCCCAGAAGAGAAAACCGCATGAAAATCATCGACTGAAAGAGCTGGTTTCGGCCTGCCCCGTCCGCATGCTTTCAGGCATACAAAAAACAGACTCACAATGAGCCTGTTTTTTTATGTGCTTCAAATTATATACATTAGAAGCGGTAATTGAGGCCGATGCCCACGCCGTCTTTGTTGCGCGTGTGGTCGCGGTCGTAGTAGGTGTAATTGATGTCCAGATCCAGCTCGGGCATGACATCAAAGAGGACGCCCACCTTGTATTCGTATTCCTCGTCGGAGAATTTCAGTCCCGCATAGGCGTCGAGGCGTTCTGCCAGATTGGCCATCCCTTCGATGAGGCCGAAGGTGGAGGAACCTCTGTAGTAGTAGTCCCGGCTGCCGATACCTACATAGGCATGGCCGATGCGGTATTTCGCATAGATATCCGTTTCATCGTTACGGTTGTTCCAGTGGCGGAATTCCGCGCCGATGACAAGGCGGCTGACAGGGGAAAATTCTGCGTACACGCCGTGGACGCCGTCAGCGGCGCCATTGTAGGAATACCCTACATTTCCGGAAAGAGCGGGCACGTAGGTGACAGGAGCGGCGTGAGCAGTATACATGCCGCTGGCAAGCAGCGCTGCTGCGGCGATCAGTGTGATCTTTTTCATGGGAAGCACCTTCCTTTTTACACGCATTGATATTGTATACATTATACCATTTTTTTCATACACAACTCAATCCCTGTTCCCGTCTGAAGGGGTGCTATGAATGATTAGACACTCACAGGGAGAGGGCCCGGGCGAAATGCTCCTTCAGCACCTTGACAGACGCTTCAAATTCGGCCTGTTCCGCATCAGTCAGGTGGATGCAGATGATATCCTCCACGCCCTTGGCGCCGAGCTTCACCGGAACGGAGGCAAAGGTATCCGTCACGCCGTAGAGATTGTCCAGATAGACCGAGCAGGGAAGAATCTTGTGCTCATTGTGGAAAATGGCGCGGATGAGCTCCGCCGTGGCAGAGGAGACGCCGAATTCGGTGCACCCCTTCGTGGAGTTTTCAAAGTATCCTCCTTTGTGCACCTTTTCCAGCACGTCGGCCTTGCTGTCCATGTGGTACTTCTCCGGTTCCTCCGCGAGAAGCTCATCCACAGGCTTGCCCGCCACAAGGACATGGCTCCAGGGAATCATGCTGCTGTCCCCGTGCTCGCCCAAGAGGTACGCCGTGAGAGATTTGCGGCTCACGCCGAGCTGGGTCGCGAGCTGCATCTGCAGGCGCGCCGAATCCAGCGCCGTCCCCGACCCGAGGATGCGGTCCTTCGGCCAGTCCAGCTTGTACTGGAGGTACTGGGCGATGATATCGCAGGGATTGGAAATGGAAATGATAATCCCGTCGAAGCCGGACTCTGCAATGAGAGGTACGAGCTCCTTCGTGGTGGCGATGGCGTCATCCATCATATCAAGGCGGGTCTGCCCGGGCAGGCGGGTCTTGCCGCTCGCGTTGATGAGGATGTCCGCGTCCTTCATATCCGCCACGGTGCCGCTGTAGGCGACGACATGATGGGGCATGTACGACACCGCATCCATGATGTCCATGGCTTCCCCGGCAGCCTTGCCCTCCTTGATGTCATAAAACACAAACTCATCCGCCAGCCCCTGTGTGGCCAGACTCAATGCAACATGGGGTCCCACATTGCCCGCACCGATGATACCGATTTTTCTTGTTTTAATGGCCATATCCATGCTCCTTTTTCAACATAAAATGATTTATACTCATTATATATGGATGCATACATTTTGAAAAGAGGAAGAAGGCA
>CAZPLS010000089.1:0-3502 GCA_964587685.1 uncultured Dialister sp.
GATCTCAGTTCTCAGCTCTAAGATCTAACAATACAGCGCCGTTGACAGGTATCGTTCTCCTCCGTCGGGGAAGAGGACGACGAGGGTTTTGCCCTCATTTTCCTCCCTGCCGGCGATTTCCAGGGCGGCGCGGGCGGCGGCGCCGGCGGAGATGCCCGGGAGGATGCCTTCGTGGGTGCCTATCCAGCGGCTCATGCGCATGGCGTCGTCGTCGGTGACGGGGATGATTTCGTCGTAGATGCGGGTGTTGAGCACCTCGGGGATGAAGCCTGCGCCTATGCCCTGGATTTGGTGGGGGCCCGCGGGGCCTCCGGAGAGGACGGGGGAGGCGGCGGGCTCGGCGGCGATGATTTGGATGCGGGGATTTTGTGCCTTCAGGTATTCTCCCGTGCCGGTGATGGTGCCGCCTGTGCCTACGGCGGCGACGAAGAGATCCACCTGGCCGTCCGTGTCTTTCCAGATTTCCGGGCCGGTGGTGTCCCGGTGGGCCCTGGGGTTGGCCGGGTTGGTGAACTGGCCGGGGACAAAGCTTCCCGGGATGGATGCGGAGAGCTCGGCGGCCTTGTCGATGGCGCCCTGCATGCCCCTGACGCCGTCAGTGAGGACGAGCTCGGCGCCGTAGGCCTTCATGAGGAGGCGCCGCTCCATTGACATGGTTTCGGGCATGACGATGATGACCCGGTACCCCCGGGCGGCGCCCACGGCGGCCAGACCGATGCCCGTGTTGCCGGAGGTGGGCTCGATGATGACCGCGCCGGGGGAAAGAAGTCCCCTCGCTTCGGCGTCATCAAGCATGGCTTTGGCTACCCGGTCCTTGGCGGATCCACCGGGATTTAAGTATTCCAGCTTGGCCAGCACCCGCGCATGGAGATGGTATTCCCGCTCGAAATGAACGAGCTCGAGAAGGGGCGTGCCGCCGATGAGCTGGTCGGCGGCGGTATAGATTCTGCTCATAGTATCCCTCCTTGTTTGCGGCAGGCGTTCCTGCCGGATGGTTTCATTTTCCTGATTATACGGGCTGGAAATTCGGTTGTATAGCGAAAAAAATGAAATATCCCCGGCCGCTGGGTCAGGGATATTTGTATCATTGCATTGCGGCTTGGTCAGAGGGCTTTGCCGTTTTGGAATATGGTTTCGCAGAGGAGGCGGGCGAGGCGCTCCAGGCCCCGGGCGTCGTCCTCGTCGAAGCGGCCCTTGTCGCGGCTGTCAATATCGATGACGCCGTAGAGGGCATCCCCATCGATGAGGGGTACCACGATTTCTGAGGCGGTGGAGGCGTCGCAGGCGATGTGGTTCGCGCAGGCGTGGACGTCCTCCACGATCTGGGTGCGCCGCTTTGCGCAGGCGGTGCCGCACACGCCGCGGCCCAGGGCGATTTCCGCCACGGCGGGCTTGCCCTGGAAGGGGCCCAGGAAGAGGCGGTCCTGCTTCCACAGGTAAAAGCCGGCCCAGCTCACATGGGGCATGAAGAGCATGAGCAGGGCGGATACGTTGGAAAGAACCGCGCAGGTGTCTTCCGTTTCCTCCGTCATGGCTTTGGCGGTTTCATATACCGCGTCGTAGAGCGCTTCTTTTGTCCGAAAATATTGTTTTTGTACGTCCATCATGGCCTCACATTCCCCGCTGCCAGAGCAGGACAAAATTCATCAGGAAGAGGGTGACGCTCACCCGTTTCAGGAGCTGGCCCTTCCGCACCAGGGCGGGGCCGTCCTCGCCGCCGCTGAGAAGGCCCTCGATGCGCCAGCATTCGCCCATGTGCCACGCAATGAGGGGCACGATGATCAGAGAGGTGCCCCACATGTTCCCCCCCAGGCTGAGGATGCCCGTCAGGTTCGACGCCCAGGTGAGGAGCCACAGGGACCAGCCGAGGTAGCCCACGTAATAGCACCACATGTATCGCGTGCTCACGGTGTATTTTTTATCCAGCTGCTGCACGCATGTCACGGCCCACCAGACGGCCGCCGCAAGGAGGCCCATGGCCCAGAGCCAATCGGTATGCATCATTGTACGCTCCTTTCGTTTTTCCTATTGTATCACAGGGGCGTCAATTTTTTTTGCGCGAATAGTAAACTTGCGCATAAAAACAGAGTTGACAGATATAATTGTTCACACTATACTTCAAAGAAAGGAAACAATTGCGCAGGGTTGTGCAAGCGATAAGGAGGATACTATGGAAGGGTCATGCGAGGAAATCATCCGCCTGGCGGAAAAGGTCATCGGCGGCGGATTCATCAATGAGGAGGAGGCCCGCCGGATTATACGGGCAAAGGACGAGGACACCATGCTGCTCCTGGCCATGGCAGATAAAATCCGCCAGAAATACTGCGGCAATGCGGTGGATTTCTGCGCCATTCTGAACGCGCGGAGCGGGCACTGCCCGGAGGACTGCAAGTTCTGCGCCCAGTCGGGGTGGTACAGGACGGGAGCGCAGATTTACCGGCTCCTTCCGGAGGAGGAAATTATGGCGGCGGCGCGGAAGGCCAAAGCCGCAGGGGCGGTGCGTTTTTCCCTCGTGACGAGCGGGCGCAACCAGGACAACCCCAATGAATTTGAGGAAATCATTCATGTGGTGAGCCGGATCCGCCGCGAGCTCGGACTGGAGGTGTGCTGCTCCCTCGGGCTCATCACAGAGGCGCAGGCCCGGCGGCTCAAGGAAGCGGGCATCACGCGGGTGCACTGCAATATTGAGAGCGCCCCGTCCTACTTCCCCCAGGTGTGCTCCACCCATTCCTTCGCAGACAAGGAGGCCCTCATCAAGGCGGTGCAGCGGGCAGGCATCCGGGTCTGCTCCGGCGGCATCATCGGCCTGGGAGAATCCCTCGACCAGCGGGTGGAGATGGCCTTCAAGCTGCGGGAGCTCCACATTGATTCGGTGCCGCTCAACATTCTCATCCCTGTGCCGGGAACGCCCTACGAAGGGAATAAACGTCTGCCGCCGCTGGAGGTACTCCGTACCTTTGCCATGTTCCGCTTCGTCCTGCCGAAGGCGCTCATCCGCACCGCCGGCGGCCGGGAGGTGAACCTGCGGAGCCTGCAGGCCTTCGCGCTCACCGGCGGCCTGAACGGCATCATGGTGGGCGGGTACCTCACCACGGGCGGACGGGATCCCCGGGAGGACATACGCATGACCGAGGACCTGGGCCGGTCCTTTACAAAGCCACGGCTTTGAGCATAAAAAAAACGACTCGTTATGAGTCGTTTTTTTTATGCTCAGATCTGAGAACGGAAAAATAATTCGTAATTCGCAATGCGTAATGCGTAATTAACGGGTTAGCGGCAAACATGAGCCCACGTCCCAATGCGCTAAAAGGATTAGAACTTAGTTTAGAGATCTCAGTTCTCAGATCTCAATTATGTGACTTATTGCTGTCCGACTGGAGGAAGGCATCGATGCATACGTGGAGATGGCCCAGGAATTCCTCCGACAGGGAGGAGAGGGGATGGTCTGTGGGGTGGATGTAGCCGATGTCCATCACTTCGGCGGATTTCAAAAGGACCGGCA
>CAZPLS010000090.1:0-3494 GCA_964587685.1 uncultured Dialister sp.
CGCCTGATTGCCAACTGCACATGACGGGAGGGCCCGTCCCTCCCTGTATTCAGACTACGAATCGGAAAGGCGGGGCAGGTGCTCTGCCTTTTCCATTCATTGCACAGAAAGGGGGAAACGTTTTGGAAAGCAATCTTCTCACGCAGTTCATCCAGCAGCTCATAAACGGCGTCTCGCTGGGCAGCATCTACGCGCTGATCGCTTTGGGCTACACCATGGTGTACGGCATCATGCGCCTCATCAACTTTGCTCACGGCGACATCTACATGCTCGGCGCCTACGTGGGATTTTTCGTCACCACGCAGCTCAAGCTGGGGTTCTTCCCGGCTCTCATCTGCGCCATGGCCGCCATCGGCCTGTGCGGCGTGCTCATCGAGCGCGCGGTGTACAGACCTCTCCGTTCAAGCCCGAAAATCTCACTTCTCATCACCGCCATCGGGATGTCATTCTTCATTGAATACACCCTTATGTACTTCCTCTCCCCGCAGCCGCGTACGTTCCCGCCCGTGCTGCCCAACCACATCTTCCATCTGGGAGATGTCATCATTTCCTTCCAGCAGATGGTCATTATTGGCTCCACCGTCGTGCTCATGCTGCTCCTGTGGTACATCGTGCAATACACGAAAATGGGCAAGGCGATGCGCGCGGTCTCCTATGACAACGACGCGGCGCTTCTCATGGGCATCAACGTGGACCATGTCATTTCCTTCACCTTTGCTCTGGGCTCCTGCCTGGCCGGCGCGGCTGGCGTGCTCGTGGGCATTTACTACAACACGATTGATCCCCTCATGGGCATCATGCCTGGCCTGAAAGCCTTCATTGCAGCCGTTCTCGGCGGCATCGGCATCATCCCCGGCGCCATGATGGGCGGCATCATCCTCGGCGTCGTGGAGGCGCTGGTGTCCGGCTTCATTTCCTCCACCTTCCGCGATGCGGCAGCCTTCGGCATCCTCATCGTCATTTTGCTCATCAAGCCCACCGGGCTCCTGGGCAAGAACCAGACAGAGAAGGTGTAAGCTATGCAAATCATCAAAAACTTGCGCAAATTCGATCTGGCCCTTCTTGTCCTCTCCATCGTCCTCTACTTCGTCATTGAGACGCTCATTGACATGAAGATCATAACGCCCTTCTGGCGGCTCCAGATCATCCTTATCGGCGTCAACATCATCCTGGCTTCGAGCCTTAACCTCATCAACGGCATTACGGGTCAGTTCTCTCTGGGCCATGCAGGATTCATGGCCATCGGCGCGTACGTGTCGGCCATCATGACCATGTGGTATGAACTGCCCTTCGGCCTGGCGCTCCTCGTGGGCGGGCTGGCGGCGCTCTTCATCGGTATCGTCATCGGCATCCCCACACTCCGTCTCGACGGGGACTACCTGGCTATTGCCACGCTGGGCATGGGCGAAATCATCCGAATCTGTATCCTCAATATCCAGCAAATCGGCGGCGCCTCCGGCCTGACGGGCATCCCGCGCCTCACCACCTTTACCTGGGTCTTCTGGATCATGGTCATCACCCTGTTCTTCCTGAAGAATCTCATCAATTCCACCTATGGACGAAGCTGCATCTCCGTTCGTGAGAACGCCATCGCGGCCGCCGCCATGGGTATCAACACAACCTACGCAAAAGTTCTGGCGTTTGCCGTCGGCGCCTTCTTCGCCGGACTGGCAGGCGGCCTGTTCTCTCATTACTTCACCATTGCCCATCCCTCGTCCTTCACCTTCCTGAATTCGTACAACTACCTGACCATGGTGGTTCTGGGCGGGCTGGGCTCCATCACCGGCTCCATCACCGGCGCCGCGCTGCTCACCTTCATCACCGCCGCGCTGGCCGATTACCCGGAAGTGCGCATGATCATTTACGCGATCTGCCTCATCCTCCTCATGCTCTTCCGCCCGCAGGGCATCTTCGGCAACAAAGAGGGTTCTCTCCTTCTCCGCCGGCTTATGAACCGCAGAAAGGAGGCAAAGGCCAATGGCAGCACTATTGGAAACGACTGAACTGTCGAAATTCTTCGGCGGCATCAAAGCCGTGCAGGATTTTATTATCCACATAAACCCCGGTGAAGTGGTGGGCCTCATCGGCCCCAACGGGGCGGGCAAGACCACAGCCTTCAACCTGCTCACCGGCGTGTATACCCCCACAACGGGAAAAATCCTCTTCGACGGCAAGGACATCACCGGCCGCAAGCCCTACCAGATCACGGCGCTGGGCATTGCGCGCACCTTCCAGAACATCCGCCTCTTCGGCGAGCTCTCCGTGCTGGAAAACGTAAAGATTGCCTTTACCCTCCACACGAACTACAGCCTCCCCGAAGCGATCCTCCGCCTGGGCCGGTACGGCCGGGAGGAGCAGGCCATTGAAGACAAGGCCATGGAGCTTCTGACTGCCTTCAAGCTGGACGATCTGGCGCAGGAGCAGGCGAAAAACCTGCCATACGGTCAGCAGCGGCGCCTGGAAATCGCCCGCGCCCTGGCCACGCGGCCCAAGCTTCTTCTCCTCGACGAACCGGCCGCCGGTATGAACCCGCAGGAAACGAAGGAACTCACCGAAATGATCCGCTGGATTCGCGATACCTTCAATCTCACCATCCTTCTCATCGAGCACGACATGGCCCTTGTCATGCACATCTGCGAGCGCATTTACGTGCTTGACTACGGCAAGATCCTCGCGGAAGGCACGCCTGAGGACATCAAGAACAATCCGGCCGTTATCAAGGCCTACCTGGGATCGGAGGCGTAACATGGCACTGCTTGAACTCAACAACATACACGTGTACTACGGAGCCATTCACGCTCTCAAAGGCATTTCACTCAAAGTCGAGGAAGGGCAGATTGTGGCCCTCATCGGCGCCAACGGCGCCGGGAAAACCACCACCCTTCGTACCATCTCCGGGCTGCTTCATCCGAAGGAAGGCTCCATTATGTACCACGGGAAGCCTCTCCATGAAATGAAAGCCCAGGCTATCGTAAAGGCGGGTATCTCCCAAGTCCCGGAGGGGCGGCGCATCTTCGCTCCCCTCACCGTCATGGAAAACCTTGAGATGGGCGCTTTTCTCCGCAGCGACAAGGAAGGTATCCGGGCTGATCTGGAATCCGTCTTTCAGTCCTTCCCCCGGCTGAAAGAACGTACTTTCCAGCAGGCCGGCACCTTGTCCGGCGGGGAACAGCAGATGCTCGCCATGGGCCGCGCTCTCATGAGCCGGCCGAAGGTTATCCTTCTGGACGAACCGTCTATGGGGCTCTCCCCCATTTTCGTGCAGGAGATTTTCAATATTATTCAGCGCATCAACGCGCAGGGAACAACGGTCCTCCTCGTAGAACAGAACGCACGCATGGCCCTGTCCATCGCCAACTACGCCTACGTTCTCGAGACAGGCACCATCTCCCTGGAAGGCACCGGCGCCGAGCTGGCCTCCTCCTCGGAGGTACAAAAAGCCTACCTCGGCGGCTAGTACGGAAAAAGCAGCAGTTACCTGCTGCTTTTTTTCT
>CAZPLS010000091.1:0-3443 GCA_964587685.1 uncultured Dialister sp.
TCTTTGGCAAGAGATTAGGTTGGTGTTCCAAATAACACGATAAGTTTAACCCCTATAAAGACGCGAAAGTGGATTTATAGACATAAAAAACGAGTATGTTATACAACCTATTCCCATCCGACTTACCCTGCGGAGAAATCTTTAGGGGGAACATAGCACTTCGGAAAAGTGATAAGTCAGCTAACAGCCATGCTGCTACTGAATTGCGAGGGAAAAAGACAGACATGAGGATGAAGCCTGATTGGTTGAACGATAATCCAATGGTCTAACTTGTGGCTATGGCGGAAGGCGGTCACTTACGCCATACCATGACACTATGCCCAGTTCTTCGTATGGGCATGGCGGGAACTTGTCATGGCATAACCGCAATAAGCGGAGATAAGGATGAAAGTCGCATCCGACAGTCTGTCGTGCCAATAGTTATCATGCGTGCTAAACGGAGGTTGCCTAAATCGGAAAGCCGTGACACGGCTATGGGCAACGGCTCTGAATATTCGACAAGGCAACGGAGTGTCCATAGTAGTCCGGGCAAGGGAAAGCCTTGTACATGGCAAAGGGACACAGTTGGCATTTTCAATATGTTTAATGGATGACGTGAGAGACGTATGATAAATCCGGAAGTTATATTGAACACGCTATGCTCACACAGCAAGGACAAGGACTACAAGTATGAGCGCATCTACCGTATCCTGTTCAATGAAGAACTGTTCATGCTGGCCTATGAGAAAATAAAGTCCAAACCGGGAAACATGACTGCCGGCATGGATGGAAAAACCATAGACGGCACAACACTCCAACGGATAGGTAAACTGATTGACAGTCTCAAAAATGAGAGCTATCACCCTAAACCTGCAAGGAGGGTATATATACCCAAAAAGAACGGAAAGAAACGTCCTTTGGGCATCCCCTCTTTCGAGGATAAGTTGGTACAGGAAGCCGTAAGAATGATTCTTGAAGCAATCTATAAAGGTCATTTTGAGGATTCATCACACGGCTTCCGACCACGCAGGAGTTGTCATACAGCGCTGACAAGCATACAACGGACATTTACGGGAGTAAAATGGTTTATTGAGGGAGACATCAAAGGCTTCTTCGACAACATAGACCATCAGACACTCATAGAAGTCTTACGTAAGCGAATTGCAGATGAACGCTTTCTGCGTCTTGTATGGAAATTCCTAAAGGCAGGTTATGTTGAAAATCGGAAATACAATCGTACTTATTCAGGGACTCCACAAGGTGGCATTGTCAGTCCTATACCGGCAAACATATGCCTTGCCCCGTTCGATAAGTATATGAAAGAGTATGCACAGACTTTTGACAAGGGAGAAAAACGGAGAACGAGAAAGGAGTACAATAGTCTGAACAGCAGAACTGTAAGTCTGCGCAAAAAATGGAGGGAAGAAACGGACAAATCCGTAAAGTCCCAGTTGCTGGACAAATTAAAGGGAATGCAGGAAGAAAAGTTAGCGATGCCATGCAGTGACGACATGGATGAGAATTATCGTCGCCTCAAATACATCAGGTATGCTGACGACTTCCATGTCGGGGTAATTGGTTCAAAATCAGAAAGTGAAAGAATTAAGACGGACATCGCCGCATTCATGCATGAACGCCTAAAACTTGAACTTTCAACCGAGAATACATTGATTACCCATGCACAGGAAGAGGCTAAATTCCTCGGATTTCATATTACCGTCCGCTCATTGAATGTACGCAGGCGTAACCGAAAAGGTGCGCTGAAAAGAGACTTCAAAGGAAAGGTAATGCTGAATTTATCATCAGAAACGGTTAAAGAGAAACTTCAAAATCTTGGAGCTATCCGTGTTTTACGCAAAAGGATGGTAAAGTCATTTGGATACCTAAGATAAGAACGGCACTGACAGGAATGGATGCCGACAGGATGGTAGCCAAATACAACCTTGAAATCAGAGGATTCTATAATTACTACTGCATAGCCAATAATGTCTCGGCAACATGCGCAGACTTTGGTTACATCATGAAGTATAGCCTTTATAAGACTTTGGCGCGAAAGTACAACAGTTCGCTCCGAAAGATAATAAGGAAATACACTAAGGAAATACACTAAGGACAAAGTATTCTCTATTCCCTATAAAGACTCTAAAGGGAACGAGAAGCGAAGAATCCTTTATCATGATGGCTTTAAACGCAAAACAGTAGGATTCCATGAAACCTGCGGTAATATTCTATTCACCCATTATCCCAAACGCTCTCTCGCAGAACGCTTGAGAAATAATGTATGTGAAGTGTGTGGAGGAAAAGGTCCTTTGATAATGCACCATATCAGGACACTCAAATCCGCTAATAAGAATACACCGTGGGGAAAACAGATGCTACCTATGAGTCGTAAACCATTGCTGTATACGAGGAATGTTTTGCAAGAATCAAAGAGGCAGAGCAATAGAGTGTTTGCTACCGGAGAGCCATATATATACATGGGAACATGTACGTATGGTTCGGGGGCAGACATGGGGAAACCAGCCATAGGAATATGGTATGGCGCCCTGTGTCGAACCTACACAAGGAATATGTCTGCAAGCATCTGACACACCTTTTCCCAAGTGTGTATCTTATAGCCATTTCGTGGAACTGGAGGGGGAAGTCCTGCTTGGCACTTGCACCGGTATCAGTTTCGTGGATTTCACTCCGCTGCGTGTATGTCGAAACCAACGTATATTGATTCATAAAACTTTTGAGGACCTTGCAGAACGAGGGAAGTGTTCCATGGGATGGTTCTTCGGATTTAAGCTGTATCTGATTATCAACGACAAGGGGGAAATTCTCAATTTCATGTTTACGCCGGGAAATGTGGATGACCGTGAGCCTTTGAAGCAGAAAAGGTTCCTGAAGAATATAAAGAAACCTCTGCAAAAGTCCATTTTGCATCCAAATCACAAAATATCATATACTGATTATCAGCAAATTCGCCAGTTGACGTTCTACTATTGGAGTAGTTTTGCATAGGTCTCTAATAATGAATCATCATGCAAAAAACATATACATATAATACGGAAGACGTGGGAAACTGTACCTGTCACTTATCCCACAGTTCAGACTTTCGCATTGCCCATCAATAGAGGATAAGCAACGCAGAAGCCCACGCCGTATGATTATACTTTTAGACAAACTATATCCATTTGCCCAGTAATCGTCAACCCGCAGACATCTACCATTGCCTTGTCTTCTCTACTGAATCAATGTTGCGAAGTTTGAACTGTAGAAGACAAGACGCTCAAGTAAACGTCTTTCATATATGTCTGCCCACATCCTTAACGGCATGGACAATGCAAAAAATATAGTTTTTATTGATAATCACAAAGTTTATGCTAACAAAAAACGGCAGGCAAGGGGAAGAGCTGCCACAGAAACGAAACGCCGACTTTCACTTATCAGCTACTTGTCAGCGTTTTGTCATTCTTTTT
>CAZPLS010000092.1:0-3342 GCA_964587685.1 uncultured Dialister sp.
AAAAAAAGACCAGTCTCCCGATTGGTCTTTCCCTTATTGTTCCTCTTTCTTCTTTTTCCTCCGGCTGCACCACCACACCGCGCTGTAAATGACGGTCACGAGCACGATGATGATGGTGAGCCGCACCGCATGCTGCTCCATGCGGACAATGTCATGCCCCAGGCACACTTCCAATGCCACCGACGGCAGCTTTCCTACCAGGCTGCCAAAAAGATGCCATTCAAAAGGCATGGACGAGAGGGCCGACATCGCGGTGACCAGGCCGTTGGGCATATACGGGATAGCCCGGGCAATTGCCACGGCTTTCCACGATTTATACTGATCCAGCTTTGAGAGCATACGGCTCTTCTCTATGACATGCATGGCCATGGTACGGAACAGCACACGCATGGCCCAGAAGGAAATTACCACACCGGTGGTCTCGGCCAGCCAGGAAATCACCGTTCCCCAGAAAAGGCCAAAAATGAGCCCGTTTGCCGTGGAAATAAAAATGGACGGCAAAAAACCAACAATATTGATGATCACATCAATAAAAAAGCTCACAAACACTGCCCAAACGCCGAAGCTCTGCAGATAGACGATGAGTCCATCCAGATCGCGATTTTTCGTCAGCGTCAAAATGGTGGGATAAAATCCCGGCGCGATAAGGTGAATGGACGCAAGCGACAGCACCAGCAGCGCCAGGAGTATGAGCCGAAAGCGGCGCTCTCCCTTTTCATCCCAGTTGCGCCGCCTCATTTCTGACCGCGCTCTTTTCTTATCTGTGCCGCGAATTCTTTCACATACTCCCCAATGGCTTCCTTTTCCACCACGTAAGGGAACCGTACCGGAGCCGTCTCCAGCCGGGACAGCTGCGGCGGCACCAAAATGCCCGTCGCAGCCTCCAGCGTACGCAGCCGATCATAGGCGGTACCCTCTACGGCGGTGTGAATCGCTTCCGCGGACGCGTCGGGGAATTTATAGGGATGGGCTGTACTCATAATCACCGTATGCGTGCCTCTGGGAATCTTCCCCTGCCGACGAAGATCGCTGTAAACGGCATACGCCACCGCCGTGTGGGGATCCATGAGGTAATCATAGGTTTCATACACCTCAGCAGCAGCGGCGGCCGCAGCGGCACCATCCGCCCAGCCCGCTGTCATTTCCCTGCCAATGCGGTCCATCACATCCGGCGGCATGGCATACACACCCTCCTCCTTCAGGGCGCGCATGGCCGAGACCGTTTCCTCCTCGCCGGCCATGTACCAGAGAAAGCGCTCGAAATTGGAGGAAATCAGGATGTCCATAGATGGCGATTGGGTCAGATGGAATTCCCGACGGCGGTCATACCTCCCCGTGGCAAAGAAATCGCTCAGCACGTGATTCTCATTGGACGCGCAAATGAGCTCGCCAATAGGCGTGCCAATCTTTCTGGCCAGCCAGCCCGCCAGGATGTTGCCGAAATTGCCTGTGGGCACCACCACATTAAACGTTTCCTCCGGCCCGATGGAACCGTTCCTCACGAGAGAGAGCCAGGTCCATACGTAGTACACCACCTGCGGGAAAAGCCGTCCTATATTAATGGAATTGGCGCTGGAGAAAATGACCGCGTCTCCCCCGTCCTCCGGGGACAGGGGCGAGGCAAAGACTTCCTTCACCGCGCTCTGGGCATCGTCAAAGTTTCCTTCAATGCCGCACACCCGCACGTTCTGCCCTTCCTGCTTCTGCATCTGCTCCTTCTGCAGGGGACTCACACCATGGGAGGGATAAAAGACGCAAATGCTCGTCCCCTCCACATCACGAAAGCCCTCCAGCGCCGCCTTGCCCGTGTCGCCTGATGTGGCGGTGAGGATGAGCACCTGCCGCGCCTCGCCGGTTTCCTTTTTTGCCCACGTGAGCAGGTACGGGAAAAGAGAGAGTGCCAAGTCCTTGAAGGCGCAGGTCCGTCCGTGAAAAAGCTCCGCCAGAGAAAAGGCGCGGTTCACCGTATGGATGGGCACGATGTCCTCCGTTTCAAAGGACGAACCATAAGCCTTCCGCACAAACTCCGCCAGCGTCTCTTCCGGAATGTCATCAAAAAACCGCCGCAGCACGTATACCGCTGTATCCTGGTAGGAAACATCCCGCAGGGCGTCATACGATAAAAACGGCGCGGGCAGTGTCTCCGGCATGTACAATCCGCCGTCAGCCGCCAACCCCCGCAGGAGCGCTTCCGCCGCGGTGACCGTCTCTCCGCTCCGAGTGCTTCTGTACTTCATCGCACACCTCCGATGGAAATCCGATGGAAATTTCTTTTATTGTAACATGAGGCGGGAAAGAATACATCCCTTTGTACCTGCCAGCCCCTTTACCGCAACATAAAACCCGCCGCGGCTGCGGCGGGAACTGGTCTGGTGGATCATCAGGGACTCGAACCCCAGACACCCTGATTAAGAGTCAGGTGCTCTACCAGCTGAGCTAATGATCCGTTTCAACGTTCAAAATTATAACACTCACTATGAGTTCTGTCAAATGATTTTCCCTATATTTCAAGAACTTCGTCAAAAATGCTACAATATTTTATTATGATTCCTTGTCCCACCGGAAGGTATGAGTTCAAACCGAAAGGAGAAACCATGAGTGAAGTACGGCAGCGCTTACCCTGGATTGACGCCCTACGGGGATGCCTGCTCCTCATCATGGCGGGCTACCACGCCCTGTGGGACTTGGCCTGGCTCTTCGGTGCAATGGATTTCTCCCGCTGGGAAACCACCCTTTCCCTGTGTCAGCAGAGCGGCGCCTCGTCCTTTATTTTTCTGTCCGGATTCTGCTGGCCTCTGGGGCGGCGCCCCCTCCGGCGAGGTCTCGTGGTCTTCCTCTGGGGCGCCCTTATCATGGCGGTTTCGGATCTGTTCGGCCCGCAGAGCACCATCCGCTTCGGCATCCTCACCCTTCTCGGCTCGGCCATGGTGCTCCTCATTCCCCTCCGGCCGCTCATCGCGCGTGTGCCCCCCGCTGCGGGCTGCACCGGTGCCCTGACTTTATTTATACTGTCCAGGAGCGCCGCACCAGAGCTCCGGACGCTCGCCGAGCCCTTCCTGTCCGGCTGCGCCCCGATCGTACAGCATTTTGCTGCATGGCTGGGCTTTCCCGGCCCGGATTTTTTCTCCGCGGACTACTTCCCCCTCATCCCCTGGATTTTTCTCTACCTGGGGGGATGCTTTTTCTTCTGTGCCGCCCGGAACACATCTCTCATGCCGCTGCTTGCCCGCCCCGCGCCGTGGTTCCCCGCTGTTCTCGGCCGCCATTCCCTTGCCTTCTACCTGCTCCATCAGCCCGTACTGACGGCTCTGCTCTACCTATACTTTCTCTTTTCCTGACCAT
>CAZPLS010000093.1:0-3326 GCA_964587685.1 uncultured Dialister sp.
TCCTGCTCTTCTGGCCTGGTCGAAGACATTCTTGCTTTGGGCGGCCTTGGCCTTTTCTTCTTCCTTCTTCCGCTTTTCTTCCTCTTTCTTGTAAGCGTCCTCCTGAGCAGCCATGCGGCGGCGGGTCTCGTCGGACATCTTGAACGAGGTGAGAGGCATATCTGCCGTGGCCTGGCTCATGTAATCGCGCCAGATCGTGGCGGGGATGGTGCCGCCGGTGAAGCCGGCATTGCTCGAGTTGTCGTCCCCGATCCATACCGCCGTGACCATGTCAGGGGTGTAGCCGATGAACCACGCGTCGTGCTCGTCGTCGGTGGTGCCTGTCTTGCCTGCCATGGACCGGCCGATGTAGGCGCCCCCACCCGTACCGTGGAGTATGGCGTCCTGGAGGATGCTGTTCAGCTCCTGCACGGCGTCTTCATTCAGAACCTGCCGGCCCAGGTTGGGCACGGTGTGATTTTCCAGCACGTTTCCGTTCCGGTCGACAATTTTTGTAATGGCCATGGGCTCCACCAGCACCCCGTTGTTGGCAAAGACGCTGTACGCGGTGGCCATATCCAGGAGGGTGACGCCCCGGGTGAGGCCGCCGATGGAGGCCGCCAGGTTGACATCCGTGTAGTCCCCGCTCTTCACCAGCGTGGAAATGCCGCAGTTCTCCGCGGTGAGAATCACATCCGCCATGCCCACGTCATTGGCCAGGTTGATGGTGGGCACGTTGAGGGAATTTACCAGCGCGTCGCGGAGGATGACCGGTTTGTCTGTGTAGGTGCCGTCGTAGTTCTTCGGCGTCCAGCCGCCGGGGAAGGTGGTCTGCTTGTTATCGATGAGGGTGTAGGAATGCCGCCCCTTCGAGAGGGCCGTCACGTAGGTGAAGGGCTTGAAGGACGACCCGGGCTGGCGCACCATCTGTACGGCCCGGTTGAAATGGTCCTCTCCGCGGCCGCCCACCATGGTCAGGATGTGCCCTGTCTTTGCATCGATGGAAATGAGCGCCCCCTGGGGCTGGGTGAGGCCGTTTTCGTCCGTAAAGCCCTCGGGGAGGTTCCGGAGGAGGGCTTCCTCTGCTTCCTTCTGCATCGTCAAATCCAGGGTGGTGTAGATTTGCAGGCCTTCCTTGTAGATGGTTTCTGAATCAAATTTATCGCCCAGCTCGCTGATAATGTAGGACACGAAGTACGATGCGGTCGATCCCGTGCCCAGCGCACCGGGCTTGGCCAAGGCGAGGTCCTCCTCCTTGGCCTCGTTGGCCTCCTCCTGGGTGATGAAGCCGTACCGGGCCATCTGGTTCAGCACCACCGCCTGGCGGCTCTTGGCGGCCTCCACGCTCCGGAAGGGGGAGTAATAATTCGGGCTGTTGGGAAGGCCTGCCAGGAGGGCGCACTGCGCCAGCGTGAGGTCTTCCACGTCCTTGCCGAAGTACACGTTGGCCGCGGCCTGGATGCCGTAGCAGCCCTGGCCGAAGTAAATCTGGTTCATGTACATTTCGAGGATTTCATCCTTCGAATAGGTCCGTTCAATTTCAATGGCCAGCGCCGCCTCGAGGAGCTTGCGCTGTATGGTCTGCTCCTGGGTGAGGAAGGCGTTCCGGGCGAGCTGCTGGGTGATGGTGCTGCCGCCCTGGGCGGTGGCGTTGCCGCTTACAATGTTGCGGTAGAGGGCGCGGAGAATGGCCCGGGGATCGATGCCGTGGTGCTCATAGAAGCGGATGTCCTCGGCGGCGATAAAGGCGTTCTGCAGGTCCTCCGGCACCCGGGAAATGGGCACGGGAAGGCGGTTTTCCTCCGCGTGGACCGTGGTGATGAGCTGGCCGTTCCGGTCAAAAATGCGAGACGAAGCGGAGGGCGTCATGGTGTGGGCCACGTCGGGGAGACCGCTCCAGACGGCGCTCAAAAAGCCCGCGGCGGCGCCGCAGGTCACAACAAGTATGATGGCAATGATGATGAGAAGGATGCGCTTTACAGGCGAGGAGGCCTTCTTTTTCACTGGTTTTTTGCGATGGATGTCTGAGTCTTTCATGACACTACCTTTCGTTGCTCCTGGTTTCTGAATGTTAGTAGCCCTATTATATCACATATCCAAAGGACCGGTTACCAGCCCCGGCCGAGGACAGTGAAAATGGGGATCATCACCGTGAACACGAGGGTCGCCGTCACGCCGCCCACCGCCAGAATGAGGGCGGGCTCGAGGATCGCCTTGAGTCGGGCGAGCTTCTGCTCTGTTTCCTCCGTCATGAGCCGTCCCGCTTCTCCGAGGAAGGCGGGGAGCTCGCCCGACTCTTCTCCTGACGCCGCCATGGATGACAGGAGGGGCGCGGTGAGGCGGGCTTCCTCCAGAGAAGAAGCAAAGGAGCTGCCCCGGGAGAGGCGCTCCCGCACGTAGCGGATGCGCCGCCGCCCTTCCCGGTTGCCCGCGGCCTCCTCCGCCGCAGAGAGGGCCTCCGAGAGGGGGCTCCCGCTCCGAAGAAGGGAGGAGAGAGCCGCGCAGAAGCGGATGAGAAAGAGGCGCCGCACGAAGGCGGAGCGAAAGAGCAGGCGGTCCCGCTGCTCCTTTCCCTGCTCCGTGCGCACAGCGAGGAAGAGGAGGAGGATAAGCGCAGTCAGGGCCGTCCCTATGGCGGGGCCGTACGTGCGGAGAAAGGCCCCCAGGGCGAGAGCCGCGCCCGTTAAGGGCGGGATGGGGAGAGCCAGGGCTTCAAAGAGGAGGGAAAAGGAGGGAAGAATGACCGTGAGAATGAGAGTAAACACCGCCAGGGCGAAGGCGAGGAGGAAGAGCGGGTAGGCCAGGGCGCCGGCAAACTGGCGCTTCACCGCCGTTTCCTTTTCATAGTACCGGGCCAGGCGGGCAAGCTGCTCCGGCAGCGTGCCGCTCATTTCACCCACCTCCACCATGGAGAGGAAAAAGTCAGGAAAGAGACCGCTCTGGCGGAAGGCTGCCGAGAGAGGCACCCCGGAGGAAATGGTGGTCATGACCTCCTCGAGGGCGCGCCGCACCGCCCCCCGCCTCCGGGAGGCCGTTACCTCCAGTGCCCGGGTGAGGGGGAGGCCGGCGGCAAGAAGGGAGGACCATTCGCGGCAAAAAAGAGCGAGGGGCTGGCCGGAGAAGGTTCGGCGGAAGAGGGGCGATGGTTCCTTCCTCAGGCGTTGTACCGTAAAGCCCTTCTCGTGAAGAAGGGCGGCGGCCTCGCGGGGCGTGGGGGCAGCGACGGTCCCCTCCTCAGGAGAACCGTCAGGGCGGTAGACCTTGTAGCGATAGCGGTTCATGGCGCGTCCTTTGCAGAAATCGAGACTTTTTCTTTAGTATAGTAATTTTAGAGGATAATGAAAAGA
>CAZPLS010000094.1:0-3297 GCA_964587685.1 uncultured Dialister sp.
TTGAAGCCGATAGGACTGCTCCACGATCTCCATGATCTGATCAACATCCGATTTGCGCTCCATATACAGCTCAACATCACCATTGCCCCATTTTCCAATACCCGTAACATCACGGCAAATGCCATTCGGGTCGATTACCTCTGGGAACTTCATGTTCAGAGATATACGTAGTCGCTTCTTTTGGAACACGATATCCACAAAATTGGTATCCAGCTTATAAGCGACATACAGCTTCTTGAATTCACGTTTCACATCGGAGGAAAGATTTTGAATTCTGCGATCCAGAACTTCAAATAGCTCTTTCGTGTAGCTGTTCGTATCATAGGTTTCGAGGCTGTAGCGCTCTTCCGGTTTCTCCACGGTCTGATACGGAGCAAGCTCTGCAGCCGTCATATAGGGGTAAGCCCAAATCTTCTTAGCCTTTTCTGCCAGCAGCTCAGCACGTTCCTTTATTCTTTGTTCAGTCCATTCATTGAGTTTTACGACGTATGAATTCAGGCGGAGCGCGCTCTCTTTAAAGCCACCCTGCATCTCCATCTTGACCATAAAAGGACGATCTCTCATTTCAGAATTGTACGCAGTGAGCGTCAGGTTACCGATGGTGTGCAGATATGTCTTCTGTATTTCACGCCAGTTCGCTCCAAGCATCCGTTGCCATTCAGGACTCAGGTTGCTATTCTGCGGCATGATATGCTCAATCGTATAGTTTTCAATGGTAATCGGTGCCTTGTTGTCGTAATTCTCCAAGTGGCTAAGAATGAAGTTACGAGAGTGCATGTTATAAATATCTCGTGATACAAAAGCCGCCGTAAACTTATCATCGTCCGGAAACTCTTTGTAATTATCACACATGACGAAGAAGGCTTTAATGGAATTGACGTAACCATCGGGCTTGATTTCATTCTTCAGCGTTGCAAACGTCTTATTCAAAGAGTTTGTCGGCATACCACAGATGCTGCGACGGAAGACATAGCTGATGCACAATCTGATAATCAGCTTCAAGTCATCCTCAGAGATGATACCCTCGGCATAATCATTATGTACTTTAAGCAGGAACGGATAGGATACCCCCATTTTAAGATCGTAGATATCCTCATAAAGAGACTTGAGCGCAGGATTACTGCTCCGCTTGAATACTATGTCAGTATAGTATTTGGCATAGGTGAGCAAATCCTGACAGAGTTCCTCGATAGTGCTAAATTCGCAGTTCAGATGGTAGAGCTTGAATTCCTCATATATGCGATTCTGATTCGGAATTCGGGTGAGCTTCATCGTCAGATAAGCTCTGAAAAAGCTGTCCATGACGGACTCCTGCGTCTCATAAACGAACAGCAATTCCATAGGACGCCAGAAGTGCTCATAAACATAGATCTGCTTTTCAGGCTCCAATCCCATAAGAACATAGTTCCGGATCAAATCGGATTCAGACAGCTCTTTGCCCGTGGAATTCAGGCTCTCGAAAATAGCCTGTGCATCATCTACATAGCGATCCAGCGTAATATTTACGATCTGCAGTTTGCCGATGGATTCATATACCTCAACGGGCTGTAATTCTTTGCTTGCAATCTTTTTATCAAAGAATTTATAGTTGTCCAGCAACTTTGAGCGTGTGTTTTCCGGTATAGGCTTTTTTTCCACAAGCCGTATCAGAATATCTCGGTCGGTTTCCGTTAAAAGCAGTTTGTAACGTTCGTCGCCGCTTTCGTACTCATTTTTCAAAAGCATATTATCAATGCGTCGGTCATTGATGGTGATGCCCTCAGGATTCCTGATTGCATAGTCACGCAGGGCAATCAGGAGCAATGACAGCGTGGTCATTCGCTGCTGTCCGTCTATAATCATATATTTCTGAACACCGGTCGGCATTGCCTGCTCCGCAATATTCACGATGGAACCAATGAAGTGACCTTCTTTGCCTTTCTTCTGCATCTCGACAATGTCATTCCATAGACGGTTGCATTGTTCGATGTCCCAGCTGTAATATCGCTGATAAACCGGAATTAGGAATTGTTTGTTGCCATTTAATATCTCGTAGATGTTACCTTTACGTGCATCCATACCCAACCTCCAAGAATCAGTATTTCTTTCCATGATGTTAGGATCAAAACCATACATTCATGGAGTCCACGTTTCTATAGCACCTTCTCGTCTATCCGTTTTGAAATTAATTACATCATACATGCAATTTATTGTCACACATACCGCGCCGCTTTTCAACTTCCTAATAAAAAACATTTTGCTAATTCCTCTTATCAGGGTTTCGCAGCGATAAAAATCACCATAAAACCCATATTCATCGAAAGCCAGAGCTTGACATTTCTCCAGAAGCGTGGGTATGTCGTCGCATTCACTCTGAAAAGTCAACGTTTCACCATCAGAGTTTATGCATCGTTTACTTGTAGAGGTCTTCCAGAGTTATCAACTTAACTTCCCCACGTTCTTGCGCTTGCAGAAGTCCATCCGTGAATCCGCCTTTAGAGAAGATATAATAGTGGTAGTTACTGCCCTTTCCGAAAACCGAGGCATAACCTCTGATTAAATCAAGTTCATCCGCGCCAATTTTCTCGTTTCTGTACTTGCATGAGCCAATGACATAGTCCCTCCCCTCAACAGGCGTTCCGACGATATCGATTTGTATCTGCTTTTTCTTCTCAGGATCCGTACCCCACCATTGACCGATTTCGCTTAACTCAATGGGACAGCTGTCTGAATAGTAAAGCAGATAATCCCGACACATCTTCTCAAAAGTCAGTCCCATATAATCAGGAAGATGCTGTTTTACGGCGTGTGGATAGATTTTTGCAATCCTACCGGAGTCAATCGCACTCATATTGACCGGCACAAAACGATACCAGAACCGGAAAAAGTTATCTGCCAGCAGATAAACGGTTTTCTTACCCGGTTTTTCTGTGATCGGAGTTTCTTTCTTGACGATACCTAGGTCGATCAATGTCTTCAGATATTTTGATACAACCGCATTTCCCTCACCGACTTTCATCTTGATATCGTTCATTCGGGCAGCCCCTTCCGCAATCGCTTTTATGATTGCATTATAAATGGCCGGCTCCCGAAGTTCCTGTTTCAGCAGATTTCCCGGCTCCTCGTACAGATAACTGGAACGGTCGAAGAAATTATCCAGCAGGGCCTCATCCGTATTATCCCCCACGCCCAACTTGTTGATATAGTGTGGAACCCCTCCCGTGATTCCATAAATCAGGGAGTTGTCTTCAGCGGACAGATTAGGGTGGAACACAGCCGATTCCTTATAGTCCAGCGGTTCAATCTTAAACTGGCCGG
>CAZPLS010000095.1:0-3174 GCA_964587685.1 uncultured Dialister sp.
TTTTTTACTGCTACAAAAAATCTGCTTCGCCATTTGCAGGATTATTTTTCAAAGGAAGCGAAAGTAACTGGGTGTTTTATGAGGTTTTAGAGGCCGAATGATTTCATTTAAAAGCGAATCTGCAAAAACTGATTTTTCGCAAAGATTTTGACAGTACTCCGGATTCGCAAAAGAGAGTGCGAAAGGAATATAAACAAGGCGCACATGGGGAGCGGGGAGAGACTATGAGTGAATTTTAGGAAATACTGGAAAAAAAAGCGCTGTTCAGCTATACTTAAATAGATATAAATAGAATAATCCTTTCATATTTCGCAAAGAAGGGGGACAAAATGAAATTTCTCGTTTGCGTAAAACAGGTGGTAGATACTTCAAAAATGGAAGTGGATCCAAATACGGGGCGGCTGAATCGAAACAATGCAAACAGTATTTTAAATCCTTGTGACAGAAATGCATTGGAAGCAGCTCTGCATCTGAAAAATCAGATTGGCGGAACGGTAACAGTTATTACCATGGGTCCACCGCAGGCTGGTTCGGTTTTGCTTGAAGCTGTTTCCATGGGCGCCGATGATGTCTATTTAATTACAGACCGTGCTTTTGGCGGGGCAGATACGCTGGCTACAAGCTATACACTGGCGGCAGCTATTCGCAAACTGGGAAATGATTTTGATCTGATTTTTTGCGGACAGGAATCTTTGGACAGCAATACGGCGCAGGTGGGACCAGAATTGGCGGCTATGCTGGGCATGGCAGATGTAAGTGCGGCTGTCGATTTTCAATGGGATAACGGCAAAGTGATTGTTACCCGGCAGGTGGGAGAAGATCAGGAAGTGCTGGAAGTGAAGCTGTCCGCCGTTATTACGGCGGCGCCTGCCTTGAATACGCCCCGGTATCCCAGTGTGCTGGGAATTCTTAAGAAGTATGAAACGGAAATTCGCCAGCTCACCGCAGCAGATCTGGATGTGGAACCGGAGCGCATCGGCTTAAAGGGGTCTCCTACGCAGGTGAGAGGAATTCGCACAGTGGTGCCTCCGAAAAAGGAAAATTTAAAAATTCAGGATCAGTTGCCTGCTGATGCTGCCGCTATACTTGCGGAAGCATTGGTGAAGGTACATGTCATTTAAGGAGGTCTGCCATGGATTTTTCTGATTATAAAGGCATCTACGTCATTGGCGAAGTGATGAATGGTCAAGTAACCCATGTGACGGGCGAATTGTTGGGCGAAGCGAGAAAACTGGCAGAGGATACGGGCGATAAGGTGGAAGCTGTTCTCATAGGGAACGGGGTGAGAGAACATGCGGCGGCGCTCGTTGCCTGGGGCGCGGATATTGTGTATGTCATAGATAATCCGTTGCTTGCGCATTATGACGGGAAAGCGTACGAAAAAGTATTAGGGAAACTGCTCCTGGAGAAAAAACCGAACGCCATTCTCTTTGCGGCAACGCCCTATGGTCGTGATTTGGCTCCTCGCATTGCTTCCGCATTGGTATGTGGTGTGACCGCCGATGTAACGGAGCTTTCTGTTGATAAAACTACGAATCTCATTGTCTGGTCGCGGCCGGCCATGAGTGGTAACATTATGGCGGATATCATTAGCCCGAAATATCGTCCGCAGGTGGGCACGGTTCGCCCAGGCACTTTTGAGCTTCCGGAGGCGGACGCTTCTCGCCGGGGAGAAATCATAGAAATCCCCGTAGAGATGGATGGTTCTGATCTCGGGACACTTCTGAAGGAAGTGATTAAAGCACCGAAGGAGGAAAACCCCATCGAGGAAGCGCAGGTTATCGTGGGAGGCGGTCGCGGTATTCGCACAGAGGAAGAATGGAATATGCTTTATGAATTGGCCGATTTGCTTGGTGGAAGCGTGGGCGCCAGCCGGCCCATCTGCGAATTGGGATGGGCTCCGCACAACTGTCAGATCGGGCAGACAGGAAAAGCCGTATCGCCCCATGTGTACTTTGCCTTTGGGATTTCCGGGGCGATGCAGCATATGTGCGGTGTGAAAGCGGATATATTGATTGCGGTTAACCGCGATGAAAAGGCACCTATTATGGAAATGGCAGATTATGCGGTAATTGCTGATCTGAAGGAATTTTTGCCTGCATTTATTGCAAAAATAAAGGAACTGCGTAGCAGATAACCGGCAGAGGGAGGGAGCACCATGGCGGACGATAAGTCTACGATTTTTTATAATCATCAGTATTATTATAGCTTTGCCAATGTGATGAATGCCGATGACCGGGGGCTGCAGTTTGGCGATGGATGCTACGAGTGGATTCGCGTACACAAGGGGCATCCGTTTGCCTTGTCCTATCATGTGGATCGTCTGTATCGGTCCATGCGCCTTTTGGGCATTCGGGCGGTGATTGCGCCGGATGAATTCACAGAAATTCATGAAATCATTGCAGAAGAAAACAATATCGAAGAGGGTTACCTGATGCTGGTGGTAACCCGGGGCGCCGGATCTCATGAGTTTACCATTCCGGGGCGGATGGCACTGAAGCCGAACACGCTGGTTTATGCACGACCGCTTGACCCGGAGGCCATAGCTAAAGTGCAGAGCGGTGTATCCTGCATTACGATGGAAGACACGCGGTGGCCTCATTGTGATATTTTGAGCCTGAATATGCTTCCGAATATTATGGACAGAGCGGCAGCGCAGAAGAAAAAGGCGTATGATGCCATTTACTTCCGTGACGGACTGGTGACAGAGGCCACGCATTCCAATGTATTCATTGTCAAGGACGGGGTCATCTGGACAAGAAAAGCGGATGCATACATGCTCAAGGGTATCACACGCCAGCTCATATTTACGAGAGTGGCTCCGACCTGCGGTGTGACGGTTATTGAGCCGGAACAGGAAAATCAGTTGATCACGAAGGAGCGGTTGCTGAGTGCGGAAGAAATTTTCCTGACCAATTCAGAGGTTGGTGTTATTCCGGTTCTGTCTGTGGATGGGCAGCCAATTGGTGATGGGAAGGTTGGCCGGGTAACTGCGAATGTTCAAAAGCACTACCTCCATTTGCTGGAAGATGGATTGCCCTGATGTACTGCAATGAAGACACGGTTCTGCTGGAAGGCAGGCCGTGTTTTTGTTATGTTTCTTTTGTGGGGGAAGCAGTGCGGGAAACGAGTATCGGCCGGTGTGGTATAATTGAAAGGCAAGGCTCTTGGTAT
>CAZPLS010000096.1:0-3157 GCA_964587685.1 uncultured Dialister sp.
ACGGCGATGGAGGCTACCCGGTCGCCTTCCTGGAGCTTCACCAGGCGGACGCCCTGGACGGTTTTGGATTTCTTCACGGACACGCTCGCCACGGGCACGCGGATGACCTGGCCTGCTTCGGTGACGGTGATGATTTCGTCGTCCTCCTGGACGGACACGAGGCCTACGGCCTTTTTGTTTTTCCCGAAGTTGCGCGAGCCCATGCCGCCCCGCTTCTGGATGGTGTAGGATTCGGCCTTGTTCCGCTTGGCGAAGCCGTCCTCAGAAACGGTGAGGATTTCCTGCTCGTCGGCGACCACCGCGCCGCCCACCACTTCGTCGCCGTCGCGGAGCTTGATGCCGATGACGCCCCGGGCCTGCCGCCCCTGTTCGGACACATTGGCCTCGTCGAAGCGGATGGCCATGCCCAGGCGGGTGGCGATGACCACCTTGTCGTGGTCGTCGGTGCGGCGCACTGCGATGAGCTCGTCCCCTTCCCGGAGCGTGATGGCCATGAGGCCGTTTCTCCGCACGTTGGTGAAGGCGGAGAAATCGGTCTTCTTCACGAATCCTTGCCGGGTGATCATGAAGAGGTACTTCGTCTCTGCCGATTTATCGATGTCAAAGAGCTCTGTCACCTTCTCGCCGGAGGCAAGGCCGGGGAGGAAATTGATGATCGGCGTGCCCTTGGCCGTGCGGCTGCCTGTGGAGATGTCCGCAGCGCGCAGCAGGAAGCAGCGGCCCTTGCTCGTGAAGAAGAGGAGCCTGTGATGGGTGGAGGTGGTGAGAATTTTCGCCACGTAGTCTCCTTCCTTCGTCTTCATGCCGGCCACGCCCACGCCGCCCTTGCCCTGTCGGCGGTAGGTATCGGTGGACATGCGCTTGATGTAGTTTTCGTTGGTGAGTGTCACCACCATGGGTTCGTCAGGAATGAGGTCCGACGGGTCGAAATCGTCCGCGTCCCGGGTGATTTCCGTGCGCCGATCGTCGCCAAAGCGCGCCTTTTCTTCGAGGAGCTCATCCTTCACCACGCCCATGATCTTCTCCCGGCTCGACAGGAGGTCTTCGAGATAGGCGATCTGTTCCTTCACGTCCTTGTAGTCCGCCTCGATTTTATCCCGTTCGAGCCCCGTGAGACGGCGCAGGCGCATGTCGAGGATGGCGATGGCCTGCTTGTCCGACAGGCCGAAGGTTTTCATGAGCGTCTCTTTGGCGATGTCGTCGGTGCGGCTCTCCCGGATGATGCGGATCACCTCGTCGATGTGGTCGAGGGCGATGAGGAGGCCTTCGAGAATGTGGGCCTTTGCCCGCGCTTTTTCCAGCTCAAACCGGCTCCGGCGGGTGATGACCTCTTCCTGGTGGTTCAGATAGTAGTAGAGAATCTGCTTCAGATTCAGAATGCGCGGATGGCCGTCCACCAGCGCCAGCATGATGGCGCCGAAATTGACCTGCATCTGGGTGTGCTTAAAGAGGTTGTTCAGCATGATCTGGGGATTCACGTCCCGCCGAAGCTCGATGGCCACGCGCATGCCCGACCGGTCCGACTCGTCCCGGAGGGCCGTGATGCCGTCCACCACCTTCTGCCGCTGGAGATCCGCGATGGTCTCGATGAGCCGCGCCTTGTTCACCTGGTAGGGGAGCTCCGTCACCACGATGCGGCTCTTCCCCGCCCCCATGTCTTCAATGTCTGTGCGGGCCCGCACGGTGATGCCGCCCCGGCCCGTGCGGTACATGGCATCGATGCCCTTGCGGCCCATGATAAGCCCCGCCGTGGGGAAATCCGGCCCCTTGATGAAGCGCATGAGCTCATCCACCGTCGTGTCCGGGTGGTCAATCATGTGACAGAGCCCGTCAATGACCTCGCCCAGGTTGTGGGGCGGAATGTTCGTCGCCATGCCCACGGCGATGCCGTAGGAGCCGTTCACGAGCAAATTGGGAATGCGCGACGGCAGCACCAGCGGTTCCTGGAGGGAGCCGTCGTAATTGGGCATGAAATCCACCGTGTTCTTGTCCAGGTCCCGGAGCATTTCCGTGGCGATGCGGGCCATGCGCATTTCCGTGTACCGCATGGCCGCGGGCGAATCGCCGTCCACGGAGCCAAAATTGCCGTGCCCGTCCACCAGGGGGTAACGGGTGGAGAAATCCTGCGCCATGCGCACCGCCGATTCATACACCGCCGTGTCGCCGTGGGGGTGGTACTTCCCGAGCACCTCGCCCACGATACGGGCCGATTTCTTGTACGGCTTCCCCGGGAGCATGCCCGCCTCCTGCATGGCGTAGAGAATGCGCCGATGCACGGGCTTCATCCCGTCCCGCACGTCCGGGAGCGCTCTCGATACAATGACCGACATGGCGTAGTCAATGTAGGAGCGCTTCATCTGCCCTTCCAGCGCGGTGGGAACAATTTTTCCTTCCTGCCAATCCATACTGTGTCCTTTCGTAAAAAATCCCGGCTCCGCCGGGCGTTTCCTCGTTCATATCATTATACCACAAAAGGCCGCAGCGCCCAAAATAAACGCCTTTTACGGCAAATTTGAACAGATTTCACAGAAAAAATCACACAAAAAATTCTATATCGTAGTATTTTAATGACAGACAGGAAAATCCCCGCCGCCGCACTTTTTCCCCGGCCCGGCATGTTGTATAATGGGGGAGCAGTATTGCACAAGGAGGATCCTATGAAAAAACCGCTTCAGGCCGCGGCGGCCGCCCTCATTCTCACAGCCGGCGTCCTTTCCGGCGGATGCGGAAGCATTTCTATTTTACACACCAGCTGGGAAGGCACCTGGTGGGGCGTACAGGAGGCGGGCCGCAACTGGTCCGGCGATGAAATCCAGAACTTAGAGATATTCACCTTCACCGAAAACGGCGACATCGTCACCGTAGAGCACCGGAGCCAGCGGGGCAGGAAGGAAATCACAGGCTTCTTCAACGGCATCGCCCACTCCGATGGCGCCCGCCTCATCATCACCCCCGATGACGGCGGAAGAGACACGGTCTTCACCTACAGCCGCGTCTCCCGGGCCATAGAAACATCCCTCACCAACGCAGACGGCTCCGCCGTGGTGCTCCAGGAGCTCACCCCGGACAACGCCGAAGAGGTGGAGAAAATCCGGCGCAATATCGCCCGCGTCGCCTCCCGGGAGGAAAACAAAATCGACACAACACTTTCGAGAAG
>CAZPLS010000097.1:0-3152 GCA_964587685.1 uncultured Dialister sp.
AGCAGGCCGGTGCCCGCAGGGAGAAAAATCCGCTGGTGGCGTTAGCCGGAGCGCTATGTCTGAGCGCCCAGAGGGCGCGAGTTGCGCGTAGGGTAGTGACCAGCGGATTTTTCAGGCCTGCTTGACTGCGGGCGCGGTATTCTCTTTCTTGCTTCTTCTTTCTCTTTCCCGGGAAAGAGAAAGAAGAAGAGCCAATGGACTCATATTCCAAAATCAAAAACTGCCGAAAATGAACAAACACGTACGGACACTCAACATGCGCCCGCATCCAAATGCATCAAAAGGATTAGCGCTTAGTTTAGACCTCTCAGATCTCAGCTCTAAGATCTCAGATCTAATCCAGGGAATAGTATTTCTCTCCAATGAGGACGGCGATGGCGCCGGGCTGTACTGTACAGGTTCGGAGTACCTTATCCAGGAGGGCCTGCCTGGCTTCCCGATTCGTTTCCTCTCCTATCACCGCCGCCGTTACATACGCTTTGTGCGCGGGCAGACCGGGCCATTCCTTGGTCTGGTTGTAGAAGCAGAGCACCGCTGTGAGGTCCCCATCGATGGCTATGACCGTGTCGTCTCCCACGTTCTCCGCCGAAAGGCCTTCCTGTTCCAGGGCGGCTGCAAAGGCCTCCGTGCTGCACGTCTGATCCCGGAGGAGTACCGCCGTTTCCTCCAGCGAAGCTTCTGCGGTGCGGCGCCGCGCCGGGGCGGGGGGCACGTCGAAGTACACGTCGCCCCGGCTGGGGATGTAGCGGAGCATGACCGTGTAGTCCAGCCCGACGAACACCGCCTCAAGGAGGCCCTCATCCTCCCCGTTTTCACGGGTGAGCCAGACGCCGCTGTCCAGGTCCTTCTTCCATTTCCGTATCCATTCCAGGTTCAGCTTGGAAAGGCCCGCCGTATTCATGAGGAAGACCACGTCCACCATGTGGCCGCATACGGGATAATGGAGGATGCAGTAGGGGCCGCTTGTGTCCATTCCCGGGGTCTGGAAAATCTCAAAGATGGTCTGCAGCGCCTCTTCGTCGGTTGTGATGCATGCCAGGGCGCGGCGCTTTTCGTCCGTGTCCTCGTCCAATCCTTCAAGCAAATTCCGGTCGCTCTCCGGATCAATCCAATGGTACTCCATTTCCTCCAGGGTGGCTCCCCGGAGAATTTCCTTTCGCAGTGTCTGGAATTCGTAGTTGTCCGGCTCCAGAAAGAGGCCCCGTTCCACCGCCTCAAGGGCTCCCTCCCGGTCGCCGAAGTGGCTCCGCAGCTTTCCTGCCACGAGCCAGATCCAGGGATAATCGGGCTCTTCCTGCACGCCCTTCTCCGCATAGGTTCGCGCTTCCTCGAGGCGGCCGCAGTTCATGAGGGCCACGGCGTAGCGGTAATACCATTTCCCGCACCCGGCTGCGCGAGGTTCCGAGGCGGGCATCCACTGGGCGGCCTTCCAGTAGGTTTCGTAGGTCCCCATGTTCAGGCAGGCGTAGGCGTACCACAGAGCGGTGTCCAGGTCCTCCCGGGCTTCCTCCTGGGTGAACCGCCCTGTGGCGGCACCCTCGGCGAGATAGGCCTCCAGGTCATGAAGCATGGCTTCAAAGTACCCTTCCGTCTCTCCCATGTACCCCTCCAGATGGGTGACAAAATCCTCCGTCAGGATGGGCCTGGGCGCGCGCTTCGGCGGCTTGGGCGCTGGGTTCTCCTTCAGGAGGTACATGGTAGGAATGCGCCTGCGGAAGGTGTGGTACCCGCACTGGCGAAAGCCTTCCTTTCGAAAGAAATCCTCTGCTCCCTTCAGAAAATCCACGGGCTCCCAGGAAAGGACATCGATGTAGAAGGAATAGAGTCCGTCTGCCCACCCCGTGAAGGTGACCGTATCCGCCAGCCCTCGCTCTTCTATGTACGCCTTGAGTGCTGCCGCTATCTCTTTGGCGGACTGGTACGTATCGGGCGTATCCTCCCTGCGGCAGATGAAGAACGCTGCCGCCACTCCGTCCCGATGGAACAAGTCCACCGGCCGGTCATCGCTGGCGAGGTACCCCTCTACGGGCTCCATGCATTCCGAATAGCCCTGCTTCACGTCAAGGCGCCAATCGGAGTGGGTGTCCCGGATGGGATGGCCCCCATAGGCCCGGGCACGGCGGCGGAGGGCTTCATTCCCATCAGAAACCAGCTTTACTCCCTCCGCTGCGAGAGCGGCTCCGAGGGACGCAAGGGGAATCCCCTGTTCCTCCCTTTCTGGTACGACCTCCACGCGGGCAGAAAGGGCCAGAAGGTTCAGCTCTCCCAGGGCGCCGCGAAGAAGGATCTGCGCCGCCTTCTTCCCCTCCTCTGGATTTTTCTCTGTCAGCTTTGGGCTGCAGAGGTAGAAGGTATACCCGTCATCAGCGGCCTTCCAGGTGACGGTCACGTCCCCTGCCGTCGCGCCAGAGAGAATCCGCGGATCTGCGCCGCGGCCGGCCCGGACAATCCACCGATCACGCAGCTCCTGCGGCATGGCCTTTAGAAAATACAGAATTTTATAGAGCGTAATGATAGATCCATCAGGGCTCAGGGTGAGCACGTACGTATCCTCTCGCTTACCCAAAGCAAAGGAGACGCCCCGGATGACAGGATAGAAAATGCGCCGCCCCAGGGCGAGGCCCTCCGCGGCGCCCTCCTTTGTTTCCGCCCGGTCAATGGCGTCCCGCAGGGCGCATTCATTGGCGGTAAAATCGTTCCAGGCCTCCTTCACCCGTTTCCTGAAAGTGCGCTGGTAGAGGGGGCACACCATCCGCCGATCCGCATTCTCAAGCACGAGACGCGCCGCGTTGTCTCCCCGCCGTATGCGGAGCGCTTTCCGGGCGTGCATGCCGGCCTGGTTGTCGAAGTCAAGGGCCGTATATACCATGGCCATGCGGAAGTGCCAGCGATAGTCATCCTTCAGCGGCTCTTTCACGGAGAGGAGAAGTCGGAGTGCTTTATCGCAGAGCTTGTGGTCACCCTCAGCAAGGCGGCAGTAGGCCCAGCCGAGCATGCTCACAAGAGCCGGGGTGCGCTGATCCTGGGGCATTTCTTCAATGGTCTGTATGACCTTCCATATTTCATTGCGATCCATCCAGAGCTCGCATCGGTTCAGCAGATTCATATTGACCTCCTGATTTATACTCACCGTTAATTGTATCAAAGAATCC
>CAZPLS010000098.1:0-3095 GCA_964587685.1 uncultured Dialister sp.
TAATGAAATTTATTTTCCTTCTTCTTCGAGGACATGGGCGCAGCGGGTGCAGATGTGGGGGCGGAGTTCACCCACGGTGGGGTCGCGCTTCCAGCAGCGTTCGCATTTTTCTCTCGTCGAGGGGGCCACGGTCACGGCGGCGGTGCCGTCGTCGGAGGTCTGCGCGCCCTCGGGGGCGTTTTCTGTGCCCTTCACGAGGGTGAGGGTGCTCACGATGCAGAAGTCGGCGAGGAAGTCCTGCATGTCTGCGAGGGTGTCGTAGCTCTCGCCGTCGGCGTAGACGGTGACGTCCGCGTCGAGGGAGTTGCCGATGGCCTTGGACACGCGGGCGGTTTCGAGGGCCTTGGTGATGACGCTCCGCAGGTCGAGGCGGTGTTCCCATTTCGCTTCCAGCGCTTCATCGAGGTATTCGGGCTTTTCCTCCGGCCAGTCGGCGAGGTGGACGCTTTCCTCCCTCTCTGCCGGCGGCAGGGCCTGCCAGACCTCTTCGGCGGTGAAGGAGATGACCGGCGCCATCATGCGGACGAGGGTGGTCAGAATCTCGTACATGGCGGTCTGGGCGCTCCGGCGGAGGGGCGAGTCGGCGTGCTCCGTATAGAGGCGGTCCTTGAGGATGTCCAGGTAGATGGCGGAGAGGTCCACCGTGCAGAAGTTGTGCACCGCGTGGTACATGACGTGGAACTGGTATTCCTCCATGGCGGCGGTAACTTCCCTCTTCACCCGCTCCATGCGGAGGAGGGCCCACCGGTCGAGCTCCGTCATGTTTTCATAGGCCACGGCATCCTTCGCGGGATTGAAGTCGGACAGGTTCCCCAGGAGGTAGCGGAAGGTGTTGCGGATCTTGCGGTACACGTCGCTCATGGATTTGATGATTTTGTTGCCCAGGCGCACGTCTCCCTGGTAGTCCACGCTGGAAATCCACAGGCGGAGCACGTCGGCGCCGTACTTGTCGATGATTTCCTGGGGGGCCACCACGTTGCCCACGGATTTGGACATTTTCCGCCCTTCCTCGTCCATGGTAAAGCCGTGGGTGAGAACGGATTTATAGGGGGCGCAGCCATTGACGGCCACGCTGGTGAGAAGAGAGCTGTGGAACCAGCCGCGGTGCTGATCGGACCCTTCGAGGTACATTTCGCAGGGGTAGTCCATGTCCTCGGTCTGGCGGAGCACGCCATTCCAGGTGCTGCCCGAATCGAACCACACGTCCATGATGTCCGTTTCCTTGTGGAAATGGGTGCCGCCGCAGAAGGGGCAGTGGTAATCCTCCGGCAGGAGCTCCTCTGTGGTGTGGGCCCACCAGGCGTCGGTGCCCTCCACCTTCACGATGTCCATCACGTGGTGCACCGTGTCGTCATTGATGATGTACTTCCCGCAGTCGTCGCAGTAGAAGGCAGGAATCGGCACGCCCCACGAGCGCTGGCGGGAAATGCACCAGTCCTGCCGGTCGTGAATCATGTTGTAGAGCCGGTCGTGGCCCCAGGCGGGATAGAAGGTGGTGGCGTCCACCGCGGCGAGGGCTTCGTCCCGGTAGGAATTGATGGAGGCAAACCACTGGTCGGTGGCGCGGTAAATGATGGCTTCCTTGCAGCGCCAGCAGTGGGCGTACTGGTGGTGGATGGATTTCTTGCCGAGGAGCATGCCTGCATGGGCGAGGCGGGCGATTTCCTTCCCTTCCGCGTCCCATACGGAGAGGCCCGTCAGTTCCGGGTCTCCGGCTTCCGCGGTCATGCAGCCCTTCTCGTCCACGGGGCAGAAGGGATCTATCTGGAGCTTGCCTTCGTTGATGTACTTCTGCACCACCTCGAAGTCGTCCACGCCGTGGCCCGGGGCGGTGTGGACGCAGCCCGTGCCTGCTTCGAGGGTGACGTGGTTGCCGTCAAGGACGTAGGACAGCCGGTCGATGAGGGGATGGCGGAAGGTGGCGAGCTCCCATTCCGAGCCGGTCATTTCCCGTCCTGCCTGCTCCCAGTCGGTGACGCCGCATTCCTCGAGCGCCTTCGGAGCGAGCTCTTTATTCATGAGGTAGTATTCGTCGGCGGCTTTGTTGTGCACCCAGATGTAGGTGAATTTGGGATTGACGCAGATGGCCATGTTCGCCGGGATGGTCCACGGGGTGGTGGTCCAGATGACGGCAAAGAGCCTGGATGTATCCACGCCCTCCGGCGCGAGGCCCTTCGTGTCCACGGCGGGGAATTTGACGTAAATGGAGGGGGACTTCTTGTCCCGGTACTCAATTTCCGCCTCGGCCAGGGCGGTCTCGCAGTGGGGGCACCAATACACAGCCTTCTTGCCCTTGTAGATGTAGCCCTTGTCCGCCATGCGGCCGAAGACCTCCAGCTCGTGCGCCTCCAGCTTCGGGTCATAGGTCACGTAGGGATGGTCCCAGTCGCCGATGACGCCCAGGCGGAGAAAATCGACCTTCTGGATTTCGATCCACTTCTTCGCATAAGCCAGGCACTTGCGGCGCAGCTCCAGGGGCGTCATGGACGACCGGTCCTCTCCGGAATCCTTCAGCACGGCGTATTCAATGGGCAGGCCGTGGGTGTCCCAGCCGGGAACGTAATTGGCGTAGCAGCCCCGCATGGCCTTGTATTTCACGATGATGTCCTTGATCGTCTTGTTCATGGCATGGCCGATGTGAATCTTGCCGTTCGCGTAGGGCGGGCCGTCGTGAAGCACAAATTTCGGCGCTCCGTCCCGTTTGGCGAGCCGCTTCTCGTACAGATGCATGTCCTGCCACATCTTGATGAATTCCGGTTCCTTCTTCGGAAGATTGCCCCGCATGGGGAAATCTGTCTTGGGCAGATGCAGAGTGTTGCTGTAATCCATGTATTCCTCCTACAAAAAAATCCCGCCCCGGCAAGGGGCGAGAAGTATTCCCGTGGTACCACCCTCATGACCTTTCGGCCACTTGGTACAGATAACGGTGTCCCGGCGGAGCTTTTCTTCTCCGCAGCTCCAGAGTGATCTGTCCGCACCTGGTCCTGCCCCTTTCCACCGCCCGGGGCTCTCTGTCAGCACGAATGGCGCGAACCGTCTCTTTCAATGCTCAGTATACGACATATATATTACCTGTTTCCGCCTTATACGTCAAG
>CAZPLS010000099.1:0-1512 GCA_964587685.1 uncultured Dialister sp.
ACTATATATTGAATACGCTGCTGTTCACCGTCGTTACAACAGCGGCAAAGACGGGCCTTGGGCTCCTGTTCGCGCTCGCCCTCAGCAGGAATGTGAAGTTCAAGAATTTCCACAGAGGTGTAATGTACATGCCTGCGGTGCTCTCTATCTTAATCGTCGGCCTTGTTTTTACGTCGATCCTGAATCCCAAGACGGGTCTTTTGAATGAATTTTTGACCGCGATCGGATTAGAAAGTCTTACACAGCAGTGGCTTACGGATCCGTCAATCGCGTTCTGGTCGGTAATGGCTGTAGATATATGGCGGGGCGTCGGATATATAATGACGATCATGATCGTCGGAATTCTGGCCATACCGAATGAATATTATGAAGCCGCAGGCATAGACGGGGCAAACGGCTGGAAAAAGTTTGTACACATTACGATCCCCATGCTGAAACAGACATTGACCGTTACGACCGTTCTCAACGTGCTTTATGGACTTAAGGTATTTGACCTGGTTTATGCGCTTACAAACGGAGGGCCGGGACATACGACAGAAGTTATGTATACGGCTGTGTTTAAGCAGTTCTCGCAGGGGCTTTACGCGGCGGGAACAACGATGAGTTCGATTATGTTTATTTTCATGGTAATTGTAGGATATTTCATGATTAAAACAATGACAAAGGACGAGGTGATTGAGTAATGAATGCCGTAAAGAAAAAAATAGCAATAAGTATCTCAAAGAATGTGCTGGCATGGGTGTTTTCTCTTATCATGCTGGTTCCGTTGGCGCTGGTCGTGATCAATGCATTTAAACCGGATTCGGAAGCGCTTACCCTCTCGTTCACCCTTCCGGAAACCTGGACGCTTGAAAATTTCTCTACTGTCATTGAGAAAGGAAAACTGGCGACAAGTTTTCTGAACAGTCTGATCTATGCCGGCTGCGCGACCGTGATCACGGTACTGTTCGGAGCCATGCTGGCTTTTGTGCTCGCAAGGCGCAGAGGGAAAAAAGAGAACAGGATTTATATGTATATGGTGCTTGGGATCGTTATCCCGATCAACTATGTCGCATTGATGAAAGTTATGCAGGTCACACAGCTCAATAATACAAGGCTCGGGATTGTACTGCTCTATGTGGCATTACAGCTCCCGTTTACGGTATTCCTCCTGTACGGGTTCGTGTCGAAAGTGCCGGTCGCTCTGGATGAAGCCGCTGTTCTGGACGGATGCGGGCCGTGGAGGCTGTTCTTTAGCATTGCCATGCCGCTGATGCGGCCGAGCCTTATCACGGCGGCTGTCCTGTGTTTCCTGAATACATGGAATGAGTTTATCATGCCGCTTTATTTCCTAAACTCTTCAGACAAGTGGCCAATGACCCTGGCGGTATATAATTTCTTCGGGCAGTACGAGAAGAGCTGGAACCTGATCAGCGCGGATATCCTTCTGACATGCCTTCCGGTCATCATTATGTATCTTGTGTGCCAGAAATATATCGTAGGAGGACAGACGGCCGGAGCGGTAAAAGGTTA
>CAZPLS010000099.1:1612-3087 GCA_964587685.1 uncultured Dialister sp.
GGTTTGAATGGGAGCCGGACGAAAAAATCCACGGACTCGGACAGGGCGAAGAGGGGATCTACGATTACCGCGGGACGGTCCAGTATCTGTATCAGCATAATATGCGTATCCCTGTTCCTTTTTTCGTATCGGACAAGGGCTACGGACTTCTTGTGGACTGCGGTTCCACTATGACGTTTAATGATGACGCCAGAGGCTCTTATCTGTATATGGATACGATAGAAGAGATTGATTATTATGTGATCCGGGGGGAGAGCCTGGACGAGATAATTTCGGGGTTCCGTTTCCTTACGGGAAAAGCGGTCATGCTTCCCAAGTGGGCGTTTGGCTATATTCAGTCCAAAGAAGCTTATGTGCGTCAGGAGGAGCTGACAGATACGGTAAAAAGATACAGAGAGCTTGGCATCCCGATCGATTGTATCGTGCAGGACTGGAACACATGGGAGCCCGGGAAATGGGGAAATAAAAGAGTGGATAAAAAACGCTATCCTGATATCGCGGCGATGAATCGGGAACTCCATGATATGCATGTCCATTCTATGGTTTCTGTCTGGCCGAATATGAATAGCGGCACAGATGACTATGAGGAGATGAAAGAAGCCGGGTATCTCCTGAATGATTATGCCACATATGACGCTTTTTCCGCGAAAGCCAGGGAATTATACTGGAAACAGGCTGAAAGAGAACTGTTTTCGGGCGGCTTTGATTCTTGGTGGTGTGATTCGACGGAGCCGTTCTCCGGGCCGGACTGGAACGGCGAATATAAAAGAGAACCGTGGGAGCGCTTTTCTATTGTCGGAGAGGAGCACAAGAAATTTCTCGGCGCCGGACGCGCAAATCTCTATGCCGTGGCACATGCCAGAGGAATCTATGAGAACCAGAGAAAATCAGACGAAGAAAAAAGAGTTCTTAACCTGACACGTTCCGGATATGCTTCAATACAGAAATACGGAGCGGTTCTTTGGTCGGGGGACATCTGCGCTACCTGGGACGTGCTGAAACGGCAGATCCGCGAAGGGCTTAATATGTGCATGAGCGGGATGCCGTACTGGACGATTGATATTGGCGGGTTTTTTACGGTAAATGAAAACTGGCGCGGCAGAGGATGTTCCTGCAACACGGATCCAACGCCGAAGTGGTTCTGGAGAGGCGGATACGAAAACGGTGTGGAGGATTATGGTTACAGAGAGCTTTATGTACGCTGGTTCGAGTACGGTGTGTTCCTTCCGATCTTTCGATCGCATGGGACGGATACCCCGAGGGAAGTGTGGAACTTTGGAAAACCGGGAGATATGTTTTATGACGCGCTCGTAAAAAACATACGGCTTCGTTACAGGCTGATGCCGTATATATATTCTATGGCCGGAAGAGTCTGGCTTGAGGATTATACAATATTGAGAAGTCTGCTCTTTGACTTTCCCGAGGATGAAAAAGCCGCGAAAACGGAAGATGAATATATGTTTGGAGACAGCTTC
>CAZPLS010000100.1:0-3064 GCA_964587685.1 uncultured Dialister sp.
GGATCAAAATGCTCCTGAGCAAAAGTGCGCACCTCGGCAATAAGGCGCGAATATTCTGCCGATATCATACGGTTCGCCATCACAAAATCCCTTCATGTATCTGAGTGACCGTAAATGTAGGCATAGCTACTTTGAATCACATGACACAATGCCCTTAAATAAAAAACGTTCTTGCCTATCCTTCTGATCAGATTTCACAGAAGAGGGAAAAGTACGCGGTTTGTTCACAGCCAAAAATTATTATATCGCCCCCCTTCAAAAGTTCACCGCAAGAACGGCAGTCATAACATGATGGACAGACGGTCAAAAGATACTCATGTCATCCTAGGAAATTCTACAACGTACATCCCAGATCAGATGCGGGAAGGGGCCGATCCGACCTACTTACTGCGCAGAGAGACTCTTATACCTCAATGCTGCACTGGTGTTTATATGATTCGTCTGAGTTGCTGTTCTTTGATTTCATTCTCGATTGATGAATGGATGATATTTTCAAACGGTCCCATATCGTATAAGAGGTTTTGTGCTGCGGGCGTGTTCACTTTCAAGGAGAGATATGTTACGAGCGCGCAGGTATAAAACTCAGCAAGGAAGCGTACGTTAGCAGCATCGAGAGATCGATTACTCAGGATGAAACGCACGTCATTTTCAAACGCCGGCTTATAGAGACGCATCAGGTAGTCTCGTAGACCGTCAGGATCAACATTGCGTAGAACCTTGGCGTAGTATGATGCACGACGCTCTAAGGTATCAGCAAGGGCGTGTACGAATTCCGATCCGTCAAGCGAGCGTACTCCACTTTTTTTAAATACATAGTAAGGAAGATGAGGCATGGCTCCTTCGCTTTGCGGATCTTCATATACCAGATGCTCCTCATCAAAGCGTTCATACAGCACTTTGGCAAGGTCGTTGCGGAATATCCAGCGAATAAGGTGGTTTTTATCTTCGAAATGGTAGTAGAAGGTTTTTCGGTTCTTGCCTGAGGCGGCTACGATGTCCGACACAGAAATTCTCCCGATTGGGGTCTGTGTTGCAAGTTTTACAAAAGTCTCGCCCATGAGGGACATGGTCTCGATTGAACTCACAGACATCACCTTTCTCTGTCAAATAACGGTACAATTATAAGAAATTGACCGAACATTTTTTATAGGATTTAATAGTTAATTTCTAAAACTAAAAATAAAAATTGCTATTGAACTGCGTTTTATATCCAAAATCTATGAGTTAGCTCAAATTTATACGAAAATCCGAAAGTACCGTATTCCTAAAAATTTATGAAACAAAAATTGATTATTGACCATCCATAGTCTCTAGAGATATCGATATTCTGACTTATGCGTGGACCGTGAGCCTTAACAACAAAGGCTTGCTATCAGTTCGGACAAAGATATCGGTATTCTGACCTATGCGTGGACCGTGAGTGTAAAGAATTTTTGTACTGCGGTGGGGTCGGGTCCAAGATTCGAGGAGGAAACATGGATTTCACATTGACCGATGAGCAGGAGCTGCTGCTTGAAAGTGTACGTGAATTCTGCGATCGCTACTTTACTGAGGACGTTATCAAGGAGATGTACGAGACCCACAGCATGCCCGATGAGATTGCTGAGGCGTATCGTGATGCTGGTTTTGGTCTGATGGGCATCCCTGAGGAATATGGCGGAATCCCTGCTGACTGTGTAACCATTGGTCTTATGATTGAGGAGCTATATCGTTGTAGTGGCTGTATGCATATTCTGTATCAGAACTCCCTGTCGATGTTCGACATTATGGAGTTTGGTACTGAGAAGCAAAAACAAAATGCCGTGAACCACTATATGGAAACCGGATGGCCTATTGCTTCTCTGTCTATCTCCGAACCTGGTGCCGGCTCCGACAATCGTTCCATGACATGCGTTACTAAGAAGCAAGAGGATGGAACTTATCGTCTCTCTGGACAAAAGACCTGGGTCACTATGGGTGAAGTTTTACCTTATACCATCGTTGTTGCCAAAGACGAGGATCCTTCTCGTGATAACAGCAGCATGAGCTTGTGGTATATCAATATGGATCGCGAGGGTGTTTCCACTGCTCCTTTGCACAAGATCGGTCAGCAGTGCATCCCCTTCTGTGAGGTATATCTGGATGACGTAGTGCTCACCGAAGAAGATCGCATGGGCAAGCCTGGTGAGGGCTTCATGATGCTCATGAAGAATTTTGAGGTCGAGCGCGCTTATATTGTGGCTGAACAACTCGGTCTGGCTCAGGCAGCGCTAGAGGATGCAGCTCAGTATGCCAACCAGCGCATTGCCTTCAATAAGCCGATTGTTAAATTCCAAATGATTCAAGAGATGCTGACCGACATGGAGATAGCAGTCCAAAATACTCGCAACATGCTCTACAAGACGTTGTGGAAATTGGATAACGGTCAGCCTGTGCAGCTCGATTCCGCCTTACTTAAACGCTACGGCTGTTCCGAGTGCTTCAAGGTTGCCGATATGGCTCTGAATATCTATGGCGGCTTGGGCTATACCACTGAAGTTCGTATCGGACGTCTGTGGGCCGACCTACGCGGCAACATGTTTGGTGGCGGTACTCATGAGATTATGGCTTATATTGCCGGCCGTCAGGTTGCTAAAAAGTACGCTGATTAGGGAAATATCAGATTTTGAGAACAGTGGTCGCCCATTGAAAAACCACCATTTACCGATGGGCGACCCGTCTTTTAAGACTCGATTACGAAGAAAGCATGGGTTTTCTAGTCGGTTTTTATCCGAAATACGAAGGAAGCCCTTAGAGCTGTTGAGTAAATGGTGCGCTTGGAAAAACGTAACCGCAATACTGTAAGAGCACATGCAGAGGAAAGATAAACGGCTTTACAATTCAAGCAATATTGCGAAACCAAAGATTGTTGTCCGCATAATTTACCCATTTTTATATTTTTGTTGGAGCCTGAAACAGGATTGAAGTATTTCAAATACCAAAAAATTGCTTTCTAATAAATTTCAATTATCAAATTTAATGAATTGGCGAAAATATAAAGGAAATACTTATTGGTTTTATGTAGTTTTCCTAGTCATAATGTGCA
>CAZPLS010000101.1:0-2927 GCA_964587685.1 uncultured Dialister sp.
CCAGCTTTAGGCAAGATGAGCAAGCCTCCATGCAAAGCCTGTCGGCTTGCGGGGAGGGCAGGGGGATTTGAGTGCTCAAGTAGCCCAGTGCCCAGGCTCTAGGGTAGAACAAGTAGAAGAGCACGGGCGCACGTTGCGCGATTATTGAACAATAGGAACGGTGGCAATAGAGATAGAAGAACGGCGATTCTTCAAACTCGAAAACGGCGACAAATTTGATCTCCATCTGGCGCAGATGGAGGTTCTCCATCTGGCGCAGATGGAGGTTGCAAAAACGGCGACAAATTTGATCTCCATCTGGCGCGGATGGAAATTGCAAAAACGGCGATTATCGAGACTCCTTTGCGGCGACAAACCGACCTCGAAAACGGCGAGAAACGTACCTGTCACACGCACGTGTGAGAGGCGCGGCAATAGGCACGCCAAAAGGGCAAGGCTTTCCGCTCATGAAGAGGCGCAGCTTGGATTTTTGATGGAGCTTGTTGCCGTTTTCGCTCAAAGCCATAAGCGCTCCGTGCCGCAAGGCAGCCCTTGCGCATTCAGGCTTAGGAATCGGTGTCCAGCAATAATCATTCTATGCATATAACAAAAAGGGAACTATGCGCATCATTTGTTATAAAATGGAATACATGGCAAGCTATCAGCTGCCAGCTTTCAGCTTCCAGCTTTAGGCAAGCCTCCATGCAAAGCCTGTCGGCTTGCGGGGCAGAGCAGGCAGATTTCCGCTTGCGAATGCGCCCTATATAATGGAAGAAAACAGCGAGCAGCTTCCAGCTTTAGGGTAAAGCAAGTAGAGCCACGACCCCGCCCGTGCTATTCTGCTTGCATTGCCCCAAAGCTGGCAGCTGTTCGCTGAAGGCTGGTAGCTTGAATCCCTTCTTGCCATCTCTCATTATTTATGCTATACTCGCTCTAGATATTTTTTTATTCAGGTTGGAGGGAGCTTTGAATGCTTGAGCGCTCTTTTGTCATGCTAAAGCCCGGCGTGCTGCAGCGGCGCGCCGCAGGCGAGATTATATCGCGCTTTGAAAAAAAGGGATTGAGGCTAGTCGCGCTAAAAATGCTGCAAATCGGGCAGCCTCTCGCAAGGACGCACTACGCCGAGCACGAGGGCAAGGGCTTCTTTGAGGAGCTTGTAGCCTACACGACATCCGCGCCCGTTGTCGCAATGGTTCTTGAAGGCGAAGGCGCAATCGCTATTATAAGGAAGATTTGCGGGCCTACGCGCGTTGAGGAGGCGGCTCCCGGCACAATACGCGGGGATTACGCGATGCACACGACGATTAACATTATTCACGCATCGGATTCTGCGCAGAGCGCGCAAAGGGAGATTGCGCTCTTTTTCAAGCCTGAAGAGATATGCGCCTGGTCTGACGGCAACTCCGAGTGGATTTAGGCTAGAAGGCTTTTGGCTAGGGGAAACGTTTTTGGGGCAAACTGTAGGAATTATAGGAGCGGGCGCGTGGGGCACGGCACTCGGCATATCCATAGCGCGCGCGGGGCATTCGGTGGAAATATGGGCGCGCGAGGAGGACGTGTGCTCTTCCATCAATGCGGAACACGAGAACAAGCGCTTTCTTGCAGGCTTTAAGGCGCCCGAGACGCTCAAAGCCTCAAGCGACATCCGACAGGTGGCGGCAGGCAAGACGTTTTTAATCCTTGCAAGCCCCTCGATGTACCTTGAGCGGACGGTCAAAGAGATTGCCGACGTTCCGAACATAAAGGACGGCTCCGCGTACATAGGCATTCTCACCAAGGGCTTTATCCCCTCCGAGGAGCGGCCTAGGCTCATCGTGGAAATGCTGGAGGATGTGCTGCCGCCCGTTTACAGGCGAAACCTTGTCTACATTGCGGGGCCGAGCCATGCGGAAGAGGTGGCGATGGGAAAGGTTACAGGCCTCGTCGCAGCCTGCGAAAACCCGATGAACTCGATCCGCTTTAGGGAGCTATTAAAGTCCAAGGGGATTCTCGCGTATTCGAGCCTTGACGTTATAGGCGTGCAAATATGCGCGGCCGCAAAAAACGTCATCGCAATCGCATTCGGCATTCTTGACGCTATGGCCGAAAAAGAGACGCGCTTTGGCGACAACACGCAGTCCCTCTTGCTCGCGGCGGGCCTAAACGAAATGCTAACCCTTGGGCAGGCGATGAATGCGTCTCACCCCGAAACCTTTACCTCGATTGCGGGCGTAGGCGACCTTGACGTAACCTGCCGCAGCCGCTTTGGGCGCAACAGGCGCTTTGGGCAAGAAATCATAAAGAAGGGGATTTTGCAACCCTTTGCTGACATCGACGACCTCATCGCGCGCATCTCGGAGATTGGCTACCTCCCCGAAGGGGCTGCCGCCTGCAAATATGTACATATTATATCGGAGATGTACGACCTAAGGCTGCCAATATCCAACGGGCTTTACCGCATTCTCAACAAGGAGGGAAAGCCCGCCCATTTTATAGAAAAATTGCTTGACGGAGAAATATAATGCTAGAGAAAGTTGCGACCGCGCTAGGCGGTGTTGTAAGAAAGATTTCGGGCAACGCGTCAATCTCGGAGAAGAACATAGAGGAGGCGGTAGAAGAGATAAAAATCGCGCTCCTTGAGTCCGATGTAAACCTGCGAGTTGTGCGCCGCTTTGTCAATAGCACAATAGAAGAAGCGAAGGGCGAGAAGGTGCTGCGCTCCGTCAATCCGGGCCAGCAGTTTATAAAGATAGTCCACGACAAAATCGTCTCTCTTTTGGGCGACGAAAAGAAGGACTTGCAGCTAAAGGGGCCCGACACGCAGTCGGCAGTTCTCTTGCTGGGGCTTCAGGGCTCCGGCAAGACAACGACGGCGGCGAAGCTGGCGTTGAGGCTTTCAAAGCAGGGGAGGAGGCCGCTTTTAGCCGCCTGCGACCTTGTGCGCCCCGCGGCAGTCGAGCAGCTCAAAG
>CAZPLS010000102.1:0-2908 GCA_964587685.1 uncultured Dialister sp.
AGCTGATGGTCAATCAAAAGCGCATGACCCTGCCTTCTCGGCATGTGCGTCTGCTTGGGCGCTGGGGCTTCCCGGTGATCTCCGTGATATTTTGCACCGGCATGATCATGGAGGCGTCCGGAGCGGAAACGGTTCTGCCGTTGACTGTGTTGACTCCCTGTATCTTAGGATTGGTTCTTTTGATACTGGGCGGACATATGTGGGATTGCTCGAAAGAAGCCAAGATTGTTATCCCGCTGCCGTCCACCGTGGGCGATATAGCTTGGCGCTCTGTGCATCGTTTTGCCGGAGTGCTCTGGCTGGTGGTGGGATTGCTCGCCATTTTACAGACCATGCTTACCGGGACATCCACACCGGTTGTTGCTATTGTGGTTTTGGGAGCTTTGATGGCGCCCGTGGTCTACGGACATTTTCTTGTAAGACGGTCAGCGCAGGCAAAGAACTAAAGATAAGTATTTTGATAGAAACGCAAAAGAAGAGCCTCGCCGCAAGGGAGGCCCTTCTTTTAATATATAAACCTGACATCATCACACGGTGATGAGTTCAGGATTCTCCACCAGTTCTTTTAAGTCGGCGAGAATTCGTCCAACGTCCAAGCCGTCGAATACGCGATGATCGAAAGTGAGGTACATCTGCATCATCGAGCGGACAGCGGGCTGGTCGTCCACAACCGCCATTTTCTTTACGGCGCGGCCGAAGCCGATGATGGCCACCTGGGGTGGATTGATGATGGGCGTAGACCAGTCGATAGGGAACATTCCCACGTTGGAGACGGTGAATGTGCCGCCGCTCTGGTCGTCTGCGGCGAGACGCTTATCCCGAGCTTTTTCCGCCAACTCTTTCATGGCATTGTGCAGTTCCACCAAGGTCATACACTCGGCGTTTTTCACCACCGGCACCATAAGACCTGCCTCGGTTGCCACCGCCACGGACAGGTTCACCGCGGAGTGAACCGAAAGTGTGCTGCCGTCGAAAGTAGCGTTTGCGGATGGATGCTTCAAGAGCATCTTCACCGTGGCCATTGCAAGCAGGTCGTTGACCGTTATCTTGCAGCCTAAGAAGTCCTGCTTGGCAAGGAGTTTCTGGCGATAATCCAAAAGCTCCGTGACATCCACTTCCACGGCAGCCGTGCACTGAGCCATCTGTTGGAGGCTGGTGTACATATTCCTGGCAATGGTCTTGCGGATGCCGCTCAAGGGGACTTCCGTCACCACATCCCCTGCCGTACGGACGGCAGTAGGCGTTGTAACGGGGGACGGAGCAGCAGGATGTTCTGCCGCGGCCTTGCCCTGATCGAGATAGTCCATTACGTCCTGCGCGATAATCCGTCCGTTGGCGCCTGTGCCCCGCAGAGAAGCAAGGGGGATCCGGTGCTGTTTTGCCAACTTACGGGCCAGACCGGTTATGCGTACCCTTTCACCGGAAGCCGCAGGCGCACAATTCATTGCATTAGATTCAGGGGCCGCCGCATACATCTGGGTATCTGTTTCCGCCGCAGGAGCGGCTGCAGGAGCGCCGCCGCTGCATAGCTCATCGTAGGCCTCTTTGGTGTTCGCCACATAGCCAATGAGTGCGCCCACCGCCACCACGTCGCCTTCCTGAGCCGTAATGTGCAGATAGCCATCATGGGTACAGGCAAACTCGATGGTGTTCTTCTCGTTTTCAAACTCCATGATGGTGTCGCCTTTTTTCACCTGGGCTCCTTCCGGGACCGTCCAGTTGATAATGGTTCCCTCCACCATGGTCAGCCCCGCCCGGGGCATTACCAATTCAAAGCTCATAAATCAAATCCGCCCTTCAATGGAGCGGTTCCTCCTTTCCTGTGCGGATGACCGCTCTTATATGTTTCGTGCCAGCTGTTCCCGGACGGCATCTGTGATGCGGGCTGCGTCGGGAACCACGTGCTTCTCCAGAGAGATGTTATAGGGAATGGGTACATCCAGTGCTGCCACGCGGCCCACGGGGCCGTCCAGTTCGTCATACATCTCTTCCTGAATCATGGCGGCCAGCTCAGCGCCGATGCCGGCGGTCTTGTTGCTCTCCTCCACGATCACGGCATGATGGGTCTTGCGTAGGGAGTTGAACACCGTTTCCTTGTCGAAGGGAGCCAGAGTCCGAGGATCGATGACCTCTACGCTGATTCCTTCTTTCTCCAGCTGCTCGGCGGCTTCCAGAGCCCGGCGAACCATAAGACCCACGGCGATAACGGTCACATCCGTGCCGGTCTTCTTCACGTCGGCCACGCCGATGGGGATGGTATAATCACCCTCGGGCACCTCACCCTTGGTCTGATAGAGCTGCTTGTGCTCACAGAAGAGGATGGGGTTGTCGGAGCGGATGGCGCTCTTGAGCAGACCTTTGGCGTCATAGGGGGTAGAAGGAGAGATAATTGTAAGGCCTGGGGAGTGCATGAACAGGCTTTCCACACAGTTGGAGTGCTCCGAACCGGCACCGAAAGAGGAGCCCATTGCACAACGGATCACCAGCGGTACCTTGTACTCGGCGCCATGCATAAATCTCCACTTAGACACACAGTGGAAGATTTCGGTGAAAGCCACTAAAGTAAAGTCCGCATACATCAGTTCGGCCACGGGGCGAAGACCCGTTACCGCGGCACCCAGCGCGGTGCCGATGATAGCCGTTTCGGAAATGGGGGTGTTGCGGATTCGCGAAGGACCGAACTCATCTAACATTCCACGGGTCACACCGAAGATATTGCCAAACTCGGCTACATCTTCGCCGAATATCACTATATTTTTGTCTCGCCGCATCTCTTCTTGCAGCGCGGAACCAACGGCCTGAAGATATGTCATTTGCATCGTAATTCCTCCTTCACCTTTTACTCAGCATACAGATTTCGAAACAGGTCTTCAGGGGTGGGCTCAGCGCTTGAGTCGGCAAAGGCCAC
>CAZPLS010000103.1:0-2876 GCA_964587685.1 uncultured Dialister sp.
TCTCAGCTCTAACATGCCCTCCGGCTATAGGAGAAAATCTAACACAGGCATTAGACACAGCGCCCCTCGGTACCGTATAAAAAAATCAGGACATATACAGGCAGGGCCGCTGCCCTGGAGCTATAAGGAGGTCCCCATGAAAGCAAGCAAACGCTCAAAAGTCATCACCCTCGCTGCCGTTCTTATCGGCAGTGCGGCGGCGGGGCTTTATTTCTACGGAGGGGAGAGTACGCCTGTACGGCCGCCCGCTCCGGCATCCCCCGCACCCGGGCCCACCGCGGCCGCACCCGCCAAAGTCGCCGAAGCGGGCACACCGGCACTGACCGCGCCAGCGCCGATACAGGCCGCAGCAGCAGACGCATCGGAGGCCCGGGCTGTGGCTGATTCCCTCATTCTTATTCCCGGCGGAACCTTCTCCATGGGAAGCCCTGACGGAGAGCGGCAGCGCCAGCGCGATGAGGTGCTCCACGAGGTGACCATCAGCCCCTTCTATGCGGATCCCTATGAGGTGACCCAGCGAGACTACGAAGCGGTGATGGGCACCAATCCCAGCCATTTCAGAGGGGCGGATCTTCCTGTGGAGGGCGTCACCTGGTACGACGCCATCGCCTACTGCAACCGCCTGAGCGAGCTCCGCGGCCTCACCCCGGTCTACACCATTGACGGGATGGACGTGGCGTGGGACCGGAGCGCCGACGGCTACCGCCTGCTCACCGAAGCGGAATGGGAATACGCCGCCCGGGCAGGTACATTCACCGTCTTTTTCAACACGAACCATATCACCAGCTCTGACGCCAATTTCGAGGGAAGCTATCCCTACCTGATTGAGGAAAACTACGTCAACCCCCACAATCCGGATGTGAGAACCAGCATGAACCGGGGCGAAACCATCGCGGTGGGAAGCCTGGCCCCCAATGCGTTCGGCCTCTATAACATGTACGGCAACGTGTCGGAATGGTGCTTTGACTACTACGGCGAATACGACACATCCGGCGCGGCTGACCCCGCCGGGCCGGCCAGCGGCTCTCTCCGGGTGAACCGGGGCGGCGGATGGAATGATTTCGCCAAGCAGCTCCGCAGCGCCTACCGTTCCGCCACCACCCCCGATACGACAGAGCAGAATCTGGGCTTCCGCATCGCCCGCAATGCCGCCCCCGGCGAGGGCATCGTAAGCACCGCCTACAGCCTCCGCATTACGCTTCCGGACAACCCGCGCGTCCTCGTGGCGTACTTCTCCTACTCGGGAAACACGGAAAAGGGAGCCCGCCTCATCGCCGACCGGCTCGGCTGCGACCTCTTTGAAATTGAAATGACCCAGCCCTATCGGGGCAACATTTACGAGGTCTCCCAGCAGGATCTGAACAATGATTTCTATCCCCCGCTGACCGGACGCGTGGCGGATATGGACCAGTACGATGCGGTCATCCTGGGCTATCCTACCTGGTGGAGCACCATGCCCATGCCCGTCTTCACCTTCCTTTCGGAATACGATTTCTCCGGCAAGGTCATCCTGCCCTTCTCGAGCAACGGCGGCACCCGCTTCGGCGATAGTGTCTCCGACCTGTCCAAGATGGTCCCCGGCGCGTACGTGGCGCAGCCCTTTGAATACTTCTATTCCGGCGGCGGCTCCCTGGCGGAACACCTCTACGCATGGCTGGCAGAAAACGGCATCAGCGTATGAGCCGGGCTCTCCAGCGCGGCACGGACGGAGCCATGTACGTCATTTTCCTCTACCTCATGAGCTACCGTCCCGGTCAGGGCCTGCTTCTCCACGGCATTCTGGGGTGCGTCCTCTTTGCCCTGTTTTTTCTCCACCACCTGTGGAACCGGCGCTGGTTTCACACCGTGCTCCGGGGTCGGTACGGTCCGACGAGGCTTTTCTTTGACGGGACAAACCTCCTTCTCTTCGCCGCCATGTGCGCCATGGCGGTGAGCTCCGTCCTCATGTCGGGCGAGATTTTCTCCTTCTCCCCCTTCATGCAAACCCAATTCGCCCGGACGCTCCATGCCGCCTCCGCCGCCTGGGGATTTGTCCTCATGATCCTCCACGTGGGCCTCCACACCCATGGCGGCCTCACCCGACTCGGACGGATCATGGACAGCACCGTCTTTGCCTACGTGTACCGCCTGCTCTATGGCGCGGCTGCGGCGGGCGGCCTGTGGCTCTATTTCCAGAGCCCCCTCTTTCACGACATGTTCCTCATTCCAAAAGGAAATGTCCCCTTCTCTCCCCTCGCCTTCTACGGCGAATACCTCTTCATCACTCTCGCGGCCTGCCTTCTCGTCCACCTCGCGATGGACGCACTTTCCCGGACGCGGCGCCGCAAACTCCACTGATTGTACATTTTTGTGAGGTGACCTATGAAACGTTTTATCTTATTCCTCGTCTCCCTCCTTCTGGCGTTCTCCGCCTTCGCCACCCCCGCCCAGGCCGCTCCCGCGGATTCGTCCGTCCTCGTGGCGTACTTCTCCCACTCAGGAAACACAAGAGCCTTCGCATCCATCATCGCTGAGGAAACGGGAGGCGACATCTTCGAAATCGCCCCGGCCGTCCCCTATCCGTCCAGCTACGAGGCGACCACCCGCCGGTGGCGGGAGGAACGGGATCAGAATGCCCGTCCGGCCCTGGCCCGGCAGGCGCCGGCGCTTGACCGCTATGACGTCATCTTCGTGGGCTTCCCCATCTGGGGCGGCGACATCCCCCACGTGGTGCGCACCTTCCTGGATGGAGCCAACCTCTCGGGCAAAACCATCGTCCCCTTCTGCACCCACGGCGGAGGCGGCTGGGAGCGGAGCCTCACCACACTCGCCCGCCTCTGCCCCGGCGCCACCATCGCCCCATCCCTTGCTATGCGCGGCCGCAGCGCGGCGGACAA
>CAZPLS010000104.1:0-2790 GCA_964587685.1 uncultured Dialister sp.
TGAGTACAAGGGATCTACCATTACCGTGACTAACTTGGGTATGTTCGGCATCGAGTCCTTCACTCCCATCATCAACCAGCCCGATTCCTGTATAGTTGGCGTATGCGCTATTCAGGACGAGCTTGCCTTGAATGCCGAGGGAGGCGTGGAGGTTCGAAAGGTTATGCGTTTGTCCGTCACAATGGATCACCGGACGCTGGACGGCGCCGTGGTGGCTGGTTTCCAGATGGATCTGCGAGACTTGCTGCAGAACCCCATGACTATCTTGCTGTAAAGAGAGGAACATTCCAATGGCTTATGAGAAGAGTATAAAGAAGGAAGGCGATACCAGTGTAATTGTCATTGGCGGCGGCCCGGGAGGCTATGTTGCAGCCATCCGCGCCGCGCAGCTGGGCGCCAAGGTCACTGTGGTTGAGAAGCAGTATTTGGGCGGCACCTGCCTGAATGTAGGCTGCATCCCTACCAAGTGCCTGCTTCACAGCGCCGAACTTCTGGAGGATATCAAGAATCAGGGCAAGGAGATCGGAGTGGAAGTAGAAGGCGTCAAGGTCAATTTCCGCCAAGTCATCGCCCACAAGAACGAGATCTCAAACAAGCTCACCAGCGGTATCGCGAGCCTTTTGAAAATGAATAAGGTCAAGAAGATCGACGGTGAGGCAGCTTTCGTGGGGCAGAAAAAGCTCTCCGTGAAGAAAGCGGACGGCACTACCGAAGAGATGACGGCCGATGCCATAATTGTGGCTACCGGTTCCGTGAACGCTCAGCCGCCAATCCCCGGCTTAAAGGAGAATCCCAACTGTATCGATTCCACCGGAGCCCTCTCATTAGAGGAACTGCCTAAGAATATGGTGGTCATAGGCGGCGGTGTCATCGGACTGGAGCTGGCGTGTGCGTATGCGGCTTTCGGCACGAAAATCACCGTGGTGGAGGCGCTGGATCATATGCTGCCCATGCTGGACGGCGATCTCACCAAGATCGGTGTTGCCCACATGAAAAAGATGGGAATAGAATTCAATCTGGAATGCCCAGTGCAGGCTATCGAGGAGTCCCCGATAGGTGCTAAGGTGGTATGTAAGAACAAGGATGGAAAGACGGTCAGCTTTGAGGCGGAGAAGGTTCTGGTGGCGATCGGCCGTAAGGCCTACACCGACGGTCTGAATCTGGAAGCCGCAGGTATCAAACACGATCGCGGTCGGATTCTGGTCAACGACAAAATGGAAACCAACGTCCCCGGCGTGTATGCCATCGGCGACTGCGTATTCGGCCATGCCCAGCTGGCTCACACTGCTTCCGCCATGGGCGAGGTGGCTGCCGAGAATATCATGGGAATGGATGTCTTGTACGACGAGAAGACCAACCCCACCTGCGTGTATATGTTCCCGGAGGCTGCTTCCGTGGGGCTCACCGAGGAACAGTGCAAGGCTAAAGGGCTGGAGTACAAGGTGGGCAAATTCCCCATGGCAGCCAACGGCAAGGCGCTGATTATCAACGGCGGAGAGGGTCTGGTTAAGATCATTGCCGGAAAGGAGTACGGCGAGATTCTGGGGATGCACATCATCGGACCTCGTGCAACCGATCTCATCGCCGAAGGGGCTTTGGCTATCGGCGGAGAGATGACTCTGGATGAGATAATCGAAACCATCCATTCTCACCCCACGGTGACCGAAACCATGCGCGAGGCTGCCCTACAGGCTGAAAAGCGCGCGATCCATACATCTAATAAGTAACAAAAGTTTGCCTGCACAGCCCGCACGGAACTGTGCGGGCTTCATCGTGTGAGAGAGGCTAACGCTATGACTTTATATTTGGAACTGGCAGCATATGCCTGTGCAACCACGTTTTCTCCCGGCCCTAACAACATCCTGCTGCTGAGCGTTACCAGCAAGTACGGCTTTAAAAAGTGCTTTTCCCTGATTCTGGGGATTTGGTCGGGTCTGCTGAGTATTATGCTCATTTGCGGCTTCGGATGTGCCGTGCTGGGTGAGCTGGTGCCGCAGATCGTGCCGGTTGCCAAGTATATAGGCGCGGCGTATATCCTCTATCTTGTGTACAAGCTTCTCTTCAAAAAGAGCGCCAATACCGATACCGATACCAAGGATCAGCCCTTGTCCTACATCAACGGGTTTTTGCTGCAGTTTCTAAATGTAAAGATCATGATGTTGGGCATTGCCGCCTATTCGGGATATATCCTGCCGCTCGGGTTCAGCGTCTCGGTGGTGCTGGGATTTGCCGTCACCATGGCGGCCTGCGCGGGAATGGGGAACCTGATTTGGGCTACGGTGGGGACGCTGTTGTTCCCCGTTTACAAACGTTTCAACAAACCCATTAACATAGTAATGGGGCTTCTTCTGATATGGTGCGCCTGGAAGATCCTGTCTGTTTGATTACGTGACAGGGCGTATCTATACAACGTAACTAAAACTTCGTAGGAGGCTACTATTCCAACATGAGCAAACGCCAGAAAAAGACTGCCCAGGAGAGGATGATGGAAGCGGAGAGCGCCAAGATCTTTGGAAAGCATGTGTCCAGAGAAAAGGCATATCTGCTGCTTGCCGTGACGATGATTGCCTGTGCGCTGCCCATTGTCATGGGGGTGCGTATGTGGGATCAGATCCCTGAGCTCGTGCCGAGCGGACTTATCGGTACCAATGGAGAAGACGACCTGCTGCCACGCTGGGTGGTGGTGTTCGGACTTTCGGGACTGATGTGCCTGCTTAATCTCATCACGCATATACAGCTGATGGTCAATCAAAAGCGCATGACCCTGCCTTCTCGGCATGTGCGTCTGCT
>CAZPLS010000105.1:0-2751 GCA_964587685.1 uncultured Dialister sp.
TGAGCACGCTCTGCTTCACGCTGATTCTGAGCGGCCTGCTGTCCGCACTCATCAACGATTGCCTGAAGTTCTTCAGACAGGGAGTTGTAGAGATCGGCGTTCATGGTGAAGAAGATGCAGTCATATACGCCGGTCCAGTAGGTAACGTAATCCTGAACCTCGTCAATGGAAGCGCCGTCTGCTGTAGGAAGCGGATTCTCCTGTCCGTCATAGGTTCCGGTCTGCAGTCCGGTGTAAACCTCTGACCAGTTGGCGTTGGTCCAGTTAGCTCCCCAAGCGGTGTAGATCTCGTTAAGCAGCTCCGAGCCGGCCACACGCAGTTTCAGACCTGACATGTCCTCTAAGGATTCAATGGCACGTACGCTGTTGGTAACGTGGCGGAAGCCGTTCTCAGCGATTCCCAGCAGATGAAGGCCCATATCTTCAACAACCTCAGCCAGAGCCTCGCCTGCTTCGCCGTCTAATTTGGCATCGACATCGTCAAAGGAGTCGAACAGGAAAGGCAGGGAAACAACGTTAAGGCGCTGATCGAAGTTGGAGTAAATGATGTTGGAGTGAGCAGACAGCTCTATGGTTCCGTCAATAACGCCCTGGATACCCTCGGTCTGGTTGCTGGCGGTCAGCTGGTCGGAAGCATAAACCTCAACGGTGATAGCGCCGCCCGTAGCCTCGCTGATAAGTTCAGCGAACTCGTAGCCCATGTCGGCCCAAGGGGTGTTCTCAGTGGCGGAGCAGGCGAATTTCCAAGTCTGCTCTTCAAAAACGGTTTCGCTGCTGTCGGTAGTTGCGGTAGCAGAACTGCTGTCAGAACTGCTGCTGTCAGTGGTGCTCGAACTGCAACCGGCCAGAGAAAAGCCGAGAGCCATTGCGAGGAGCAATGCAAGAAGCTTTTTCATTGTTTTTTTCCTCCTTAATAATATAGTTGATATTGCTTTTATCTTAAGTCACGTGAGTGACGGCAGATCCGGTAAGGTTTTTACAAGAAAAACGTGGAGAAGAAGGGGATATAGGTAATCAGCATAAGAGCGATTACGCAAGCCACTATCTGGGGCCACACGGCCTTGGATATGGTCTCGATAGTAACTCTGGTCTTGTCCTTGATGTTCTCCAGTTTTCCGCTGATTCCGATGGCCACAAACAGGTTGACACCCACGGGAGGGGTTACCTGTCCTATGGCGAGGTTCACGGTGCAGAGCACACCGAAGTGGATGGGGTCGACACCCAGCTGGGTGGCCACGGGGTACATGATCGGGATGAAAATGTACAACGCGGAGTTGGCATCCACGAAGCAGCCTGCGATCAGGAAAATTACGTTTACGATCAGCAGGAAGATGTACTTGTTACTGGAGATGCTTAAGAGCAAATCCTGTGCGGCGCCGGAAATACCATGAACCGTGCAGACGTAGCTGAACAGGGTTGCGGCACCGATGATGATCATTACGCTACCGGTAGTCTTTGCGGAATCCACCAGCAAATCATACAGGTCGCGGAGCTTAACCTCGCGATAGATAAACAGACCGACGAGCAGTCCGTACACCACGGAGACAGCAGCTGCCTCGGTGGGAGTGAAGATACCGCTGTAGATACCGCCAAGGATTATGACGGGCATCAAAAAGCCCCAGAATGTTGAGCGGAAAGACTTCCAACGGTCACCCCAGCTGGCTTTCTCACGGGAAGCGGTAAGGCCTTGCTTGCGAACCGTGATCATGATAACGACGATCAGAGCTAAGCCCATCATGATGCCGGGGATGACGCCGCCCATGAACATATCGCCCACAGATACGCCGGTGATGGAGGCGTAAACCACGAATGCGATAGAAGGCGGAATGACGATGGCAATCGATGAAGCGCTGGCCATCAGGGCGGCGGAGAACGGTGCGGAAAATCCGCCGCGGTTAATCATGGCAGGAATCAGGATGATTCCCAGAGCGGCTACGGTAGCGGGTCCGGAACCGGAAATCGCGCCGAAGAAGCACGCCACTATTACGCACACGATGGCGATTCCGCCGCGGCGATGCCCGATACAGTCGTCTATGAACTGAACCAGTCGGGTGGAGATGCCGGCTTTAGCCATGATGTTACCGGAAAGAACGAAGAACGGAATGGCCAGAAGCAAGAACTTTGCCATGCCGTTGTAGACGTTGGTAGGAACAATTGAAAATTGGTCGCCGGCATACAGCATGGCGAAAACGGAAGACATGCCTAAGCTGACGCCGATGGGGATGTTCAAAAACAGCATTACAAAGAATGACGCAAATAGGATAAAGTTAATCATTCGTCGTTTCCTCCCTCTTCAAGCGTTTTATCTTCCTCGGAACCATGCATGAAGTCCACAAAGAATTCAATGGAATGCAGGATCAAGAAAACAGCGCCGATTGGCAGGTAGATGGTAAACACCCATTCCGACCAGCCCAAGGAAGAGGTATGCTTGCCGGATTCAATCTGAGAGAGCACCTTCTCCCAGCCGGTCCAGAGAAGCAGAACCCAGAATATCGTGTTGACGACCGTGGTGATCACTACGAAAATTTTCTTGCCGCCGAGCTTTAAGCGGTCGAAGATTAGAGAAAGGCTGATGAGGCTCCCCTCACGCACGCACAGCGCACAGCCAAGCATGATCAGCAACACAAACAAATTAATAACCAGTTCCTCCGTCCAAGCGAACTGGCTGTTGCTGACTTTACGAACTACAACGTTCGCAAAGGTGATTGCGGTGACAAATGCCAGAACGAGACTCATAACGATTTTCTCGAG
>CAZPLS010000106.1:0-2734 GCA_964587685.1 uncultured Dialister sp.
GTTCCATCATTGATAGGTTTTGTCTCAACGATATTAGGATCCTTTTCAGTAAGGATATCCGGAGAGACAGCCGCTGGCGAAGCATTGAAAGCAGCAACATTTCTGAAATGCTCAAGTGTTGAAGAGCTATCCCCTTCTGCCAGTTCATTGAATATCTGGTTGCCATTCGTCCTTGCAACGATGTGCATCATGTTGATGCCACCATCGAAGTATGTCTTCACACCTGTCTTCTCATAGATTTCCTCGCCGATAGCATAAAGTTCCTCAAAGGTCGGCTGGATCGGGATCTCAATACCAAGGCTCTCTACCAGTTCCTTGTCATAGAACATTGCCAGCGCATTGCTTCCAAGGGAAATCGCATAGCAATGGCCATCGGTTGAACCGCTCTCGATAATGCTATCGGGAATGTTCGTCGTATCAATGGTTCCATCCTCGATGAACGGGGTAAGATCAGCAAGAATGCCATTCTCTTGATACTGATTGTAGTACGTGTATGCCATCGTTATGATATCAGGGGTATTACCACCGGCTGTGAAAGCAGCAAGGCGATCCCAGTACCCTGACCAGTCGGTGAACTCCGGCTGGATATCGATCTCCGGATGCAATTCCTCATAAAGAGCAATGACTTTGGCTGTCTGATCGTTTCTCAGCTGGTTTCCCCACCAATACAGCCTCAATACGATTTTGTCGTTCTCTGTGCTTTCTTCATTTCCACCTGCAAAGAGCGGCAAAGCAATAAAGCACACGGCAAGAACGAGAACAATAGCTTTTCTTATTTTCATAACGCCTCCTTATATGATGATTATTATATGAAAGATACGTAATCGCAAGATTCTACAAAACAAAAAATTGCTATAATGATAGGCGGTTTTTTCTCACTAATTTCTGCAATCAGTTTTATTTTCCATTATATTATTAGTCAGGAGGATAACATGAACGAGATAATCAATGCCCTAATTGAAAGAAGAAGCTGTCGAAACTATAAAAGCGAGCAGATAAAAGACGAAGAACTCAATGCTGTTCTTGAAGCAGGCCTCTATGCACCAACGGCAATGGGGAGACAGACTCCGTTCTTCCTAGTTGTGCAGGATAAAGAGGTAATCAAGAAGATGTCTAAGATGAACGCAGCTGTCATGGGATCCGATAAAGATCCATTCTATGGCGCACCGACTGTTATTGTCGTGCTCGTTCCCAAGGACGCTAGGCATGGAGTTGAAGATGGAAGCCTTGCACTTGGCAACCTGATGAACGCAGCATATGCACTTGGACTTGGTTCATGCTGGATCAATAGAGCATATGAAGTGTATGAAACAGAAGAAGGAAAAGCTCTTCTGAAAGAACTGGGCGTAGATGGCGAATGGAGAGGTATTGGCAACTGCATCCTTGGCTATCCTGTAGTGAATGCGGAGAAAAAACCGCGTAATCCAGGAAGGGTTAAAGTTATCAAGTAAAGTCTGCGAAAACCGCATCGGCAGCTCTTCTCAAATCCTCAGGATCCAGAGCAAGCTGCATTCCGCGAACCCCTGCACTTACGTAGATTCTATCTTCAAGAAGCGCTGTCTCTTCAATGAATGTCGGATAGCGCTTTTTCATTCCCAAAGGCGAGCAGCCTCCCCTTATATACCCGGTCAAAGACAGGAGTTCTGATTGCTTTACAAGGTCTATTTCCTTGCTTCCTGTCAGCGTTCGGGCTTTCTTCAAGGAGACTTCAAATTCAGCTGGCAGACAGAAGACGAAGATTGCATTTGCATTGCTTCTCATGACAATCGTTTTGAATACGCACTCCGGATCCAATCCGATGCTTTTTGCAGCATGCACTGCATCAAGGTTTTCTTCATCATACGCGTATTCGTGCACACTATATGGTATGGAAAGGGATTCCAAAATCCTCATAGCATTTGTCTTCATGGGAATATAGTGTACACAACGAATCGATTATGCAAGCAGATACAAGCTATAGCCGACAAAGAAGAATATGCTTCCAGCAAGCACGAAGATATGCCAGATAAGATGATTATGGGGAATCTTCTTAACACCGTAGAAGATCATTCCAACAGTATAGGTTATCCCACCAAGAAGCATGTATCTAAGAAGTCCTGCGGGGATGGATGGAATCACAGAATTCCAGAAAAAGACAATCGACCAGCCCATGACCCCATAGAGTATTACATGAAGAACATACAGCCTTCCCCAGAAGCGAAGCGTAAGCAGAATACCAAGAACGGTAATCGCCCACATGAATAGAGCATAGGCCTTAGTCAAAGGCGTCGCTACATGAAGAAGAACAGGCGTATAAGAACCAGCTATCAGAATATATATCGCACTGTGGTCAAAGACTCTCAGAATCTTCTTCGCAGTTCCCTTTGACAATGCATGATAGAACGCAGAAGCGGCATAGAGCACAATATTGGAAATTGCGAATACGACCATTCCAAGATTGCATCCCGAGGAGAATACAACATAGAAGAATCCGACAATAGCGAGAGCCAATCCAAAGAAGTGGGAGATTGCATTCTCCTTCTCTTCTGAAATCGTTACATGAAGAGGTAGCGTAATGTGAGTATCAATCCAATTTTCCATGGCCTGAATCTACAACGCCCAAGAAGAAATGGGAAAAGTGAATTTTCATCATTTTGAGCCTTTTTTGTACGCTGGTTAGACATCACCAAGGTAAAAATTGAGGATAGTAAACATTAGCTATTCAAGATTAATTGTTTATATATCCAATAATTAA
>CAZPLS010000107.1:0-2673 GCA_964587685.1 uncultured Dialister sp.
CGTTACAGGCCATACCGAACCAGCAGTTTCAAGTCGTGTTGAATGACCAGAACTGCACCATCCACCTCTACCAGCGGGGCGATTAGATGTACATGGATCTGACTTTGCTCTCGTGGGTAAGCACGGAAAGCGGATACAATCGGTGGTTTTTAGATTTCTGTAGGAAATTTGGCCAATAGCTCGTATAATGAAAAAAGTATTCTATCACAGAGGAGGACAGATATGGGAACGGACAGGGAGCATCGCATGTGGGGACGGCCGCTTTTCCGGCTGATCGGCGCTTACTGGAAAAGTGAGGAACGGAGGACGGCGTGGCTGTACCTGGCCGGGATGGTGGGGCTCACCCTGGCGGCCGTATACATGACGCTTCTTCTGAACGAATGGTACAATTCCTTCTACAGCGCGCTGCAGAATTATGACGCCGACGAGGTGTACCATTCCTTCCTTACCTTCACGGGGCTGGCCTTCGCGCACATTGCTTTTTCCGTCTACGCCTACTACCTGCAGCAGAAGCTGTCCCTGCGCTGGCGGGACTGGATGACGCGCACCTACCTGGAGCGGTGGACGACGCACCAGATGTACTACCGGATGGAAATGTTCGGGCAGGGGGCGGCGGACAACCCGGACCAGCGAATTTCCGAGGACATCCGCCTCTTTACCCTGCAGACGCCGGCCTTCTTTCTGGGGCTTCTCCGCGCGGTGGTGACCATTTTCTGCTTTATTTTCATCCTGTGGGAGCTGTCCGAGCCCCTTTCGTTCACCCTGGGCGGAACGGAATACCACGTGTACGGGTACCTGGTGTGGACGGCTCTTTTTTATTCCATCGCCGGCACCTGGGTGACGCACAGGCTGGGGCACCGCCTGGTGGGGCTGAATTTCGTGCAGCAGCGCTATGAGGCGGATTTCCGCTTCGGCATGGTGCGCCTCCGCGACGCGTCGGAAAGCGTGGCCTTCTACGACGGGGCGGCGGAGGAAAAGGGGTACCTCCTGCGCCGGTTCCGCCGGGTGCTTGCCAACATGACGGACATCATCCGCAAGCAGAAGCAGCTCTCCTGGCTCACCAACTGCTACGGCCAGATTGCCATCATTTTCCCCTTCGTTGTGACAGCGCCCCGGTACCTGGGGAAGGAAATCTCTCTGGGCGGCCTCATGCAGATCGCCAACTGCTTCGGCAAGGTGCAGGATTCCATGTCCTACTTCGTGGATGTGTACGCCAGTCTGGCCGAATGGCAGTCCTGTGCAAACCGTCTGCTGTCCTTCGACGATCACATCCGGCAGATTCAGAGTGAAACCGATGAGGCGGCGGCGCGCCTGTCCACCGAGGCAGGGGAAACCGCCACGGCGCTTCGCGGCGCCGATATCGGCCTGCCCGGCGGGCGGATTCTCCTGCGCGGGGTAAACTGCCTCATTCAGGCAGGGGAAAAGGTACTCATCAAGGGGGCGTCGGGCAGCGGAAAATCCACGCTCCTCCGCGTGCTCGCCGGGTTCTGGCCCTATGCGTCGGGCACGCTCGTTCAGCCGCCCCGGGAGGACACCTTCTTTATTCCCCAGAAGCCGTACATGCCCATGGGGACGCTTCGGGAAGCGGCGTCCTATCCGGGGCGGCCCGCCGAAGACAGCGCGCTCGTGCCGCTCCTTGAGGAATGCGGCCTGGCGCACCTGGTGCCCTTCCTCGATGAAGAGCGCGACTGGGGCCATGTCCTCTCCCTCGGGGAGCAGCAGCGGCTCGCCTTTGTGCGCGTCTTCCTCCGAAAACCGCGCTGGGTCTTCCTCGACGAAGCCACCTCCGCCATGGATGAGGAGATGGAAACGAGCGTGTACATGCGCCTCACCGAGCTGCCCGGCGTCACCGTGGTGAGCATCGGCCACCGATCCACTCTCGATGTATGGCACACCCGGAAAATCTCGCTCCATCGGGATACGCTGTCCCTGGAAGGATAGCCGGGGAGATGCGATACCGGCGCATAGCCGGGCCGGTTGGCGACAATCAAAAACAGGATGCCCGAAGGCATCCTGTTTTCGATTGGAATGAATTACTTGGAGTACAATTCGACGATGTACGTTTCGTTGACGTCGTCTTTGTAGGGGAGCTCGTCGCGGAGCGGCATGCGGGTGAGCGTAGCGGTCCAGTTGTCGAAGCTCTTTTCGATGTAGGGAAGATCAAAGGTCTTCAGATCCTGGAAGGACTGCTTGAACATGTCGTTGGTGCGGTATTCATCCCGGAGGGAGATGACCTGGCCCGGACGAACGGGGTAGGACGGGATGTCCACGCGGCGGCCGTTTACATTGATGAGGCCGTGGTTGACCATCTGGCGCGCCTGACGGATGGAGCGGGCGAACCCTGCGCGGTATACCAGGTTGTCCAGTCTGGTTTCGAGCAGGAAGAGCAGGTTGGCGCCGGTGACGCCTTCCATGCGGTTCGCTTTATCATAGTAGCGATAGAACTGTCTTTCCAGAACGTTGTACATCGCTTTTACCTTCTGTTTTTCTGCAAGCTGTGTGCCGTATTCAGACTGCTTCTTCTGACGGGCGTCAGCGGGCTGCCGTTTTAACGCTTTCGAATGGCCGTAAATGTTTACGCCGAAACGTCTGCATGCCTTAAAACGGGGATTTCTGTTTGTTGCCATGTAGATATCACCTCTTTGAAAATCATGCTGCCGGAATGATGTTTGT
>CAZPLS010000108.1:0-2646 GCA_964587685.1 uncultured Dialister sp.
TTTGGTAAGGGCACAACTTCCATGATTCAATCAATCTTAAGACAGATTGGCGTTCTTATACCATGTGCCTATATCTTGGGCAGGATATCATTAACTGCTGTCTGGGCTGCCTATCCGATAGCTGAGGTTGTAGTCATCATTATCTTTATACCTCTTGTCATACGCACCTATAAGAAGGCCTTTGGTCCTAAAGTTAATCTTGGCTAAAGAGGTTTAGATATAGGATTGTCTTTCTATTCTTCTACTTCTTCTTGAGTAGAGTTCAATACTTCATTTATACGATTAACAGCTTCAGCAACCGTCTCCATGTCTGGCTCTACAACATATAAGTTTCTGCTGGGATAACTATATGTTGGAAGGTAAGCACCAGTACCATCAAGGTTATATGTTTCAATTGTCCAAGTAGCCAAATCATTGATTTGCATCTTAATTAGACTAGTAATATCGTCCATAGTAAAGTTGGTTTCAAATGTTCCATCTAAGGCACTTAGAATACTGCTGTAATTAGTTATTAGCGTAGCTGAACTAGTAATTTTTTCAATGATCAATTCAATAATCTGTTCTTGGTTTTCACCGCGATGACTGTCTCCTGTCTCATAGGCTTTTCTTTCCCGGGCAAAGGCTAAAGCACACTGTCCATCGACATAGTTATAACCGGGATAGAAAGTACAATAAGCATTGGAATAAGCAGTAAAAGTATAATCAACATCAGAATAAACTTCTATTCCACCAATCGCATCAACTAAGTTGATTACAGAATTGAAGTTAAGCCGTATGTAATAATCTATATCTATGCCTAGTAAGTCAGAAATAGTCGACATACACAGTTCTATACCACCAGCTGTACCAGCATGGGTTAATTTATCTCTTAGACCAGTTGTACCAGATAATTGTACATAGTAGTCTCTTGGAATGTGCACCATTAGAATATTTTTTGTAGTAGGATTAACAGCGATGATGATATTGACATCACTTAGGCTTCTAGCGGGAAGTGCACCACTTCTTGTATCAATACCACTTAAATAGATAACAAATGATTCATTGGTGACATTGATATCTACTGACGTTTCTTCTTTTTCAACTAAAACACTAATTGTATCTAGTATGCGAACACTATTTTCAAAATCATCATCGTATTCTATCATGGCATCATAATTACCAGAACTAACTAGGATTATAGTATCGCTATCTTCAACTACCTCTGTTAAAAGAGTAAGAACATACTCTTCATATTCAAAATTAACACTTACAATCTTTTCTAATTCTTCTTCAACTAAAGACAAGTCATCCATGTCTTGTACTGTCTTAACTGTAAGATTAGCAATGTCTTCTATAACCTCATAATCAGAATCGACATTTACGATGATGTCATAGACATGTGTTTCATAGTTATTTGCTAGGTTTTCTTTTAAGAAGTTTATACTGTCGTAGATCTTAAATATGGTTAGACCTTCTAAACTCATAAATAATAAAGATAAGACATTTATGATGATAAGTACTTTAGTCTTTGTCTTTCGACTAAGTGTAAAAAAGGCATAGACTACTAAAAGGATGACAAGTATCGCTACTATAATCAAAAAGTATCTAAGTGGTAAAATATCAGTTGCATAAATGACAAAAGCAAACGCAAGTGTCAATACAAAGGCATAAAACCATATGACTATGCTGAATCGGCGCAGGTAAGGTCTATTTTTTTGTCTTTCGTTTCTTTCTCTTTTCAATTAGAACCAACTTTCTAAAATTAACTGCTTTAAATAAATGACAATTCATAAGGCAACACTTACAAAATGCTTCCCAGTTCATCTTTTATATCACTCTATCCTAAAGCAAACCTTAGATTTTGTTAATTAAATGTCTAATAGTATGAGTATGATATCAATTCTGAAAATTGGACAAGTAACCGATAAATTGATTTCCTTATGTTAAAATATAGCTATCGATATATATCATATTTATAAGGTACTAATGATGAGAGTTTGCTATAACTAGCTTAGAAGCTATTAAACGATAAGAATATTAAAAAGAAGGATTTGCGCTTCGCTACAGACATGTCAACACAGCCCATGTGTAACTGCGTCGCATTAAACATCACTGAGCTAGTGAGAAAGGATCCCCATGATTGACTTTTCAAAGATTGAGCAATATCGGGAGAATAACCGCATCAAGGCTAAGAAAGCTCTCGGTGGCCTACCTAAGAGTATTTGGGAGACTTACTCAGCTTTCGCCAATACCTATGGTGGCATCATCCTTTTAGGTGTGGAAGAGTTGGAAGATAAGTCCTTACATGTGGTGGGCTTGTCTAAGCCAGAAAAGCTCATCAAAGAGTTCTGGGATATTGTCTACAATCCAAACAAAGTCAGTGTAAACCTACTATCCTCTAAGGATATGTTTACTCAGGAGGTTGATGGTAAGCATATCGTGGTAATTAATGTTCCCCGCGCAGAGCGCAGCTACAAGCCGTTTATGTGAACGGTAATCCCCTTAACACGTATCGACGCAATGGCCAAGGTGATTACCGCTGCACTAAAGAGGAGTATCAGGCTATGGTGCGAGATGCTTCTTATAAGAGTCAGGATATGCTTGTCCTTGAAGAAATGGATTTAGATGTATTCAACCTTGAGAGTGTTCGCAGCTACCGTCAAAGGA
>CAZPLS010000109.1:0-2539 GCA_964587685.1 uncultured Dialister sp.
AAAGCCCGAAGCATAAGGCCCCGGACTTATCTTTGTGTGTAATGATTTAATTTGCTATGGTGTGGACCGCCCGATGAAACTCAAGCAGCCCACTAAAATGCTTTTTACCTGTTGGCGATGCGCCTCCTGTACATGAACAGTGCCACAAAGGCTATTCCCAGCCCAATGATGGATGCGATGATCGCCGTCATGTTGCCGGTGTCGCCCGTCTGCGGCGTACTGGTGGTTGTGCAAGTCGTGGTCTCGCACGTGGTCTTTAACGGGTTCTCCAAGTCGCCTACGAACTGCTTGTCTTCCGTGCCGAACTGGATCTCATACTTGTTGATTACCCTGTAATTTTCGGCCTCGGTCAAAGCATTGTCATTGACTGTTACGGTATAGCATACCGTTCCGTAGGAACGTGCTTCTGCGTCTTCGATTACCCATATAAGGGTTGTCGTCCCGTCCTCGTTGTTGATTATTTCTGTCGGCTCCATGCTCGCGCTGCCTTCGTTATAGGTAAGACCTGCAGAAAGCGTGTCATAGAGTGTGATGGTTGTGGCTTTATCAGTGCTGTTCGACCAAGTGAGCGTGTAGCCTATCTCGTCGCCTACCGATACGTAAGTATCTTCGGTCATGCTGCTGTCAGTGTATTCTTTTGCAGGATCGGGCAGTTCAGGCGTAACAGGGTTGTACAGGTCTTCGATGAACTCCGCAGGATTATTCCCAACCTGAAGCTCGTACCTGTTGTTGACGCTGTAGCCTTCATCTTCTGTCAGGGCGTTCTCGTTTACTGTCGCCGTATATCTTACCTTGCCTGATGTGAGTGCATCCGCCTCGATAGTCCATACGATAGTTGTCGTCCCGTCCTCGTTGCTGATTATCTCGTCAGGCTCTATGTTTGCGCTTCCCTCATTGTAGGTAAGACCTGCAGAAAGCGTGTCATAGAGTGTGATGGTTGTGGCTTTATCAGTGCTGTTCGACCAAGTGAGCGTGTAGCCTATCTCGTCGCCTACCGATACGTAAGTATCCTCGGTCATTGCGTTGTCGGTGTATTCTTTTGCAGGATCGGGCAGTTCCGGTATAACAGGGTTGTACAGGTCTTCAATTAACTCTTTGGGGTCGTTCCCGATCTGAAGCTCGTATGAGTTGTTTACGCTGTAGCCTTCGTCCTCTGTACGGGCTGTTTCGTTTACTGTTGCCGTGTAGCTTACCGTGCCTGATGTGTAGGCTTCCGCTTCCTCGATCACCCACACGATTGTGGTTGTCCCGTCTTCGTTTTCGATGATCTCGGCTGGCTCTACGTCAGCGCTGCCTTCGTTATAAGTCAGCCCAGCTGATAAGGTGTCGTACAAAGTTATGTCTGCCGCGTTTCCCTTGCTGTTAGCCCAAGTAAGCGTATATCCGATCTCATCCCCAACCTCTACGTAAGTTTCCTCGGTCATGTCTTCATCGGTGTACTCTTTTGCGGGTTCTTCAGGCGGCGTAAGCGGGTTGTACAGGTCTTCGATGAACTCCGCAGGGTCGTTCCCAATCTGAAGCTCGTACATGTTGTTTACGCTATAGCCTTCATCTTCTGTCAGGGCGTTTTCGTTTACTGTCACCGTGTAGCTTACCGTGCCTGATGTGTAGGCTTCCGCTTCCTCGATCACCCACACGATTGTGGTTGTCCCGTCTTCGTTTTCGATGATCTCGGCTGGCTCTACGTCAGCGCTGCCTTCGTTATAAGTCAGCCCAGCGGAAAGCGTATCATAAAGCGTTATGTCCGCCGTATAGCCTGACTGGTTTGCCCAGACAAGCGTATAGCCGATCTCGTCGCCTACTTCCACGTAAGTTTCCTCGGTCATGGACTCGTCGGTATACTCTTTTTCGGGTTCCTCAATGATTATCTCCTGATTGTCAAGTGTTCCAAGGTCAATGGTTACGCTGTCCCTGTAAACCGTGAACTGCACGCTTATCAGGCTGTACCCTTCGTTCGCGTCACAGCGTATCTCTTCCAAAAGATAGGTGTCATACGGCAATGCCCCAAGGGAGTCATCAACTTCTGCGCCTGTCTCTTCGTCGTTGTAGCCGTTGAACCAAACCCCGTCGTACTCTGTTTCGCCCCTGTTGGTGTTCTGGCTGTGGGGGTTCCACGAGCTTGCGGTCGATGCCTGTCCGTTGGCGTCGGTTACTATGATATGGCTCTCTCCTGTGGTAAGGGACGTTATCCTGAACGGCACGTTTGCAAGCCTTTCCATGTTGGATGAACCTGAAGATTCCCCAACCTTGATAAGCTCAACGTCGCCCCTTTTAACCTGATCGGATATGGCATCATCGCTTCCTGTAAGATCCACGATCACGCCTTCCTCTTCGATTGTAAAGGTTGTCTCAAGATTCCCGCTTAACAGGTAGCCGTCAGGGGCTTTGGTTTCGACCAGCCTGTATTCGCCGTAAGGCAGGTAGTCGCTTGCGGTTGTGATATTGCCGTCCTCGTCAGTTGTAAGGACTGCGATCACGTCGCCGGGTTCGTACTCTACGCCGTCAACGACTACGGAATAATCGCTCTCGTTATAAAGCG